>NZ_JAYMHD010000075.1:221841-349255 GCF_035656535.1 Streptomyces sp. H51
TGAAGGGCCACTCCCGGGCGGCCCCGCCGAACGCGGACGGACCGGCCGCGAAAGGCCGGCCGCTTCCGTCGGCGGCTGAGCGACGCGAACGACGCCCGCTCTTCAACCGTGTGATCTCAAAGACGCAATGCCGGCCGCGGGCTCGTCGCGGCCGGTTCGCGCGGTCCCCCGCGCCCCGAAGGGTCGAGGGCACGCGCCTCGCCGTCGCCGCGGATCTCCAGGGCGGCCCCGTACGGGCCCGTGAAACGCAGACGGACCGGCCCCGAAGGGCCGGTCCGCTCCCGTGCCGGCGGCGGTCAGCCGCGCAGTACCGCTCCCGTGCGCTCGCCCGCCAGGGCGACGGCCGCGTCCCGGGCGGCCGACGCCTCGTCGACCGTCAGCGTCCGGTCCGCGGCACGGAACCGCAGCGCGTAGGCGAGGGACTTCTTGCCCTCGCCGAGCTGGTCGTCGTTCCGGTAGACGTCGAACAGCCGGATGTGCTCCAGCAGTTCGCCCGCGCCCTCGCGCAGCGCGCCCTCGACGTCCGCCGCGGGGACGAACGCGTCGACCACCAGGGCGACGTCCTGTGTGGCGACCGGGAAGGTGGAGATGCCCGGCGCCTGGGGCGTGTCGTCGCCGACCTGCTCCAGCACGTCCAGGTTCAGCTCCATCGCCGAGACCCGCGCGGGCAGGCCCAGGGACTTCAGCACGCGGGGGTGCAGCTCGCCCGCGTGGCCCACGACCCGCTCGGCGCCGTCGACGACGGCCACCAGCTCGGCGCAGCGGCCCGGGTGCCACGGCCCGTACTGGCCCTTGCGGACGATCAGGTCGGCGCCGGTCTCGCGGGCCACGGCGCGCGCCGCCTCGACGGCGTCGGCCCATCCGGCGGGACGGCCCGCGCCCCACCAGCCGACCTGCTCGCGGGCGCCGGCGAGGACGACGGCGACGTGGCGCGGCTGCTCGGGCAGCGCGGCGTTCAGCTCCGCGATCTCCTCGCCGGTGGGACGCCGGTCGACGGGCAGGGCCAGGGCGGCGCGCTGCTCCTCGCGCGGGTGGAAGACCAGGCCCGTCTCGAACAGCGCCAGATCGTGCGAGCCCCGGCCGTCGTTGCGCCGCAGCGCGCCGAGCAGGCCCGGCAGCAGCGACGTGCGCAGCGCGGGCTCCTCGTCGTTGAGCGGGTTGGTCAGCTTCACGACGCGGCGCTTGGGGTCGTCCGCCTCCAGCAGCAGCTGGTCGAAGACCTGCTCGCCGATGAAGGGGTAGGTGGGCGCCTCGACGTAGCCCGCCGCGGCCAGCGCGCGGCCGACGCGGCGGTGCAGCCGCTGCCGGCGGGTCAGGCCCCGGCCCGACGGCGGCTTGGGCAGGGTGGAGGGCAGGTTCTCGTAGCCCTCCAGCCGGATGACCTCTTCGGCCAGGTCGTTCGCCTCGAGCAGGTCGGGCCGCCAGGACGGCACGGTGACGGTCAGCTCGTCCTGCCCGTAGACGTCGCAGCCGACCTCCTGCAACCGCCGTACGACGGTCTCGCGGCCGTAGGCGACGCCCGCGACCTTGTCCGGGTGGTCGGCGGGGACGGTGATGGTGTGCGGCCCGGACGGCGCGACGACCTCGGTGACGCCGGCCTCGGCGGTGCCGCCCGCGAGGAGGACCAGCAGGTCGACGGTGCGCTGCGCGGCGGCGGCCGCGGCCTGCGGGTCGACGCCGCGCTCGAAGCGGCGGGACGCCTCGGAGGACAGCTTGTGCCGGCGGGCGGTGCGCGCGACGGAGACGGCGTCGAAGTGGGCGGCCTCGATCACGATGTCGCTGGTCGCGTTCTCCACGTCGTCGTGGTCGGCGATCTCGGTGTTGGCGCCGCCCATGACGCCGGCCAGCCCGATCGGGCCGCGCTCGTCGGTGATGACCAGGTCCTCGGCGTGCAGGGAGCGCTCGACGCCGTCGAGGGTGACGAGCTTCTCGCCCTCCTCGGCCCGGCGCACGCCGATGGTGCCCTGGACCAGCCCGCGGTCGTAGGCGTGCAGCGGCTGGCCCAGCTCCATCATCACGTAGTTGGTGACGTCGACGGCGAGCGAGATCGGCCGCATGCCGACCTTCTGCAGGCGGCGCTGCAGCCAGATCGGGGAGCGGGCCTCCGGGCTCAGGCCGGTGACGGTGCGCGCGGTGAAGCGGTCGCAGCCGGCCGGGTCGGAGACCGTCACCGGGTAGCCGAACGCGTTCGGGGCGGGCACGTCGAGCAGCGCCGGGTCGCGCAGCGGCAGGCGGTAGGCGATGGCGGTCTCGCGGGCGACGCCGCGGATGGACAGGCAGTCGCCGCGGTTGGCGGTGACTGCGATGTCCAGGACCTCGTCGACGAGTTCGAGCAGCTCGATGGCGTCCTTGCCGACCTCGGTCTCCGGCGGCAGCACGATGATGCCCTTGCTGCCGTCGTCGCCCATGCCCAGCTCGTCGCTGGAGCAGATCATGCCGTGGGACGTCTTGCCGTACGTCTTGCGCGCGGCGATGGCGAAACCGCCGGGGAGGACCGCGCCCGGGAGGACCACGACGACCTTGTCACCGGCGGCGAAGTTGCGGGCGCCGCAGACGATCTCCTGCGGCTCGCCGGTGCCGTTGGCGGTGCCGACGTCGACGGTGCAGAAGCGGATCGGCTTCTTGAAACCCTCCAGCTCCTCGATGGTCAGCACCTGGCCGACGACGAGGGGGCCCTTGAGGTCGGCGCCGAGGTGTTCGACGGTCTCGACCTCCAGACCGGCCGAAATGAGCTTGGCCTGGACGTCGCGGCCGGTTTCGGTCGCCGGCAGGTCGACGTACTCCCGCAGCCAAGAAAGCGGGACCCGCATCAGATCTCCATCCCGAACGGCCGGGTGAACCGGACGTCACCCTCGACCATGTCTCGCATGTCATCGACGTTGTGGCGGAACATCAGCATCCGCTCGATGCCGAACCCGAAGGCGAAGCCGCTGTACTTCTCCGGGTCGACGCCGCAGGCGACGAGCACCCGCGGGTTGACCATGCCGCAGCCGCCGAGCTCGATCCAGCCCTCGGAGGAACAGGTGCGGCAGGGCCGGTCGGGGTTGCCGACGGACTCGCCGCGGCAGACGTAGCACTCCATGTCCATCTCGGCGGACGGCTCGGTGAACGGGAAGAAGTTCGGCCGCAGCCGCGTCTTCACGCCCTCCCCGAACAGCGACTGGACCATGTGGTCCAGGGTGCCCTTGAGGTCGGCCATGGTCAGGCCCTCGTCGACGGCGAGCAGCTCGACCTGGTGGAAGACCGGGGTGTGGGTGGCGTCCAGCTCGTCGGTGCGGTACACGCGGCCCGGGCAGATCACGTAGACCGGCAGCTCGCGGTCGAGCAGCGAGCGGATCTGCACCGGCGAGGTGTGGGTGCGCAGTACGACGCCGGACTCGGTGCCGCCCTGCGGGCCCTCCACGAAGAAGGTGTCGGCCTCGCCGCGGGCCGGGTGGTCGGGGCCGATGTTGAGGGCGTCGAAGTTGAACCACTCGGCCTCGACCTGCGGGCCCTCGGCGACGGCGTAGCCCATGGCCACGAAGATGTCCTCGATGCGCTCCGAGAGCGTGGTGAGCGGGTGGCGGGCGCCGGCCGGCACGCGGTCGAACGGCAGCGTGACGTCCACCGACTCCTCGACCAGCACGCGCGCGTCGCGCTCGGCCTCCAGCTCCGCCTGGCGGGCGGCGAGGGCCTTGTTCACGGCGCCGCGGGCCTGGCCCACGCGCTTGCCGGCGTCGGCCTTGGCCTGCGGGGGCAGGGCGCCGATCTCGCGGTTGGCGAGGGCCAGCGGGGAGGTGCCGCCGGTGTGCGCGACCTTGGCCTCCTGGAGGGCGTCGAGGGAGTCCGCGGCGGCGAAGGCGGCGAGCGCCTCGTCCCGCATGCGCTCGATCTGTTCCGGTTTCAACGCCTCGACCTCGACAGGGTCGTACGACTTATTGGGTGCCGACATCTCTTCCCGTGCTTCCGATTGTCCCCCAGCTACCGCTGGGGGTGCCCCCATGCTGAAGGTCCCCGTCAATCGACTCTTGAGGGCCGTCCATGGGACACCAAGGTGCCAAAGGCCGAGTCTAACGGGGTGAACGTGTGCGAAGGCGCCCGTGGGCCGCTAGGCGAGATACGCCGGCGCCGCCACGGGCAACGTAAATCGGAACTCGGCGCCCCCGCCGTGGGCGCGGCCGACCGTGATGGTGCCGCCGTGGGCCTCGACGATGCCCTTGACGATGTAGAGCCCGAGGCCGGTGCCACCGCGCTTGCTGCCCCGCCAGAAGCGGGTGAAGACGCGGTCCATGGACTCCTCCGGGATGCCGGCGCCCTCGTCGCTCACCGTGACCGACGTGCCGGCGTCCTCCCCTTCACGCGGGGACGCCGTGGGCGTGATGTCGATGCTGACGGTTCCCTCGCCGTGACGCACGGCATTTTCCAGCAGGTTGGACAGCACCTGGTCGATCTTGTCCGGGTCGGCCCACAGCGCGGGCAGCGGCTGCTCGATGCGCAGCAGGAACCGGTCGGCGGGCTGTCCGGCGGCGACGTACGCCTGGATGTGGCGGCCGACGGCGGCTCCGATGTCGACGGGCTGGCGGCGCACCTCCAGCCGTCCGGAGTCGATCCGGGAGATGTCCAGCAGCTCGGCTATGAGCCGGGTGACCCGGTCGGCGTCGGCGTCGACGGTCTCCAGCATCAGCCGTTTCTGGTCGTCGGTGAAGCGGGCCCACTTGGCGAGCAGGGTGGCGGTGAAGCCCTTGACGGAGGTGAGGGGCGAACGCAGCTCGTGGGCGACGGTCGCTATCAGTTCGGCGTGGCTGCGCTCGGTCCGGCGGCGGGCCTCGGTGTCGCGCAGGGAGACGACGACGCGGCGGACGGGGCCGGTGGGTTCGGCGCGGACGTAGCGCGCGGAGACGAGGACCTCGCGGCCGCCGGGGAGCAGCAGGTTGCGCTCGGGCTGCCGTACCCGGATGGCGAGGCCGCCGTAGGGGTCGGTCAGCTGCCACCAGCGGCGGCCTTCGAGGTCCTCTAATGGAAGGGCCTTCTCCAGCCGCTGTCCGAGGGCGTCGCGGGCGGAGCACGCGGTGATGCGTTCGGCGGCGGCGTTGAAGCAGACCACGCGGCCCTGCTCGTCGGCGACGACCAGGCCGTCGGGCAGGTCGTCGGGGTCGACGCCGAGCTCGGCGAGGTCGCCGTGCCGGGGCGCGGGCGGGCGGCGCACGTCGTGTGCATTCCGCGTCCTGCTCGTGCCGACGCTCATATCCCCGTACCCCACCTCTCAGGCACCCGAGTTGGTCACCCTACTAGCTCTCGGTGACGGAGCGGCAGCCTCCGGAGGCGCGCTGTGCACGGGCCGACGCGTAGAGACATACGGCAGCCGCGGTGGCCAGGTTCAGGCTCTCGGCCTTCCCGTGGATCGGCACGCGGACCACGGCGTCCGTAAGGGCGCGGGTCTCCTCCGGCAGCCCCCACGCCTCGTTGCCGAACACCCAGGCGGTGGGTACGCCCATGGCGCCCTTGTCGAGTTCCTCGTCCAGGTCGTGGACTCCGGCGCCGTCGGCGGCGAGGACGCGCACGCCGGCGCTCCGGAGCCCGTCGACCGCGCGCTCGACGGGTACGCCGATGGCGACCGGGAGGTGGAAGAGGGAGCCGACGGAGGCGCGTACGGCCTTGGGGTTGTAGAGGTCGACGGAGGCGTCGGTCAGCACGACGGCGTCGGCGCCGGCAGCGTCGGCGCAGCGCAGGACGGTGCCCGCGTTGCCGGGGTCGCGTACGTGCGCGAGCACGGCGACGAGCCGGGGGCGGGCGGCGAGGACGGCCTCGAAGGGGGTGTCGACGAACCGGCAGACGCCGACCAGGCCCTGCGGGGTGACGGTGGTGGAGATGTCGGCGATCACCTGCTCGTCGGCGAGGTGGATCCGGGCTCCCGCGTCCCGCGCCTCCCCCACGATGTCGGCGTACCGCTCCGCGGCCTCGACGGTGGCGAACAGCTCGGCGAGGCTGTCGCCGTGCGCGGCGGCCTCCCGTACGGCCTGGGGCCCCTCCGCGAGGAACAGCCGCTCCTTGCCCCGGAAGTTCCGCTTGGCCAGCCGCCGGGCGGCCAGGACGCGGGCGGAGCGCGGGGAGATCAGCTCGGGCGTGACGGGGGGCATGCGGTTCACCTCTGCAGTCGGGAAGACCAGCGGACCCGCAGGCCCCGAGGGCCTGCGGGTCCGTCCGGTACAACGGCGCCGGTCCGGCGTCAGGCCGCCTTGGGCGCGTTCACGTCCGCGGGCAGGGCCTTCTGCGCGACCTCGACGAGCGCGGCGAACGCGCCGGCGTCGTTGACGGCCAGCTCGGCGAGGATCTTGCGGTCGACCTCGACGTTGGCGGCCTTCAGACCCTGGATGAAGCGGTTGTAGGTGATGCCGTTGGCGCGGGCAGCGGCGTTGATGCGCTGGATCCACAGCTGACGGAAGTCGCCCTTGCGCTTCTTGCGGTCGTTGTAGTTGTAGACCAGCGAGTGGGTGACCTGCTCCTTGGCCTTGCGGTACAGGCGCGAGCGCTGACCGCGGTAGCCGGAGGCCTGCTCGAGGATCGCCCGGCGCTTCTTGTGGGCGTTGACTGCCCGCTTGACGCGTGCCACTTGTTAACTCCTTGTAGCGGGGCCGTGGTTGTCGTCACACGGCCCGGAATCGATGGGGTCCCGGTCAGAGGTCGGGCGCGGATGCGCGCCCGACGTCACTTGCCGAGAAGCTTCTTGATCTTCGCGGCGTCGCCCGGGGCCATCTCGGCGTTGCCGGTGAGGCGACGCGTCACGCGGGACGACTTGTGCTCGAGCAGGTGGCGCTTGCCGGCGCGCTCACGGAGCACCTTGCCGGAGCCGGTGACCTTGAAGCGCTTGCTGGCACCGCTGTGCGACTTGTTCTTCGGCATAGCGCCGTTCTCTCCTCGTCGGTGGCGCTCCGGTGCCCGGTCGCGAAAACCGGGCACGGTGGAGCGTCGCTCTTGTATCGGTTACATCCTCGGGGACTGTCGTCCCCCGGGATCACGCCTCGGCGGAAGCCTCGGCAGGTGCCTCGGCGCCCACGGTGTCGGCGGCGTCCGCGGCGTTGGCGGCGTCCGCGGCGTTCTGCGACTTGCCGGGGTTCGCCTTCGCTTCTGCCTTGCGGGCTTCCTGCGCCTGGCGGGCCTCGGCCATCGCCTCGGTCTTCTTCTTGTGCGGACCGAGAACCATGATCATGTTCCGGCCGTCCTGCTTCGGGTTCGACTCCACGAAACCGAGGTCCTGGACGTCCTCCGCGAGACGCTGCAGCAGCCGGTAGCCCAGTTCGGGCCGGGACTGCTCGCGACCACGGAACATGATCGTGATCTTGACCTTGTCGCCCTGCTTGAGGAACCGGACGACGTGACCCTTCTTGGTGTCATAGTCGTGCGGGTCGATCTTCGGCCGGAGCTTCATCTCCTTGATGACCGTGTGCGCCTGGTTCTTGCGCGCCTCACGGGCCTTCATGGCCGACTCGTACTTGAACTTCCCGTAGTCCATGAGCTTGCACACGGGCGGACGGGCGTTCGCCGCGACCTCGACCAGGTCGAGGTCGTACTCCTGAGCAAGCTCCAGTGCCTTCGCGAGCGGCACGATGCCGACCTGCTCGCCACTGGGACCGACAAGTCGCACCTCGGGAACGCGAATCCGGTCGTTGATGCGGGGCTCGGCGCTGATGGATCCTCCTCGGTAGCACCACACGCGGCGGTCTGGCGGACAGCCGCGCATACGTCTTTGTTCGTTAGACCTAACCGCACCGAAGCAGAAAAAATGCCCCGGACGATCACAGACGGGGCTCCGAGCACTACCGGAACACCGCCGCGGTGATCGCGGGGCGCACTTTCGGGCGACTCCATCGTCCGTACGGAACGATGGTGACCGCCTGACCGGGGTTGACCCGCCGCCCCGGAGGACGGTCAGGTGGGAGATCGGAGCCTCCACTTGTGGGCCGCACACAGGTGTCCGGCCGGTCGCACTCCAGACTAGCAGGATCACTTGACAAGGGCTAATTCAAGGACGGCCCGCGGGACCGCCTAGGGTGTGGCCCATGAGTGAGACCCCTCCTGAGCATCCCGAGAATCCCGACTTCGACGCCATGACGCGCGACATCGCCGAGGTCCCCGCCGTCGAGGTGATCGTGACCGTCGCCGTGAACCTGATGAGCGCCGCCGCGGTGAAGCTCGGCCTGACCGAAGAGGGGGACAAGTACAAGGACCTGGACGAGGCCCGCAAGCTGGTGACCGCGCTGGCCGGCCTGCTGGACGCCGGCGCCACCGAGATCAGCTCCTTCCACGCGGCGCCCCTGCGCGACGGCCTGAAGTCGCTGCAGCTGGCCTTCCGCGAGGCGTCCGTGGTCAAGGACGAGCCGGGCCAGGGGCCGGGCGAGAAGTACACCGGCCCGGTCTACGGCTAGCTCTACGGCCGGACGGGGCCGCGCCCGGATCCACCGCCGGGCCGCGGGCCGACCGCGCGGGTCAGCGTACGTACAGGGGCTCGCCCGGCGGGGTGGTCCCGGCCGGCAGCAGTGCCAGGTCGAGGCCGCGCACCAGGCGGGCCCGCAGCGTCTCGTCCGCGGCCAGGCGCTCGGCGACGGCGCGGGCGGTCCCGGCGGGCGCGGCGGCCGGGTCCAGCACCAGGGCGAGGGTGCCGTCGGCCTGCCCGGGGCCGAGATGGGCGCGGACGACGCCGGGTTCGGCGGCGACCGCGGCGCGCACCGCCTCGCGCACGGCGTGGTCGGCGAGCGGATCGTCGGTCGTACGCCCCTCGGCGAGCGCGAGCAGCGCCTGCCCGGTCAGCTCGAACGGCACGGGCCCGGACATGTCCAGCACGATGGTGTCCGCCTTCTCGTGCGCGGCGGCCTGCAGTGCCTGGTGCAGCGGCACGGCGACGGGGCGCGCCGCCGGGTCCCAGCGGGTCAGCGCGTCGGTGGAGGTGAACGCGGGCAGGGCGGTGCGGGAGCCCGCCTTCAGCGTCGGCACGGCCATCTCGCTCGTCTTCTCGCGGCGCAGGCCCTTCTCGTCCTCCTCCACCTCGCCGAGCACGGCGACCACGGGGACGAGCAGCCGGGCGCCCTTGAGCGCCTCCAGGACGGGGCCCACGGCGGCGCGGTCCCCGGCCCACGCGGCGAGCGCCGCGCTCAGCCGGGGGTCGGCGGAGCCGTCGTCGTCGGAGAAGGGGGAGTCGGGAATGTTCTTGTTCGCCACGGTCACCGACCCTAATCCAGGGTGTAAGCAGCTCGCCGCGGACCCCCGCAAGGAACCGGCCGTTCACCGTTATCACGGTTTCACGGTTTCGCGGGTTCACGGGCTTCTCAGGTTTTCCTGACACACGTCTCACGTCCGGCTGACGGCCCGCACAGCCACCGCGCCCAGCATCGCGGGCATGGAGTCCTCCGGAGCCCGCCGTCGCCGCCGTGCTCGTCCGTCCCGGGCGCGCCCCCTGCTGTACACCGCGCTCGCCGCGGTCACCGCCGTGGGCGGTACGGCGGCCGGGACCGTGTACGTCGGCGCCCAGGCGCACTCCGGCTCCGGCGTCGTATCGTCGTCGGCGTCGCCGTCGGCCTCCGGATCGGCCACGGCCGGCGGGAAGGAGTCGGTGGCGACGGTGGCGCAGCCCGCGGTGGATCACGACGCCCTGCTCTCGGCCGCGATGAAGTCGGTCGACGCCGAGGACGGGGCCCGGGTGTCGGTTGCGGTGCTGGACCTGGAGTCCGGTGAGAGCGCCCGCTGCGGCGACGGCGCCTTCGACACCGCCAGCATCGTGAAGGTCGACATCCTCGCCACGCTGCTGCTCCAGGCACAGGACGCGGGGCGGCAGCTGACGGCGGCGGAGAGGTCGTACGCCACCGCCATGATCGAGAACAGCGACAACGCCTCGGCGTCCGCCCTGTGGGAGGCCATCGGCGGGGCCGGCGGGCTCGATGCCGCGAACGAGCGGTTCGGACTGACCGACACCGGAGGCGGCGACGGCGCGCTGTGGGGGCTGACCCGGACCACGGCAGCCGACCAGCTGACGCTGCTGGAGCAGGTCTTCGGGAACGGCTCGGAGCTGGGCGACGCCTCACGGGCGTACCTGCGTGGGCTGATGGGACAGATCGCCGCCGACCAGCGCTGGGGCGTGTCGGCGGCGGCCGACGACGGGCGGTGGGCGCTGAAGAACGGCTGGCTGCCCCGCAGCACCACCGGCCTGTGGGTCGTCAACAGCATCGGCAGGGTGGCGGTGGACGGCCGCGGCTACCTGGTGGCCGCGCTGTCGGACGGCAACTCGACGAAGGCGAAGGGTGTTTCGCTGGTCGAGGCGGCGGCACGGGCCGGGGTGTCGGTGTTCACCGACGACGACGTCCCGACCGTGTCCGCCTCGGGTTAGCGCGACCGGGCCGGGTGCGTCCGGCGCGGGTCAGCGGTCGGCACGGGTCAGGGGCCGGCGCGGGTCAGGGGCCGGCGCGGGTCAGCGGTCGGCGTGGTCCTCGCGCCGACCGCGCCACAGCACGACCGCCACGACCAGCAGTACGCCGCCGAGACCGCCCGCGAGCGGGGCCGCCCAGTCGCTGGTGCCGCCGTCGGACTCGGCGGCGTCGGGCCCGGGGCCGAAGTACTTCTCGCCGTACGACACCGCCCGCAGGCCCTCCGGCTTCAGGCGTCCGGCCGCCTCGATGGCCGCGGCCGGGTCGACGAAGCCGAAGCCGCGGGAGTCGTCGTGGCGGCCGGCCGGGGCGTCCCGGGCGGTGTCCTCCAGGAGCTGCTTGATCTGCGCGGGGGCCAGTCCCGGGTGCGCGGCCTTGACGAGGGCCACCGCGCCCGAGACGAACGCCGACGCCGCGCTCGTCCCCCAGCCCTCGTAGTACCGGTGGTCGGGGTCGGCGATGACGATGTCGACGCCGGGCGCGCTGACGGTGGCGTACCAGCGGCGGGTGGAGAAGGAGGCACGGGTGCCGTAGCGGTCGACGGCGGTCGCGGCGATGACGCCCGGGTAGGCGGCCGGGTAGGAGACGTGGTCGCCCTTCTCGCCGCCGTTGCCGGCCGAGGCGACGACGGCGACGCCCTTCTTCAGGGCGTACTGGACGGCCTCGTCCTCGGCGGGTTCGGGATGGGCGGAGGCGGAGTCGTCGCCGAGGGAGAGGTTGATGACGTCGGCGCCGTGGTCGGCGGCCCAGCGGATGCCTTCGGCGAGGGCGTTGCCGCGGGTGCTGCGAGCCTTGCCGCGGGCCGAGTCGCCGTCCTCGAGGATCACACGGACCGGCAGGATCCTGGCCTCGGGCGCGATGCCCATCACGCCCTCGGCGTCGCCGGGACCGTGGCCGTGCCCGGCGATGATCCCGGCCATCGCGGTGCCGTGCCGGGCCCACGCCCGGTCGCCCTTCCGGGCGCCGAAGCCGATCATGTCCTTGGCGGGCAGGACGTTGCCGGCGAGGTCGGGGTGGTCGGCCTCGACACCGGTGTCGAGGACGGCGACGGTGACGCCCTTGCCCTTGGTGGTGCGCCATGCCTCCTGGGTGTGCATGGCGTCCAGGGCCCACTGCTGGGCGCGTATGCCGTCGGCGTGCGCCGCGGTGGGCGGTACGAGCGCGACGGATGCGGCGAGCAGGACGCTCAGGGCGCCGACACGGCCGCGGCGCCTCATGACGGCGCCTCCGTGGCCGAGCCCCTGACGTCCTTGCGCAGGGCCCGCTCGATCCGGTCGGCGATCCCCCGCGCCTCGTGGCCGAGGCCCGACTGGGCGACGGCCGCGGCGTTGCCGGACTGCATGGCCTCCCCGGCGGGCAGCGGGTTGTCGACGGTGCGGCCGTCCGCCCAGCCGGAGACGGCGTAGACGACGACGGGCGCGTCGGTGAGGACGGACACGGTCCACGAGGCGCGCTGCCGGACGCCGAAGCGGGCGGCGGCGGTGTCCGGCGCGGCGTACGGGCGGGGCATCAGGTCGGTGCGGCGGTCCAGGCCCTCGTTCCGGAAGCGGGCGGCGAGGGAGGCCATGCCGGCGGCGTCGGCCCTGGTGAACAGCAGGCCGACGGTGGTGACGTGGCTCTGCGTGGCGTCGGTGTAGGTGGCCCGCAGCAGACGCCGGCAGCCCACGGGCGCGAGCGCCTTCTTCAGCAGCGGGTCGAAGGCCCGCGCGCACCCGCTGTCCGGGGCGACGGCGATCCGCGTCCAGCTGCGGTCGGCGCCGCCGGGACCGGCACCGCGGCCCGCCACCACAGGCGGGAAGAGCCGGTCGACGGAGATGCCGTGCCACAGGCCGCCGGCCGCGGCGAAGGTGTCCCGCGCGCCGCTGTCCCCCGGGTCGCCGATCAGCCAACTACCGGTCAGCGCACCGCCGATGAGCCCGAGTCCGAGTACGACGCAGGCGGCGACGGCGACGGCCCGCGTGCGGAGGTGGCCGGCCAGGGGGCGGGGCCGCCCCTGCGCGTCGTACCCCTCGGGCACCGCGAAGGACACGACGGTGCCCCCGACGCCGGGCACGGGTGCGCTCCAGGACAGGGACGGATCGGGAGCCGGCCGGACGTCGTCCCCCTGCACCGGCATGTCCGCCGCGGAAGCCTCCCGTGCCACCCCGGCCCGACCGTCCGGGACCCGGGGCGACGGAACCGGCCGGCGGGACGGCGGCGGCACGACGGCGTCCCCGACGTGGGGCGACGCAGCGGGACCGCGACTCGGAGGCGGCGGTACAGCGGTGCCTTCGGCACGGGGCGACGGAGCGGGGCTGTGGGCCGGGCGCGGCGGTACGACGCTGTCCTCGGCCTGGGACGGGGCCTCGCGGCCGGCCGAGGGGGCGGTGTCCGGGAAGCGGGCGGAGGCCGACGGCGGGGGCGGGCTCTTCGGGGCGTTCTCCCCGGCGGGCCGGGCACGCAGGCCGGGGACGCGGGGCGGGGTGCCCACGGAGGCGGAGGGCGGGGTGCTCACCGAAGCTGAGGGCGGGGTGCTCACGGAGGCGGAAGCGGGGGCAGTCGCCTCCGCGCCGGTCCCGCCGGGTCGGGCCGGGGGAACCTCGGCACCCGCGTCGGCGCCCGCGTCCGCCTCCGCGTCGGCGTCGTCCCTCCCGGTCGGGGTCCCGGTGGCGGCACGGGGGCCGCCACTCAGCGAGCGCCGGCCGAAGGCGTCGAAGTCGTCGTAACCGTCGAAGCCGTCGCGCGCCTCGAACTCCTGGGTGCCGCGCCACGGCGACCAGACACCGCGGGCCGCTCCCGTGGCCTCCCCCGTCGTGTCCGGCCGCGTCCGCGCCCTGTCCGCGACGGGATCGTCCGGCTCCTCGGGCCCGGGCCGGCCCGTCGCGGGCGGCTGGGCCGGACGGGGCGGAGAGGCGGGCCGCGGAGGGACGGCAGTCGGCCGCGGGGGGACCGGAGTGTGCCGCGCTTCCGTACTCATGCACCCCCCGTTTCCGCGAACCCTGGCCGTCTTCTCGTACGCGCGCCGTCGTGCTTGCGCTCAACGCGCGGGCCGGTCCGTCCCGAACACGCATACCCGCACGCACGGACCGGCACCCCGGCACGGCCCGCGGCCGGCGCGTTCCGCCGTGCGTGCGCGTCACTCTACGGCGTGCCCCTGTCGGAACGGGAACCACTTCGCGACCCCCGGGGTATCTGCCCCAAACGTCCCCCTACCCTGCGGTAATCCTGTCTGGCAGGCTTCGTGCATGACTGCGCGTGCCGCCGACCGGGCCCGTTACGACCGGGCCACCGCCCACCTCGAGGCCCCTCTCGCGATCGTGGACCTGGACGCCTTCGACGCCAACGCCGACGACCTGCTGCGCCGGGCAGGCGGCAAACCGGTCCGTGTCGCCAGCAAGTCCGTACGCTGCCGGGCCCTGCTGGAGCGGGTACTCGCCAAGGACGGCTTCGCGGGCATCATGTCCTTCACCCTCGCCGAGTCCCTGTGGCTGGCGCGCTCCGGCTTCGACGACGTCCTGCTCGCCTACCCGTCCGCCGACCGCGCCGGCTTCGCCGAGCTGGCCTCCGACCCGAAGCTCGCCGCCGCCGTGACCGTGATGATCGACGACCCGGCGCAGCTCAGGCTGATCGACGAGGCGCGCGACGGCGGTCGTGAGGTGGTGCGTGTGTGCCTGGAGCTGGACACCGCCTTCAAGCTGCTCGGCGGCCGGGTGCGCATCGGGGCGCTCCGCTCGCCGCTGCACTCCCCCGCCCAGGTGGCCGACCTGGCCCGCGCGGTGGCCCGGCGGCCCGGGTTCCGGGTGGTGGGGATCATGGCGTACGAGGGGCACATCGCCGGTGTCGGCGACGCGGTGGCCGGGCGGCCGCTGCGCTCCGGGGCCGTCCGGCTGATGCAGGCGGCCGCGCGCAGGGAGCTCACCGAACGGCGTGCGGAGGTGGTGCGCGCGGTGCGGGCCGTGGTGCCGGACCTGGAATTCGTCAACGGCGGCGGCACGGGCAGTGTGCAGCACACGGCGGCCGAGGACGCGGTCACCGAGATCGCGGCCGGGTCGGGGCTGTACGTACCGCGCCTGTTCGACAACTACACGTCGTTCAGCGGGCGTCCGGCCGCGCTGTTCGCCCAGCCGGTGGTGCGGCGCCCGGGCGTGGGTGTGGTGACGGTGCTCGGTGGCGGATACCCGGCCTCCGGCGCGCCGGGGCGCGACCGGCTCCCGGTGCCGTACCTGCCCGAGGGGCTGCGCTACGACCCCCAGGAGGGGCCCGGCGAGGTGCAGACGCCGCTGCTGGGGTCCCCGGCCGACGACCTGCTGATCGGTGACAAGGTGTGGTTCCGGCACGCCAAGGCCGGTGAGCTGTGCGAGCGGTTCGACGCGCTGCACCTCGTCGAGGGCGACACGGTGACGGCGACCGTGCCGACGTACCGCGGGGAAGGCCACACGTTCCTGTAGGCCCCCGTGACCGCCCGCCCCGCCGGTCGCCTCGCCGGTCGGCCCGCCGCCCGTCCTGCCGGTCGTCCCGCCGCCCGTCCCGCCGCCCGCCCCGCCGGGCCGGCGCCGCCCTTCACCACGCCGCTGTACCCGGCGTCCGGCCGGCCCGCTCGCTCGGCGGGCGGCCGGACGACCGGTCCGTGCCTACAGGGGCGTGACGTACGCGCCCGAGATGCCGCCGTCCACCAGGAAGTCGGTGGCGTTGACGAAGGAGGAGTCGTCGCTGGCGAGGAAGGCGACGGCGGCGGCGATCTCCTCGGCCTCGGCGAAGCGGCCGACCGGGATGTGGACGAGGCGGCGCGCGGCCCGCTCGGGGTCCTTGGCGAACAGTTCCTGAAGCAGCGGGGTGTTGACCGGTCCCGGGCACAGGGCGTTGACGCGGATGCCCTCGCGGGCGAACTGCACGCCCAGTTCACGGGACATGGCGAGCACGCCGCCCTTGGACGCGGTGTAGGAGATCTGGCTGGTGGCCGCGCCCATCCGCGCCACGAAGGACGCGGTGTTGATGATGGAACCCCTGCCCTGGCGGCGCATGTACGGGATGGCGGCCTTGCAGCACAGGTACACGGAGGTGAGGTTGACCTCCTGGACGCGCTTCCAGGCCTCCAGGCCGGTCTCCAGGATGGAGTCGTCGTCGGGCGGGGAGATGCCGGCGTTGTTGAAGGCGATGTCGACGCTGCCGTAGGTGTCGTAGGCCGCCTTGAACAGCGCCTCGACCTGCTCCGGGTCGGTGACGTCGACCTTCACGAACAGGCCGCCGACCTCGTCGGCGGCCGCCTTGCCGCGGACCTCGTCGACGTCGCCGCAGACGACGTGGGCGCCCTCGGAGGCGAGCCGGCGCGCGGTGGCGAGGCCGATGCCGCTGCCGGCGCCGGTGACGACGGCGGTGCGGCCGGCCAGGCGACGGCAGATGGTTCCCTCGGTGTTGTCGGTCATGAGCGGCTCAGGCCTCCGTGCTGATGAAGACGTTCTTGGTTTCGGTGAAGGCGGTCAGCGCGTCCGGGCCCAGCTCGCGGCCGACGCCGGACTGCTTGTAGCCCCCGAAGGGGGTCCAGTAGCGGACGCTGGAGTGGGAGTTGACGGAGAGGTTGCCGGCCCGGACCGCGCCGGAGACGCGCAGCGCGCGGCCGACGTCCCGGGTCCAGATCGAGCCGGAGAGGCCGTAGGGGGTGTCGTTGGCGAGGCGGACCGCGTCCTCCTCGTCGGTGAAGGGCAGCAGGACGGCGACCGGTCCGAAGATCTCCTCGCGGGCCGCGGCGGAGTCCGGCGCCGGACGGGTGAGGACGGTCGGCGGGAACCAGAAGCCGGGCCCGTCCGGCGCGCCGCCGCGCAGCGCGGGGGCGTCCTCGGGCACGAACCGCCTCACCCGCTCCAGCTGCCGACCGGAGATCAGCGGACCCATCTGGGTCTTCTCGTCGGCCGGGTCGCCCACCACGACGGCGGCCAGCGCCTCGGCGAGCAGTGCCGACACCTCGTCGTACACGGACTCCTGCACCAGGATGCGGGTGCGTGCGCAGCAGTCCTGGCCGGAGTTGTCGAGGAAGGAGAAGGGGTCGACGGCGGCGCGCAGGTCGGCGTCGGCGAAGACGATGTTGGGGCTCTTGCCGCCGAGTTCGAGGGTGACCTGCTTGACCTGGTCGGCGCAGAGCGCCATGACGTGCTTGCCGACCCGGGTGGAGCCGGTGAAGACGATCTTGGCGACGCGGGGGTGGCGTACGAGGGCCTCGCCCGCGATGTCGCCGCGCCCGGGCAGGACCTGGAAGAGGTGTTCCGGCAGCCCTGCCTCCAGGGCGAGTTCGGCGAGCCGGAGGGCGGTGAGCGGGGTGGTCTCGGCGGGTTTGAGGACGACGGCGTTCCCGGCCGCGAGGGCGGGGGCCGTCCCCCAGGCGGCGATCGGCATGGGGAAGTTCCAGGGGGCGATCACGCCGACGACGCCGAGCGGTTCGAGGATCGTCACGTCCAGGCCGCCGGGCACCGGGATCTGCCGTCCGGTGAGGCGCTCCACGCCGCCGGCCGCGTAGTCGAGGAGGTCGCGGACGTTGCCCGCCTCCCAGCGGGCGTTGCCGATGGTGTGGCCGGCCTCGCGCACCTCCAGCCGGGCCAGTTCCTCGCGGTGTTCGTCGACGACGGCGGCGAAGCGGCGCAGCAGCCGTGCCCGGTCGGCGGGCGCGACGGCCGCCCAGGCACGCTGGGCCCGTTCCGCGCGCCGCACGGCGGCGTCGACGTCCTGTTCCACGGCGCCCGGGACGGTGGCGATCACCTCCTCCGTGGCCGGGTTGAGCACGTCCAGTTCGTACGGGTGGGACACGGGGGGCCTCACAGGCGTTCGAAGGAGCGGCGCAGCTCCCAGTCGGTGACCGCGGCGTCGAAGGCGTCCAGTTCGACGCGGGCCATGTTGTGGTAGTGCGCGACGACCTCGGGGCCGAAGGCGGCCTCGGCGACGGGGCTGTGGGACCACAGCTCGGCGGCCTCGCGCAGGGTGGTCGGGACGTGGGCGAACTCGCCGGTGTAGGCGTTGCCGGGGCAGGGCTCGGGCAGCTCCAGCCGCTGTTCGACGCCGTGCAGGCCGGCCGCGACCAGTCCGGCGACCGCCAGGTACGGGTTGACGTCGCCGCCGGGCAGCCGGTTCTCGAAGCGCAGGGAGCGGCCGTGGCCGACGACGCGCAGGGCGCAGGTGCGGTTGTCGTGGCCCCAGGCGACGGCGGTCGGGGCGAAGGAGCCCGGCTGGAACCGCTTGTAGGAGTTGATGTGCGGGGCGTAGAGCAGCGAGAAGTCGCGCAGCGCGGCGAGCTGCCCGGCGAGGAAGTGGCGCATGACCTCGGACATGCCGTCCGGGCCGTCGCCCGGCATGACGTTGCGGCCGTCCGCGTCGGCGAGCGAGAGGTGGATGTGACAGGAGTTGCCCTCGCGCTCGTTGTACTTGGCCATGAAGGTGAGGGACATGCCCTCCTGGGCGGCGATCTCCTTGGCTCCGGTCTTGTAGACGGCGTGCTGGTCGCAGGTGACCAGGGCATCGTCGTAGCGGAAGGCGATCTCGTGCTGGCCGGGGTTGCACTCGCCCTTGGCGGACTCGACGGTGAGCCCGGCGCCGGCCATCTCGTTGCGGATGCGGCGCAGCAGCGGCTCGACGCGGCCGGTGCCGAGGATCGAGTAGTCGATGTTGTACTGGTTGGCCGGGGTCAGTCCCCGGTAACCCGCGTCCCACGCCTGTTCGTAGGTGTCCTTGAAGACGATGAACTCCAGCTCCGTGCCGACCATCGCGGTCAGGCCGTGCTCGGCGAGGCGGTCGAGCTGGCGGCGCAGGATCTGGCGGGGGGCGGCGACGACCGGGGAGCCGTCGTGCCAGGCGAGGTCGGCGACGACCATGGCGGTGCCGGCGTTCCACGGCACGCGGCGCAGGGTGGACAGGTCGGGGTGCATGGCGAAGTCGCCGTAGCCGCGGTCCCAGGAGGACATGGCGTAGCCGTCGACGGTGTTCATCTCGGTGTCGACGGCGAGGAGGTAGTTGCAGCCCTCGGTGCCGTGGTGGAGGACCTCGTCGAGGAAGAACCGGGCGGCGAACCGCTTGCCCTGGAGGCGCCCTTGCATGTCGGGGAAGGCCAGGACGACAGTGTCGATCTCTCCGCCCGCGACGAGGGCGTGCAGCTCCTCGACACCGAGCGGGGGCGTGCGGTCTGGCACGGGAGAGCTCCTTCGGCTTCTTCGCGTTCTGCTTCTTCGCGTTCTGCGGTCGGGCCGGGAGCCATAAGGTATTGCCGAGAACCATTGCTTGGGAAGGGGGTGCGGCGGCATGTCACCGGATCCGGAGGCGGACCTCACGGACCGGCTGACGCCGGTGCTGCGGCCGGTGCGGGCCGGGAACGGCTTCGAGGAGGCGCTGGAGCAGATCCTGCAGGTCGTCCGGCTGGGCCTGGTGCCGGGCGGCGAGCGGCTGCCCGCCGAGCGGGAGCTGGCGGAGCGGCTCGGGATCAGCAGGGTGACGCTGCGCGAGGTCCTCAAGGTGCTCCACGACCAGGGGCTGGTGGAGTCGCGGCGCGGCCGCTACGGCGGCACGTTCGTGCTGCCCCGCACGGACGCGGGCGGCGAGGACGAGCTGCGGCGGCGGATCGCCGAGGTCGACATCGAGGACGTGCTGCGCTTCCGGGAGGTGCTGGAGGTGGGCGCGGCCGGCCTGTGCGCGACGTACGGCCTGACCGGCGAGCGGGCGGCGCGGCTGCGCGAGGCGCTGGCCCGCACGCACGACGCGCCGCTCGGCGACTACCGCCGCCTGGACACGCTGCTGCACCTCACGCTGGCCGAACTGTGCGGCTCGCCGACGCTGACCGCGCAGTACGCGGCCGTACGGGCGACGGTGAACGACCTGCTCGACTGCATCCCGCTGCTGGTGCGCAACCTGGAGCATTCCCAGCGGCAGCACGTCGCACTGGTCGAGGCGGTGCTCGACGGGGACGCCGACGGGGCCCGGGAGATCATGCGGGAGCACTGCGCGGGGACGGCCGCGCTGCTGCGGGGCTTCCTCGCGTGAGGCGCCGCACGGGCCCACGCGCCCGCGCGACACCGCGCGGGCGCGGGCGGGGCGGGACGCCTGCCGACTCTTGCCCGGAGCGCCCTCCCTCGGCAAAGGTATGAACTGGATCCTTTGCCGGAAGGGGCGGGTGGATGGCGGGCAGACCGTTGATCGGCGTCAGCACGTATCTGGAGACCGGGGCGCGGTGGGGCGTGTGGGAGCTGGAGGCCGCGCTGCTGCCGGCCGGCTACCCGCGGCTGGTGCAGCGGGCGGGCGGGCTGGCCGCGATGCTGCCGCCCGACACGCCGGAGCACGCGGCGGCGGCCGTCGCCCGTCTCGACGGCCTGGTGATCGCGGGCGGCCCGGACGTCGAACCGGTCCGCTACGGCGCCGAGCCCGACCCCCGGACGGGGCCGCCGTCCCGGGCCCGGGACGCCTGGGAACTCGCCCTGATCGAGGCCGCGTTGGCCGCGCGTCTGCCGCTGCTCGGCATCTGCCGCGGCATGCAGCTGCTGAACGTCGCCCTGGGCGGCACCCTCGTCCAGCATCTCGACGGCCACGCGGAGGTCGTCGGCGTCTTCGGCACCCACCCGGTCAAGCCGGTGCCCGGCACGCTGTACGCCGCCGCCGTGCCGGAGGAGACGTCCGTGCCGTCGTACCACCACCAGTGCGTGGACCGTCTCGGCGCGGGCCTGGTCCCGTCGGCGTACGCGGCGGACGGCACGGTGGAGGCGCTGGAACTGCCGACCGCGGACGGCTGGGTGCTGGGCCTGCAGTGGCACCCCGAGATGGGCGAGGACCCGCGCGTCATGCGGGCCTTGGTCGAAGCCGCTTCCTGAGCCGGCCGGGAACCGCCCCGCCCTGGGCCGCCGGGAGGAGCGCAGGGCGGGCGGGCCGGGCGGGGCGCAGCGAGCTGTCGACGAAGAGGGCCGCGCCCCCAGGGCGGTCCGCACCCATGGCCGCCGGCCCCGCCCCCACCGTCGCCCCCGCGAACCCACCGTCGCCCCCGGAGCCGCCGTTCAGCCCCGGGTCAGGGACAGCAGTTCTCTCGCCGGGCCCGTCGGGCGGTGGCCCGTCGGCCATACCGCGCGCAGGTCTCGGGCCAGGGCGACGCTCTGGACCGGGACGCGCACCAGTCGCCGCATCGCCAGTTCCTCGCCCACGGCGAGTTCGCTGAGGACCGCCGGTCCGGCGCCGCTCACCACGGCCGCCTTCACCGCCGTCGTGGACGACAGCTCGATCAGCGGCCGGGCCGGTCCGCCCAGCGCGGCGTCCAGCACCTGGCGCGTCCCCGAGCCCTTCTCCCGCAGGATCAGGGCGGTGGCCGCGAGCTCCGGGGCCTCCAGCGGCCGTCGGCGTCGGGCCCACGGGTGGCCGGGCGCCGTCACCACGATGAGCCGGTCGCGGGCGATGACCACGGAGTCCAGGCCGGGCGGCACGCTCACCCCCTCCACGAACCCCAGGTCCGCCTCGCCGGACAGCAGCCGCTCGGCGACCGTCGCCGAGTTGCCCGCGAGCAGGGACACCGCCGTGTCCGGCCACTGGGCCCGCAGCGCGAGCAGCCAGCCCGGCAGCAGGTACTCGGCGATCGTCATGCTGGCCGCCACCGTCAGGCGCGAGTCGCGCCGGTCGCGCAGTGCCTGCGCCCCCGCGTCGAAGGCCTCGGCCGCCTCGACGATCCGCCGTGCCCAGTCCGTCACCAGCGCCCCGGCGTCCGTGAGCCGGGAGCCGCGCGGCGAGCGGTCGACGAGGGCCACGCCCAGCTGGCGCTCCATCGACCGGATCCGGCTGCTGGCCGCCGGCTGGGTGATGCCCACCTCGCGGGCCGCCCCGCCGAGACTGCCGAGCCGGGCCACCGCCAGCAGCAGTTGCAGCGCCCCCAGGTCCGGCACCCGGTGCGCGAGTGACCCGCCCGGCACGGAACGGGTCCCGGACGGCTCCGCCATATCGCTCATAACCCCAGCTTATGCCCTGATAGAGAGGTGGTCCCTGGTGGCGGGCGTCCGGCCACGGAACGATGAGGGCATGGTCACCGCAGTCCCGCTCCCCCCGCGCGTCCGTGCCGTCCGCCACCTCGGCCCCAACTGGTACGCCGCCGTCATGGGCACCGCCGTGGTCGCCACGGCGGGAGCCGGGCTGCCCGGCCGCGTCCCCGGCCTGCGCACCGCCTGCACGGCCGTCTGGGCGCTGTCCCTGGTGCTCCTGGTGGCGCTGCTCGCCGCCCGCGCCCTGCACTGGGCCCACCACCGCGACCAGGCCCGCGCCCACCTCCTCGACCCGGCGACGGTGCCCTTCTACGGATGCCTGGCCATGGCCCTGCTGGCGGTCGGCGGCGGCACGGTCGCCGTCGGCCGGGACTGGATCGGCGAGCGGTGCGCGGTCGCCCTGGACGCGGCGCTGTTCACCGCCGGGACGGCCGTGGGGCTCACGGCCGCCGTCGCCGTCCCCTGTCTGATGGCCGTACGCCACGAGACCGGGTCGGGACAGGCCTCGCCCGTGTGGCTGCTGCCCCTCGTCGCGCCCATGGTGTCCGCCGCGCTCGGGCCGCGCCTCGTGCCGTACCTGCCCGCCGGCCAGCCCCGCGAGACCCTGCTCCTGGCCTGCTTCGCGATGTTCGGGCTGAGCCTGCTGGCCACCCTGGCCGTGCTGCCCGCACTCTTCGCCCGGCTGATCACCGGCGGGCCGCTGCCCCTCGCCCTCACGCCCACGCTGTTCCTGGTGCTCGGACCGCTCGGCCAGTCGACCACCGCGGTCGGCGCGTTCGCGGACGTGGCGCCCGGCGTCGTGGCGGACCCGTACCGCGCGGGATTCACCGTCCTCGCCGTCCTGTACGGGGTGCCCGTCATGGGCTTCGCCCTGCTGTGGTGCGCGTTCGCCGCCGCCCACGTGGTGCGGGCGCGGCGGCACGGGATGGGGTTCACCATGACGTGGTGGTCGTTCACCTTCCCCGTCGGCACCTGCGTCACCGGGGCCGAGGCGCTGGGCCGGCACACCGGGCTGGCCGTGTACCAGGGGCTCGCGGTGGCCCTGTACGGCGTCCTCCTCGCCGCCTGGGCCACCGCCGCCGTGTGCACGGCGCGCGGCGTGGTCAGCGGTGAGCTGCTCGCAGGGCCCCGCCCAGCACCGCCGGCGCCTCGGCCAGCGACGGCCCGTACCACGTCAGGTGCCGTCCGCTGACCAGGGCGCAGGGCAGCCCGGGGAAGGACTCGGGTCCGTCGTCGGCGGTGAAGCGGTACGGCTCGTCCGGCAGGACGACGACGTCCGGGGCGGCCGCCCGCAGTTCCCCGACGGGAACGCGGGGGTAGCGGTCGGGGTGGGTCGCGTACAGGTGGTCCACGCCGAGGCGGGAGAGGACGTCGCCGGCGAAGGTGTCGCGGCCCAGCACCATCCAGGGCCGTCGCCAGACGGGGACGACCGCGGTCGTGCGGCGCTCCGGCGGCGGCAGCGCCGCCCACGTCCGCTCGGCCTCGTCCAGCCAGCGCGGCCGGGCCCGGACACCGCACGCCGCCAGCACCCGGGCCAGCTCTCCGAAGGCCTGCGGGACGTCGCGCACCTCGGTGACCAGGACCTCGACGCCCGCCGTGCGCAGCTCGGCCAGGTCGGGTGCGCGGTTCTCCTCCTCGTTGGCGATCACCAGGTCGGGGGCGAGGGCGACGATCCGCTCGACGTCGGGATTCTTGGTGCCGCCGACGCGGGCGACGGCCAGGTCCGGCGGGTGCGTGCACCAGTCCGTGGCGCCGGCCAGCGCCCCCGGCGCCGAGGCCGCCACGGCCTCCGTGAGCGACGGGACGAGGGAGACGACCCGGGGCACCGACGGGATCACCGACGCGACCGGCCCCGGACCGCCTCGATGTGCTCGGCCACCGCGACGACGATCAGGCGGGTGTCCGCAACCGTGGCCCGCCACCGGTGGCGCACCCCACCGGTCAGGTAGAGCGTGTCGCCCCGGCCGAGCCGGTAGGCGCGGCCCTCCGCCTCGATCTCCACGGCGCCGTCGGCGACGTACATCAACTGGTCGTTGCGGTACTGGAACTCGCGGCCCGCGTCATGGTCCCCGGTGAACTCCTGCGCGTGCATCTGGTGGTGACCGCGCACCAGGGAGCGCATGCGCGGTTCGGGCCCGGTCTCGACGCCCTCGGCGCGCACGACGTCGACGCTGCAGGCGGGGTCCGCGGCGGCGAGGAGCTCGACGGCGGTGGTGCGCAGGGCGTCGGCGACCTTCTCCAGGGAGGTCGGACTCGGCCGCGCCCGGTCGTTCTCGATCTGGCTCAGGAACGGCACGGACAGACCGCTGCGCTGGGCCACGACGGCGAGGGTGAGCTCGAGCGCCCGGCGCCGGCGCCGCACGGCCGCGCCCACTCGCAGGGGCTGGTCCTTGTGGTCGTCCTTGTGGTCGCCCATCTCAGCTCCCTCCTTCGCCTGGTCGGTCCGTGACGGCCATGGTCCTGATGAGTTCTCTGCACCTTACGCATGTTCGGCAAACTGTTTCACCTGCTCGTCACACACCGGTGAGGACGGCGTGCGTGCAACGCGCCACCGCTCCCCGGCGGATGAGTTCCGCGCGCGCGGCCGGCGGACCGCCCCGCCGCGGGACTGCCCGGGGCCGAAGAGGCTGACCAGCGGGGCCGGACGGCCCGCGGGCCGCGGCACGTGCGGCCGTCCGCGCTCCCCGCGGATCTCCGGACCGTGGCGACCGCGCGGCGCTCCGTGGTTGGCCGGATCTCGTCCGTACTCGCGGACGGCGGCCGGGGCGCCTGGATACGACTCCTCTCATCACGGCTCCTCCTTACAGGGTCCTCTCTTGCGACGGCGCCCGCAGACGATGGGCGCCTGGTGACGGTCGGGTGACTGTCGGTGCCGTACGGCATGATGCGAGGCGTGACCGGACGACTGATGCTCCTCGACACCGCCTCCCTCTACTTCCGTGCCTTCTTCGGCGTCCCGGAGTCGGTGAAGGCCCCGGACGGCACGCCGGTGAACGCCGTGCGCGGTCTGCTCGAATTCATCGACCGCCTGGTGCAGGACCACCACCCCGAGCACCTGGTGGCCTGCATGGACGCCGACTGGCGCCCGCGGTGGCGGGTCGACCTCATCCCCTCCTACAAGGCACACCGCGTCGCCGAGGAACACGAGGCGGGACCCGACGAGGAGGAGGTGCCGGACACGCTCTCGCCGCAGGTGCCGGTCATCGAGGCGGTCCTGGACGCGCTGGGCGTCGCACGCGTGGGGGTCGCCGGGTACGAGGCGGACGACGTGATCGGCACGTTCACCGCCCGGGCCGCGGGCCCGGTCGACATCGTCACCGGCGACCGCGACCTCTACCAGCTGGTCGACGACGCGCGCGGGGTGCGGGTGCTGTATCCGCTCAAGGGCGTCGGCTCGCTGCAGCTGACCGACGAGGCGCTGCTGCGCGAGAAGTACGGGGTGAGCGGCAGCGGGTACGCGGACCTGGCGCTGCTGCGCGGCGACCCGAGCGACGGCCTGCCGGGCGTGCCCGGCATCGGCGAGAAGACGGCCGCGAAGCTGCTCGCCCAGTTCGGCGACCTGGCCGGGATCATGGCCGCGGTGGACGATCCGAAGGCGAAGCTCACGCCGTCGCAGCGCGGGCGGCTCGACGAGGCCCGGCCGTACCTCGCGGTGGCGCCGAAGGTCGTCCGGGTCGCCGCCGACGTACCGCTGCCCGACGTCGACACGACGCTGCCGCGCGCACCGCGGGACCCGGCCGTGCTGGAGGCGCTGGACGCGCGCTGGGGACTGGGCGGATCGCTGCGGCGGCTGCTGACGACGCTCGGGGCGTGACGTGGGCGGCGGCGGCCGTTCACCGGGTTCTCACGGAAAGGGTGTTCACTGGAGGAAGGTGCTAACTTAGGCAAACCTAAGCTCGGAACAGGGAGGCTCCATGGCAGATCGACCGGACCGCGGGCCGCGGAAGCCCCGCACCGCTCAGGTCGTCCGCACCCAGCGGCTGACTCCGCACATGCAGCGGGTGGTGCTCGGCGGCGAGGGTCTGGACGGTTTCTCGGCCGACACCTGCACCGACCACTACGTGAAGCTGCTGTTCGCGCCACAGGGCGTGAGTTATCCGGAGCCCTTCGACGTGGAGCGGATCCGGGCGGAGCTGCCGCGGGAGCAGTGGCCGGTCACCCGCACCTACACCGTGCGGGCCTGGGACCCGGTCCACCACGAGCTGACGCTGGACTTCGTGATCCACGGCGACGAGGGCCTGGCCGGCCCGTGGGCGGCGCACGTGCGCCCGGGCGAGTCGGTGCGCTTCCTCGGCCCCGGCGGCGCCTACGCCCCCGACCCGGACGCGGACTGGCATCTGTTCGCCGGGGACGAGAGCGCGCTGCCCGCCATCGCCCGCTCCCTGGAGGCGCTGCCCGCCGGCGCGACGGCGCACGCCTTCATCGAGGTCTCCGGCCCCGAGGAGGAGCAGAAGATCGACTCCGGGGTGGAGGTCGTCTGGCTGCACCGCGGGCACCGGCCGGTCGGCGAGGCGCTGGTGGAGGCCGTGCGGGCGCTCCGGTTCCCCGAGGGCCGGGTGCACGCCTTCGTGCACGGCGAGGCGCACTTCGTGAAGGAGCTGCGGCGTCTGCTGCGGATCGAGCGGGAGATCCCGCGGGAGGACCTGTCGATCTCCGGCTACTGGCGCCTCGGCCACAATGAGGACGGCTGGCAGGCCTCCAAGCGGGACTGGAACGCGCGGGTCGAGGCGGAGCAGGAGGGCGCGCCCGCCGCGTGATCCGCACCGGAGCGGCCCGTGCCCTCGGCGCGGGCCGCTCCGGGCCGCGCGGCCCGCGCCGCCGATGCGGGCCCTCCCGGCCGCGCGCCGGCCCGTGCTGCCGCACGCGGCCCGCGCGCTGCCGGTGCCAGGCCCCGTTTTCGGGGCGCCCGAGGAGCAGTCCCGGCTCAGTCGCCCCGCACGCGGGCGTGCAGGTGCATGTCGTGCCAGCCGTCCGCGTGCAGGGCGGCACTGCGCTTGGTGCCCTCCGCGGCGAAGCCGGCCTTCGCGGCCACCCGGCAGGACGCCTCGTTGCGGACCGCGTGCAACAGTTCCAGGCGGTGGAAGCCGACCTCGTCGAGCGCCCAGCGGGCGAGCGCGGTGGTGGCCCGCGCGGCGACGCCCCGTCCCCGGGCCGGGGCGGCCGTCCAGTACGCCACCTCGGCGGTTCCGTCCGCCGGCCGCAACTCGCGCAGCGCCACCCGCCCGAGCAGCCGGTCGGTGTCCGCGTCGGCGACGGCCCACTGGGCGTCCCGTTCCTCGCGCCAGCCCGTCAGCCATTCCTCGATCCAACCGCGCGTCTCCGCCTCGGAATCGGCGGCCCGGACATGCCACCGGTGCATCGCGGGATCCTGGAAGACCGCGTGGACGGCGGGCGCGTCGGCGGCCCGCCAGGGGCGCAGCAGCAGACCGTCACCGGTGGCGAGGACGGGTTGCGGGGCTCCGGAGAGGGTTCCGGCCGGGAGGACGGGACGGGTCAGGAAGGGCATGACCGGCATCGTGCCAACCGGGCCGGGCGGCTCCAACCGGTTTTTCCCGCCGTACGCTTGGCCGCGATGAGACGTCGTACACCGCCCCCGCCCTCCCCCCTCCCCCAGCGCGAGGGCGTCGACGCCGTGCGGGTGCGGCTGCCCGCCGGAGGCCCGTGGGCCACGGTGCGCGAGCACCTGACGGAACGGCTCGCGGCGGACGCCGGGGTCGTGGACGGGATGTTCGACGCGGGGCTGGTCGTCGGGGCGGACGGGCGGGCGGTGGCACCGGACGCGGCGTACGTGCCGGGGATGTTCGTGTGGTTCCACCGGGAGCTGCCCGCCGAGGTGCCGGTGCCGTTCCCGCTGGAGGTCGTGCACCGCGACGAGCACATCGTCGTGGTCGACAAGCCGCACTTCCTCGCCACCACCCCGCGCGGCAGTCACGTCACCGAGACGGCGCTCGCGCGGCTGCGCCGGGAGCTGGGGCTGCCCACGCTGGGCGCCGCGCACCGTCTGGACCGGCTCACCGCCGGGCTGGTGCTGTTCACGGTGCGGCCCGCCGAACGCGGCGCGTACCAGTCGCTGTTCCGCGACCGCCGGGTGGGCAAGGAGTAC
The DNA here is from genome assembly GCF_035656535.1 of Streptomyces sp. H51. Lineage (NCBI taxonomy): Bacteria > Bacillati > Actinomycetota > Actinomycetes > Kitasatosporales > Streptomycetaceae > Streptomyces > Streptomyces sp. H51. The sequence continues at coordinate 249,294 of NZ_JAYMHD010000075.1, forward strand.
GAGGCGGTCGCCCCGTACGATCCCGGCCTGGCCCTGCCCCGGACCGTGCGCAGCCGGATCGTGAAGGAGCGGGGGGTGCTCGCCGCCCGCGAGGTGCCGGGCGAACCGAACGCCGTCAGCCGCGTCGAGCTGGCCGAGCACCGCCCGGCCGACGGGCTCGCCCGCTACCGCCTGGTGCCGGCCACCGGGCAGACCCACCAGCTGCGCGTCCACATGAACGCGCTCGGCGTGCCCATCCTCGGCGACCCGCTGTATCCCGAGGTGACCGGCCCGGTGGAGGCCGGTGACTTCCGGCGGCCACTGCAACTGCTGGCGCGGACGCTGGAGTTCACCGATCCGGTCACGGGGGCGGAACACCGGTTCCGCAGCACGCGGACGCTCACCGCCTGGTCCTGCCCGGGCGAGTGGGCCGGCCGGTGACCGCGCCGTCGACTGCGAGCGGCGGACGTCGGGTCCGGCGTACTCGGCGGGGACGACCCGCATCCGCCCGGCGACCGCTACCCCACCGACGAATACGCCACCACACCCCGCAGCAGCTGGTCCACAGCCTTGCGCGCGGCCTTGGCCACGGTCGAGCCCTCCCTCGCGGGCGCCGCCGCGGAGATCTGCCCCAGCACGTCGATCACCTGCTTGCACCACCGCACGAAGTCGCCCGCAGGCATCTCCGCCTCGCGCAGCACCTCGTCCAGACCCTTGTCCGAGGCCCACATGTAGGCGGCCCAGGCGAACCCGAGATCCGGCTCACGCTGCCCCACGCCCTCGGTCTGCGTGATCCGGAACTCCTCCTCCAGGGCGTCGAGCCGGCCCCAGATCCGGACCATCTCGCCGAGCGCGGCCTTCGCCTTGCCCGAGGGCATCTTGGGCGCCATGGCGTCGTCGCCCACCCGGGACTCGTACACCAGCGCCGAGACGCACGCGGCCAGTTCGGCGGGCGCGAGCCCCTCCCAGACGCCCTCCCGCAGGCACTCGCTCGCCAGCAGGTCCAGCTCGCCGTAGAGGCGGGCGAGCCGCTTGCCGTGCTCGGTGACCTCGTCGGCGCGCAGGTAGTCCAGCTCGGTCAGCAGCGCCACGATCCGGTCGAAGGTCCGCGCGATCGTGTTCGTGCGCCCCTGTATGCGGCGCTCCAGCTGCGAGGTGTCCCGCAGCAGCCGGTGGTACCGCTCGGCCCAGCGCGCATGGTCCTCACGGTCGTTGCAGCCGTGGCACGGATGCGCCCGGATCGCCGTGCGCAGCCGGGCGATCTCGCGGTCGTCGGCGGCCTGGGACCGCTTCTTGCGCGCCCGCTCCGGCGGGATGTGCCCGGCCTTGGTGCGCAGCGCGGAGGCGAGGTCGCGGCGGGACTGCGGTGAGCGCGGGTTGAAGGACTTGGGGATGCGCATCCGCTCCAGCGCCTCGACCGGCACCGGGAAGTCGATCGACGCCAGCCGCTTGACCTGCCGTTCGGCGGTCAGCACCAGCGGGCGCGGGCCGTCGTGGTGGTCGAAGCCGCGGTGGCCGTTGGACCGGCCGGCGGGCAGCCCCGGGTCCAGCACCAGCGCGAGCCCCGCGTACTTGCCCGTCGGCACGTGGATGACGTCGCCCGGCTTGAGCTTCTCCAGCGCGACGGCGGCCTCCGCGCGTCGCTGCGCCGCGCCCTGCCGGACGAGTTCGGTCTCGCGGTCCCTCAGCTCGCGCCGCAGCCGCGCGTACTCCTCGAAGTCGCCGAGGTGGCAGGTCATGGAGGCCTTGTAGCCCTCCAGGCCCTCCTCGTTGCGCTGCACCTGCCGGGAGATCCCGACGACCGACTTGTCGGCCTGGAACTGCGCGAACGACGTCTCCAGCAGTTCGCGCGAGCGGTGCCGGCCGAACTGCTCGACCAGGTTGACCGCCATGTTGTACGACGGCTTGAAGCTGGAGCGCAGCGGGTAGGTGCGCGTGCCGGCGAGGCCGGCCAGGTGCTCCGGGCTCATCCCGCGCTGCCACAGCACCACGGCATGGCCCTCGACATCGATGCCGCGGCGGCCCGCGCGGCCGGTCAGCTGGGTGTACTCGCCCGGGGTGATGTCGGCGTGCTGCTCGCCGTTCCACTTGACGAGCTTCTCCAGCACCACCGAGCGGGCGGGCATGTTGATGCCGAGCGCGAGGGTCTCCGTCGCGAACACGGCCTTCACCAGACCGCGGACGAACAGCTCCTCGACGACCTCCTTGAACGTCGGCAGCATGCCCGCGTGGTGGGCCGCGATACCGCGCTCCAGGCCCTCCAGCCACTCGTAGTAGCCGAGGACGTGCAGGTCCTCCGGCGGGATCGACGCGGTGCGCTCCTCGACCAGGGCGCGCACCTGCTCACGCGCCTCCTCGTCGTTCAGCCTGAGGCCCGCGTACAGGCACTGCTGCACGGCGGCCTCGCAGGCGGCGCGGCTGAAGATGAAGGTGATCGCGGGCAGCAGGCCCTCGGCGTCGAGCCGCTCGATGACCTCCGGCCGGCCCGGCGTCCACACCCGCGAGCGCTGCCGGCGCTCCCGCTCCCGGTCGGCCTCCCGCATCGCCCGGCCGCGCCGGCGGTCCTGGTACGACGGCCGGGTCGCCTCCATGCGCGCCAGCCGCGTCAGGTCGGGGTTGACGGCCTTCTTGTGGCCCTCGCCCTCCTCGAACAGGTCGTACATCCGGCGTCCGGCGAGCACGTGCTGGAACAGCGGCACGGGCCGGTGCTCGGAGACGATCACCTCGGTGTCGCCGCGGACGGTGTCGAGCCAGTCGCCGAACTCCTCGGCGTTCGACACGGTCGCCGACAGCGACACCAGGGTCACCGACTCGGGGAGATGGATGATCACCTCTTCCCACACCGCGCCGCGGAAGCGGTCGGAGAGGTAGTGCACCTCGTCCATGACCACGTAGCCCAGGCCGAGGAGGGTCTGGGAGCCCGCGTACAGCATGTTCCTGAGCACCTCGGTGGTCATCACGACCACCGGGGCGTCGGAGTTGACGCTGTTGTCGCCGGTGAGCAGGCCGACCTTGTCCGCGCCGTAGCGGCGGCACAGGTCGGCGTACTTCTGGTTCGACAGTGCCTTGATGGGTGTCGTGTAGAAGCACTTCTTGCCCTGCCCCAGGGCGAGGTGGACGGCGAACTCGCCCACGATGGTCTTGCCGGAGCCGGTGGGCGCGGCCACCAGCACGCCCTTGCCCGCCTCGAGTGCCTGGCAGGCCTCGATCTGGAAGGGGTCGAGGCCGAAGTCGTACATCTCGCGGAAGGAGGCGAGCGCGGTGGCCTGTTCGGCAGCGCGCCTGCGGGCAGCCGCGTACCGCTCGGCCGGGGAGAGGTCCTCTGTCATCGTGCTTTCGAGCGTACCGGGCCACACTGACAACAGGACGATCAATATCCGGATCGCACGCCGGTAAACCTGTGATCCGCGCAGCTCACGGCGTCGCGACCCGCACGGCGCCGGGCACGCAGCGGGCGGTCAGCGGCAGCGGCCCGAGCGGTTCCCCGTCCGCGTACCCGGTGATCCCCTCCGCGGCCAGCTCGATCTTCGCCGCGCGGTGCACGGTGACCTTGGGGTGGTCGACGTGGGTGCCCCGGTACACCGTCGGGAACACCTTCAGCAGGGTCGCCCGGCCGCAGTCCCCGACCACCGTGACGTCGAACAGCCCGTCGGTGAGGTCGGCTCCGGGGCAGATCCTCATGCCGCCGCCGTACGACGATCCGTTGCCGACCGCCACCAGCGTCGCCTCGACCTCCCGGACGGCGCCGTCGTCCAGGGTGATCCGGTACGGGAAGGGGCGGAAGGCGGCCAGCTCGGCGAGCATGGCGAGGTCGTACTTGAGGCGTCCGGCCGGCCAGTTCATGCGGTTCCCGCGGTCGTTGACGCGGGAGTCGAAGCCGGAGGCGAGGACGGTGCCGAACCAGTGGCCGCCCACCTGCCCGAGGTCGATGTCGCGCAGTTCGGCCCCCTTGAGGGCGCCGGCGATCAGACGGCCCGCGGCGGCCGGGTCCCGGACCGGCAGGCCGAGGGCGCGGGCCAGGTCGTTACCGGTTCCGACGGCGACGAGGCCGAGCGGGGTGCGGGTGCCGGCGACGGCCTGGAGGGCCAGGTTCGCCATGCCGTCGCCGCCGACGGCGACGAGCGCGCCGGTGCCGTCCGCGACGGCGGCACGCGCGCGCGTGAGGGCGTCCGCGGCGCTCTCACCGACGACGGTACGCACCGAGAAGCCGGCCGCCCGCAACGCGGAAGCGGCCGGCTGCGCCGCGCGGGCGCCCCGGCCGCGGCCCGCGGTGGGGTTGACGAAGAGGGTGATCTCGCTGGTCACGGACTGACCCTACGAGGTGCCCGGGGTTTTCGTCAGGTCACGTCGTCATAACCGTTCACGCGCTCGGTGCTCGCCTGCTCGGGCAGGGTGCGGCCGGCCGAGACGGACTCGATCTCGCCGATGTCCTCGGGGGTGAGGTCCAGCTCCGACGCCTCGTCGTCGGCGGGGCCCTCGGCCTCGCGCCGGCGCCTGCGTCCGTCGTTCAGCAGCGAGAAGACGACCGCGCCGAAGTACAGCACCCAGATCGGCCCGGCCAGGGCCAGCATGGTCAGCGGGTCCGTGCTCGGGGTCGCGATCGCGGCGAACACGGTGATGCCCATGATCATGCCGCGCCACCAGCCGAGCATGCGCTTGCCCGTCAGCGCCCCGGTGAGATTGAGCATGATCAGCAGCAGTGGCAGCTCGAAGGAGAGGCCGAACACGAGCACCATGCGCGTGACGAGGTCGAGCAGGTCGTCGAGCGGCAGCAGGTTGTTGACGCCGTTGGGCGTGAAGCCGATCAGGACCTTCGCCGTGGTCGGCAGCACCTTGTAGGCGAAGTAGGCGCCGCCGAGGAAGAGCGGCACGCCCGTGCCGACGAACGCGTAGGCGTACTTGCGCTCGTGCCGGTGCAGGCCGGGGGCGACGAAGGCCCACAACTGGTACAGCCACACCGGGGAGGCCAGCACCACGCCGGCCATCAGGGACACTTTCAGCGCCAGCGTGAACGGCGTGAGCAGACCGTTGATGGTGATCTGCGCGCACTGCTGGGACTTCTCCGAGGAGCTGGCCAGCTGCTCGAAGGTCTTGCCGCAGCCGACCGAGTCCAGCACCGGCTTGGTGATGACGTTGACTATGTCGTTGTAGAAGAAGGCGGCCACGGCGGTGACGACGACGATGGCCAGCATGGCCTTCGCGAGCCGGTTGCGGAGCTCACGCAGGTGATCCGCGAGGGGCATCCGTCCCTCGGGGTCCTTCTCCTTCTTGCGGGCAGACTTGAGCAACCCACGTCCTCATCTCGTGCGGCGGGCCGGGGGTCTCCGGCCCTGCATCATCAGGCCTTGGTGGAGTCCGTCGGCTCGGTGACCGGCCGGGCGCTGGTCACATCGCCGGGGGCGGCCTGGATGGTGCGCTGCGCGGGGGACTGCTCGCCGGTGTTCGGCGGACCGGCCGGGGTGGCCGTGCTGCTGCCCTCTTCCTTCATCGCCTTCGCCTCGCTCTTGAGGATGCGGGCGGACTTGCCGAGCGAGCGCGCCATGTCGGGAAGCTTCTTCGCGCCGAACAGCAGGATGATGACGACGAGGATGAGAATGATCTCGGGGGCGCCGAGCCTTCCGAACATAAGTCTTTACCTTCTCACCGAGGCGGCTGGGGTGGGGTGCTGTCCGACCGATCGGACACGTGTCCGACCAGCCGTGCTGTCAGCGATCGTAACGCTCGGGGGTGAACGTGAGGCAATCCCCGTGCGTACTCCCGTCCGCGGTCCGGGCCTCGTTCTCCGGGCCGCGATCAGCAGCGTACCCGCCGCCCCGGCCGCGGCGACAGGCAGAAACCACCCAAAACGCCTCACCGCTCCGGACTTACGGACTTCTCACTTCAGGACTCACAGCGAGTCCACGGCCCGCGCCGCACTCAGCGACGCCCGCTCCAGATCCTCCGCGGCCCGGTTGATGCGGTGCGCGGAGTCCGCCACCTGCCGCCCCAGCCGCTGTGCCTCCACGAACACCCGCACGGCGAGCACACCCAGAACGGCGAGCCCCGCGAAACCCACGGCTACCGCGAACATCGGCCAGAACATGACGTCGATCCCCAGCGTCTACAGGGTCTACAGGGCGGAGTGGAGGCGCAGGGTCTTCACCCCGCCGCCGGTCAGCAGCTCGACGATCCGCTCCCCGGCCGGCTTGCGGACCGCGGCACCGCAGTCCGGGCAGGTGAAGGAGTAGAAGGTGGTGCGGCTGGTGGCGCCGATGGCCAGGCGGAGGGCTCCCGCGGTCAGTTCGAAGCTGCCCCGGCAGTCGGGGCAGCAGGCCCTGAACACCACCGGGGACACGCTGCGCATCCCGGCGAAGGCGGACGCCACCGACACGCTGCGCACCTCGGACGTCGACGACTCGCTCACAGCCCCTGCTCCTGCCTGTCGTACTGACCGTCGTGAACCGCGCGGCCCGCCATGTCCCCGGCGCCGCCCGGCCAGGGAACCGCCCGGCCGGCCGGAACCCGGTCCTCCACCCCGTCGTACGCCGCCAGCGCCTCGCGCGCCGCCTGCCGGGCGCTGTCGGCGAGGTCACCCGGCGACACGATCCGGCCGTCCCGTCCGAGCCGCAGCGCCAGACGCCGCAGCGACGCGGGATCAGGGGTCCGCAGGGTGATACGCAGCCCGCCGTCCGGAAGCTCATCCGCACTGTCGTGGGGGTAGTACTCGGCGACCCACCGGCCGCCCGGGCCCACCTCGACGACGACCTCCGGATCCTCGGCGGCCGGCTGCATCAGCCCCTCCGACAGGTCCCGCAGCTCCACCTCCGGCGGCGCGGACGGCTCGTCCAGGATCGTGATCTCGGCGACCCGGTCCAGCCGGAAGGTGCGGCGCGCCTCGGAGCGCCGGCACCAGGCCTCCACGTACGTGTGCCCCACGCTGACCAGGCGGATCGGGTCGATCTCGCGCTCGGTGACCTCGTCACGGGCCGGCGAGTAGTAGCGGATCCACAGCCGCCGGCGCTCGGAGATCGCCCGGTCGACGTCCGCGAAGACGCCGCCCTCCGACTCGAACGTCACCGACAGCCGGGAGCTGGCGCCCGCCGCCTCACCGGCCGCGGCCTCCACCTTCGCCGTCGCCCGCAGCAGCGCCTGCCGGTCGCTCTCCCGCAGGCCGGGCAGCGTCGCCACGGCCCGCGCGGCGACCAGCAGCGCGGTCGCCTCGTCGGCGGCCAGCCGCAGCGGCTCGGCAGCCTCCGCCGCCAGGGCGGCCGGGTTGTGCCACCAGATGCGCTCGCCGTCGGTGTCGATGTCGAGCAGATCGCCGCCGCGGAAGCTGGTGCCGCACATGGGCAGCACGTCCAGGTCCGAGACCAGCTCGTCCTCGGTGATGCCGAAGGCGCGCGCGACGTCCTCGATCCGGGCCCCGGGACGCTCCTTGAGATACGTCACCAGGGACAGCATCCGCCTGGTCTGGTCGATGGCGTTGACGGGCCTGACCGGTTTGCCTGCCACTGTCCTCGTCCGCTCCCCCTCAGCCCTTGGCCACGGCACGCAGCCGGTCCACCACGTCCGCCCGCAGCTCGGCGGGCTCCACCACCACCACGTCCGGACCGAACTCCACCAGCCAGGCATCCAGCCCGTGCCCGTACGGAATCTCCAACTCGTCCCACCCGTCACCGAGTTCCCGGACAGACGTGGCTTTCGCCCGAAGGGGGTACCCCGCGCCCGAGCGCAGCCGGATCCGCGCGCTGCGGTCCGCGGTCTCCCCCGCCCAGCTCGCGACGGTCTCCCGGACCGTGACGACATCGGGCACCGGCGCGGTGAACCGGCCGCCGCGGCTGCGCACCTTCCCGGTGATCCGGGACAGCCGGAAGACCCGCTCGGCGCCCCGGTCGCGGTCCCAGCCCGCCAGGTACCAGTGACCGCGCCAGCACTCCAGCGCCCACGGCTCCACCTGCCGCGGCTCGGGGCGGGCGGCGGTGGCCTTGCGGTAGTCGAAGACGACCGGGCGACGGTCACGGCAGGCCAGCATCAGCGGCTCGAACGCGGCCTCGTGCACCGGGATGCGCGGCTCCAGGGCCCCGTGCGCCTCGTACGGGTCCACCTCCTCGGGCAGTCCCGCCGCGCGCAGCTTCTGCAGCGCGCCGCTGGCCGCGCCGGCGAGCCGGGCCTGCTGCCACACCTTCGCGGCGAGCCCCAGGGCCGCGGCCTCCTCGGCGTCGAGGGTGATGGGGGGCAGGCGGTTGCTGTCACGGCGCGCGACGTAACCGGTCTCGCCGTCGAGGTTCTCCACCGTCTCGATGACCAGTCCGAGTTCGCGCAGGTCGTCCTTGTCCCGCTCGAACATCCGGCTGAAGGCGTCCTCCGAACCGGCTTCCAGATAGGCCTCGATGGACTCACGCAGCTCGCGCTTGCTGAGCGGCCGCCGCGTCCCGAGCAGACACAACGCCAGGTTCATCAGCCGCTCGGCCTTGGCAATGGCCATCGACGCCCTTCGCCTCCCTATGGTGCTTGACGACGACCGTACCGCCCCGAAGTGGCGTGGCAAAAGCCGAGGGTCCCTGCCCGCGCGGGCAGGGACCCTCGGCCTGTCGTGTCCGGTCCGGCGCCGGTCAGACGGCGATCAGGTCCACCACGAAGATCAGCGTCTCACCGGGCTTGATCGCCGGGGTCGGGCTCTGGTTGCCGTAGGCGAGGTGGGCCGGGATGGTCAGCTGGCGTCGGCCGCCGACCTTCATGCCCTGCACGCCCAGGTCCCAGCCCTTGATGACGCGGCCGCCGCCCAGCGGGAAGCGGAACGGGGTACCGCGGTTCCAGCTGGCGTCGAACTCCTCACCGGTGCTGAACGCCACGCCCACGTAGTGGACGGTGACGGTCTGGCCCGCCTGCGCGACCGCGCCGTCGCCCTCCCAGATGTCCTTGATCTCGAGGTCCGCCGGGGGCTCGCCGCCCGGGAAGTCGATCTCGGGCTTCTCGATGCTCACGTCTTAGCTCCTGCATGGTCTGCGGAAAGGCAACACGCACAGTCTTACATCCCCGGAGGGTCACATCTTCGCCAGGATGTCGACGGAGAAGACCAGCGTGGAGCCCTTCTTGATGGCTCCGCCGCTCGGCGGCTTGTCCCCGTACCCCAGGGAAGGAGGCACCACGACGAGGACCCGACTGCCCACCTTCTTGCCCGTCACACCCTGCGCGAGGCCCTTGACGACCTGCTGCATCTGCTGGATGGAGAACTGGCTGAGCCGCCCCTGCGCGTACGTCGACTCGAACTCCTTGCCGGTCTCCCAGACCATCCCCCGGAACTGGCACAGGATGGCCTCGCTCTCCTTCACCGCCTCGCCGTCGCCCTCCAGGACGTAGGCGGACACCAGCTTCCCCGGCGCGGCGGTCTTGGGGATGTCGATGGCGGGGGCCTTGCCGTCGGTGTTGGTGCCGACCTTGGGCAGGGCCGCGTCGTTCTGCGCGACCGGCTTGCCCTTGGCGGAGCTCTTGGCGTTGAAGGCGGCCAGCAGGTCGACGACGAAGACCAGGGTGTCGGTGCCCTTGATGCCCGCCTGCGCGTTGCCCTGCGTGCCGTAGCCCCAGGTCGGGGGCACGGCCATGAGGACCCGGCTGCCGACCTTCTTGCCGGCCAGGCCGTAGCGCCAGCCGTCGATGATGCTGCCCTGGGCCAGCTGCAACAGCAACGGGGTGCCCCGGTCGTAGGAGTTGTCGAAGACCTTCGCCGTGCTCCAGATCTGACCGAGGTAGTCCGCCTGGATGAAGTCGTTCTCCGCCACCGTCTGTCCGCCGCCGGCGATGACCGTGCGGACCGCGAGGTTCTTCGACGGGTCGCCGCTGCCCTTGGCGACGGTCGGCTTGGTGCCGAACTTCGTGCCCGCCGTGATCGCCGGCAGCGGGCCTTCGACGATCTTCGGCGGCGGCGCGGCGGAAGCGGCCGAGGCGGAGGGCGACGCGTCGGCCTTGCTCGAGTCTGACGAGTCGTCGCCGCACCCGGCGAGCGTGACCAGTCCTGCGGGTACGGCGATCAGTAGGGAGCGTCGGCGCACGATGAAGGCCTCGTATCGGTCGATCTTGTTGATGGCGTGCGCGCAACTCTACGGCGTGACAAGGGCGCCGCACGGAAAACGTACGGCGCCCGTGTGGCGTCGCGGCCCGCGTCCGCGACGCATTGCTCACATTCCGGCGATCAGTTTCTCCACCCGGTCGTCCACGGAACGGAACGGATCCTTGCACAGCACCGTGCGCTGCGCCTGGTCGTTGAGCTTGAGGTGAACCCAGTCGACGGTGAAGTCCCGGCGCTGTTCCTGGGCCCTGCGGATGAAGTCGCCGCGCAGCCGGGCCCGAGTGGTCTGCGGCGGAACGGACTTGCCCTCGAAGATCTTCAGGTCATTGCAGACACGGGCTGCCTGACCCTTCTTCTCGAGCAGGTAGTACAGGCCACGACGGCGGTGGATGTCGTGGTAGGCGAGGTCTATCTGCGCGACCCGCGGATGCGACATGGTCATGTTGTGCTTGGCCCGGTACCGCTCGATGAGCTTGTACTTGATCACCCAGTCGATCTCGGTGCCGATGCGGTCCAGGTCCTCGGACTCGATGGCGTCCAGCGTGCGGCCCCACAGCTCCAGCACCCGCTCCACGGTGCCGGTACGGATGCCGCGCCGCTCGCAGAAGTCCACGGCCTTCTCGTAGTACTCGCGCTGCACCTCCAGCGCGGAGGCCTCACGGCCGCTGGCCAGGCGCACCTTGCGCCGGCCCGTGATGTCGTGGCTGACCTCGCGGATCGCCCGGATGGGGTTCTCCAGGGTCAGGTCACGCATCACCGTGCCCGCCTCGATCATGCGCAGCACCAGGTCGGTGGCCCCGACCTTCAGCAGCATGGTCGTCTCGGACATGTTCGAGTCGCCCACGATGACGTGCAGGCGGCGGTAGCGCTCGGCGTCCGCGTGCGGCTCGTCCCGCGTGTTGATGATCGGCCTCGAACGCGTCGTGGCCGAGGAGACGCCCTCCCAGATGTGCTCGGCCCGCTGGCTGACGCAGTACACCGCACCGCGCGGCGTCTGCAGCACCTTGCCGGCACCGCACAGGAGCTGGCGGGTGACCAGGAACGGGATGAGGATGTCCGCGAGCCGGGAGAACTCCCCGTGCCGGGCGACGAGATAGTTCTCGTGGCAGCCGTAGGAGTTGCCCGCCGAGTCGGTGTTGTTCTTGAAGAGGTAGACGTCGCCCGCGATTCCCTCCTCGTGCAGGCGTCGTTCGGCGTCCACCAGGAGTCCCTCGAGAATGCGTTCGCCGGCCTTGTCGTGGGTGACCAGTTCGATCACATTGTCACATTCGGGTGTCGCGTATTCCGGATGTGAGCCCACGTCGAGATAAAGCCGGGCGCCGTTTCGCAGAAAGACATTGCTGCTGCGGCCCCATGACACGACACGGCGGAAGAGGTACCGCGCCACCTCGTCAGGCGACAGGCGGCGCTGTCCCCTGAACGTGCACGTGACGCCGTACTCGTTCTCCAGCCCGAAAATGCGGCGGTCCATGACTGAACATTACGCCCGATCCCCTGAGCTGAAACGGGGTTCGACAGCACGGTTTGGATCATTTTCAGCTGAAGCCGCAACAACAGCCCGCCCCACCGGCCCCGTCAGCAGCCGCCTCGTGACCAGCAGAACGAACAGCGACACTCCCCCGGCGGCACCCGGAACGGCGAAACCCCACAGGGCCCCGCCCGCCTCCACGACCGGCCCCGCGACCCCCGTACCGACCGACGCCCCCACGGTGATCGTCGTCACCAGCCAGGAGAACGCCTCGGTGAGCGTCCCGCCCGGCGCGTGCCGGTCGACCAGGACGAACGCGCAGGCGATCGCGGGCGCCAGGAACACCCCCGCCAGGACGGTGAGCAGCACCATGGCGACCGCGCCCGGCATCAGCGTCAACGGCAGATAGCACACCGCCAGCAGGGCCACGATCCCCTGCAGCCGGCGCGCCGGCTCCCCCGTCCACCGCCACGCGCCGTACGCCGTGCCGCCCAGCAGCGCGCCGAGCCCCAGGGCCGCCATCAGCCAGCCGTACACGGCGTCACCGCCGTGACCGTCCGCGTACGGCACACAGGCCACCGTGATGGAACCCAGCGCGACACCGACGAACAGGAACGCGCCCAGCAGCGCCAGCAGACCGGGTGAACGCAGGGCACCCAGCCAGTGGGCCTCCCGCGGCGCCGAGCGCCACGCACGCGAGGGCGGCGAGCAGACCACGGACAGGGCACCGAGGACACCCACCGCGTTCAGCACCAGCAGGGCGGCCCGCTCCGACCAGAGCGACACGCACAGGGTCACCAGCAGCGGGCCGACGGTGAACATGACCTCCTGGGCGACGGCGTCCATCGCGTACGCCGTGTGCACCTGCTCCTCACGCCGCAGCACCGACGGCCACAGGGCCCGCAGACCGCCCTCCAGCGGCGGAGTGAACAGGCCCGCCGCCGCGACGGCCGCGCAGGCGAACGGCAGCGGATCGGTGCCCGAGAAGGCGAACGCGCCCATCGCCAGGGCCGACACGACGGCCGCGGGCAACTGCACCCGCGGCTGCCCGTACAGGTCCACCAGCCGGCCCAGCACCGGCTGTCCGACGGCGTTGGCGACGCCGTACACCGCCGCCAGGACGCCCGCGAGGCTGTACGTACCGCCCTCGGCGCGCACGAACAGCACCAGGGCGATCGCGGCGGTCGCGTTGGGCAGACGGCCCACCAGCGTGCCCGTCAGCAGGCGGGCCGCATGCTTCGCCCTGAGGATCTCCAGGTATCCCGCGGCCATGCCCAGCCTCCAAGTGTTACGTATAACGTCGAGTGCCCATACGTACCATGTCCGCTGTTCACCCGTCCAGACGGCAGCCGGCCGGAGCGAGCCGGCCGGCCCGCCGCGGACGAGCCGGACAACCGGACAGACCGGATCGAAGAGGAGCGGACCCACGGTGGCACCCAGCAGCACCCGCCCGACCAGCCGTGACGTCGCACAACGAGCCGGGGTCTCGCAGGCGGCCGTCTCCCTCGTCCTCGGCGACAAATGGCGCGGCCGCGTCTCCGCACCCACCGCCGAGCGGGTACGACAGGCCGCACGCGACCTCGGCTACCGCCCCAACCTCGCCGCCCGCAACCTGCGCCTCGGCCGCACCCGCACGGTCCTCCTCGTCGTGCCCGTCCTGACCACCGAGTTCTTCGCCGGCGTCTACACCGGCGCCGCCCGCGTCGCCGCCGGCCACGGCTTCGGCGTCGTCCTCTACCCGTCCCCCGAAGGAAGGCCCCTGCGGGCCGCCCCCATCCCCGACCCCTTCGCCTCCGCCCAGGCCGCCGTGGACGGCGTCATCGCCTCCTCCATGACCGCCGACGCCCTCACCGCCATCCGCGGCGACCAACTGCCCCTCGTGATGCTCGACAGCGACCCCGCCGGCAGCCTCGGCGCGGCCACCGTCAACCTGGACATCGCCGACGGCGTCCGGCAGATCGCCGAACACCTCCTCGGCCTCGGCCACCGCCGCTTCCTGCACCTGGCCGCCGACGTACCCTCCTGGACCTTCGAGGTCCGCGCGCGCGAACTCGCCGCCCGCGTCCGCGCCGCCCCCGGCACCACCCTGCACACCGCCCGCGCGCCCATCTCCATCGACGCCGCCCTGACCGCCGCCGAGACCGCCCTGTCCCGGCCCGGCCCCCGGCCCACGGCGCTCGTCTGCGACGACGACAAAATGGCGGCCGGCGCCTACAAGGCCCTGCGACGGCTCGGCCTGCGCGTCCCCGACGACGTCTCCGTCACCGGCCTGGACGACCTCGCCCTGGCCACCGCCCTCGACCCCGAACTGACCACCGTCCGCCTGGACGCCGAACTCTTCGGCGAACACGGCATGCGGGCGCTGCTGGCGGTACTGGAGGGCCGCACACCGGAACCGGGAGACATCCCCGTCGAACTCGTCGTCCGGGGCTCCACGGCGCCGCCGAGCACCTCCTGAACGCCCTGTGCCCCGGCCGCAGAACCGGCCGGGGCACACGAGGAACGGGACGGGGCGGGCCTACTCCTCCTCGGAACCCGCGGCCTCGGAGCCCTCCGAGCCCTCCGAGCTCCCCGCCTCGGCGGACGCGCCACCGCTCTCCAGCAGCCGGGAGAGCTGACGGCCCACGATGCGCTTGAACTTGCGCGCCTGCGGACGCGTCCGGTCCAGCACCGCGACCTCCAGCCGCTCGGCGGGAATCTCCCGCTGCGTGCCGTTCGTGTCACGCGACAGCGCCTGCACGGCGAGCTTCAGAGCCTCGGCGAGGCTCATGCCGTCCTGGTGCCGCTGGTCGAGGTAACTGCTGATCTGCTCGGCATTGCCGCCGACCGCGACCGAGCCGTGCTCGTCCACGATCGAACCGTCGTGCGGCAGCCGGTAGATCTGGTCGCCGTCCGGCGTCTCGCCGACCTCGGCCACCACCAACTCCACCTCGTACGGCTTCTCGCCCGCCGAGGAGAAGATCGTGCCCAGCGTCTGGGCATAGACGTTGGCGAGACCGCGCGCGGTCACGTCGTCACGGTCGTAGGTGTAACCGCGCAGGTCGGCGTAGCGCACACCACCGATGCGCAGGTTCTCGTACTCGTTGTACTTGCCGGCGGCCGCGAAGCCGATCCGGTCGTAGATCTCGCTGAACTTGTGCAGCGCGCGGGACGGGTTCTCGCCGACGAAGACGATGCCGTCGGCGTACTGCAGCACGACCAGGCTGCGGCCACGGGCGATGCCCTTGCGGGCGTACTCCGCCCGGTCGGCCATCGCCTGCTGGGGTGAGACATAGAACGGCGTCGACACCGGTTATCCGTCCCTTTCTGTCGAAGTCACAGGATCACCTTGATAAGGAGCCCGGCCGCCGGCTACAGCAGCGCGGCCCGCGGGCCGTCGGGCTGCTCCAGCCGCCGCTCCAGGATCGAGCGGGCGATGACGGAGGACTCGTCCTCGGTGAGACGGCGGAAACCGTCCTCGGTGATCACGGTGACGATCGGGTAGATCCGGCGGGCGACATCGGGACCACCGGTCGCCGAGTCGTCGTCAGCCGCGTCGTAGAGAGCCTGCACCACCAGCGTGGTGGCCTGCTCCTCGGTCAGGTCCTCGCGGAAGAGCTTCTTCATCGCTCCGCGCGCGAAGATCGAGCCGGAACCCGTGGCCGCGTAGCCGTGCTCCTCGGAGCGGCCGCCCGTGACGTCGTAGGAGAAGATGCGGCCCTTCTCCCGGTCCACGTCGTAACCGGCGAAGAGGGGCACCACGGCCAGACCCTGCATGGCCATGCCGAGGTTGGAACGGATCATGGTCGACAGGCGGTTGGCCTTGCCCTCCAGGGAGAGCTGGGCCCCCTCGACCTTCTCGAAGTGCTCCAGCTCCAGCTGGAACAGCTTCACCATCTCCACGGCCAGACCGGCGGTGCCGGCGATGCCGACCGCCGAGTACTCGTCGGCCGGGAAGACCTTCTCGATGTCGCGCTGGGCGATCACGTTGCCCATGGTGGCCCGGCGGTCACCGGCGAGCACCACACCCCCCGGGAAGGTCACGGCGACGATGGTCGTGCCGTGCGGCGCCTCGATCACCCCCTGGACGGGCGGCAGCTGCCGCCTGCCGGGCAGCAGATCCGGCTGGTGCTCGGAGAGGAAGTCCATGAACGACGAGGATCCCGGCGTCAGGAAGGCAGCTGGTAGACGCCCGGTGCTACGAGTGTTGGCTTCCACGCGATTCCTTCCACGTAAGCAGCAGCCCGCCTTATGGCATCGGGCCGATCCTTGAACTGCCCCAGTGCGGCATTGCAGCTGAAGCACAGTACGCCACGGACCCTACCCGTCTTGTGGCAGTGATCCACATGCTCGGGCACAGCCGCCAGACATATACAGCAGACGCCTCCTTGCGAGGCGATCAACTCGTCGCGCTCGGCTTCGGTGATGCCGTACTGACGCTTGAGATGGTCCTGCCGCCCGCGCCGGGACCGGCATGCCTTGCAGCGAGTGGCCAGCCCGTCGGAAGCGGTCGCGTTGCGATGCCAATCGCTGTGGGGCTTGACCTCACCACACGTCCGGCAGAGCATGTGCCCGGCCGGGACGTCCACCTTCTCCCGCACGGCCCTGCCCATGGCCTCCCGGCGGCGCCGGTAGTACGCGGCACTGTATTCCGCCACGCACTCCCGGCAGTGCACTTGGAGTCCATCCCGCCGATTCCGGTCTCGCGCAAACGCCGCAGGAGGCAGCTCCCGCTCACATTTCCTGCATCGCTTCGCGTTCGGCTCCTCGGTCACCCTCTCCCTCGCCGCTTTCATTTCAAAGGAAGGACGGCCGATTCACCTTCACTCTCCGCCCTTTTGCACGAAGGACCTCACGAAATCCTCGGCGTTCTCTTCGAGTACATCATCGATTTCGTCCAGGACGGAGTCCACGTCGTCGCTCAGCTTCTCGTGGCGCTCCTTGAGGTCGTCGGTCGCCTGCGCGTCCTGCGCCTGCTCCTCGACCTCCTCGGTGGAACGCGTCGCCTTCTGCTGTCCGCCGCCGGTGTCCTTGGTCGCCATAACCCTCACCCCGCTCGGTTCGACGTTCTTGATCAGACCCTACAAGCAGGGTCCGACATCGGCCCCGCTGTTCCCTCAACGTCCGGGGACCACCTTCATGATTCCCTTGCGCCGGGTTTTCCACCCTGCCTCGCCTGCCGGACAGGGTCGGCCCCGGGTACCCGCTCAGCCGCCGGACAGCACCCTGACCAGGTCTTCCGCCGTGCGGCAACGGTCCAGGAGCGCCTTGACGTGATTTCGCGTTCCGCGAAGCGGTTCGAGGGTTGGGACGCGCTGGAGCGAGTCCCGGCCCGGGAGATCGAAGATCACCGAGTCCCAGGAGGCCGCCGCGACGTCTTCCGCGTACTGCTCCAGGCAGCGTCCGCGGAAGTAGGCGCGGGTGTCCTCCGGCGGCTTGGTGCGGGCCCTGTCGACCTCGTCCTCGGTCAGGATGCGCTTCATGCGGCCGCGGGCGGCCAGCCGGTTGTAGAGGCCCTTCTCGGCCCGTACGTCGGCGTACTGGAGGTCGACCAGGTGGAGCCGGGCGGCGTCCCAGTCGAGGCTGTCGCGGCGCCGGTAGCCCTCCATGAGCTCCCGCTTGGCGACCCAGTCCAGTTCGCCGGCCAGGCTCATCGGGTCGTGTTCCAGGCGGTTGAGGGTGTCCTCCCAGCGGGCCAGGACGTCCTTGGTCTGCTCGTCCGCGTCGGCGCCGTAGCGTTCCTCGACGTACTTGCGGGCCAGTTCGTAGTACTCCATCTGCAGCTGGACCGCGGTGAGCGTCCGGCCGCTGCGCAGCGTGACGAGTCGCTTGAGCGAGGGGTCGTGGGAGACCTGGTGGAGGGTGCGGACGGGCTGGTCGACGGCCAGGTCGACGGCGATGAAGCCGTCCTCGATCATGGACAGGACCAGGGCGGTCGTGCCCACCTTCAGGTAGGTCGAGATCTCCGAGAGGTTCGCGTCGCCGATGATGACGTGCAGGCGGCGGTACTTCTCGGCGTCCGCGTGCGGTTCGTCGCGGGTGTTGATGATCGGCCGCTTGAGCGTCGTCTCGAGGCCGACCTCGACCTCGAAGTAGTCGGCGCGCTGGCTGAGCTGGAAGCCGTGCTCGTGTCCGTCCTGGCCGATGCCGACGCGGCCGGCGCCGGTCACCACCTGGCGGGAGACGAAGAACGGCGTGAGGTGGCGCACGATGTCCGAGAAGGCGGTCTCCCGCTTCATCAGGTAGTTCTCGTGCGTGCCGTAGGAGGCGCCCTTGTTGTCGGTGTTGTTCTTGTAGAGGTGGATGGGCTGGGCGCCGGGGAGCTGGGCCGCGCGTTCGGCGGCCTCCGCCATGATCCGTTCGCCGGCCTTGTCCCAGAGGACCGCGTCGCGCGGGTTGGTGACCTCGGGTGCGCTGTACTCGGGGTGTGCGTGGTCGACGTACAGTCGCGCGCCGTTGGTGAGGATCACGTTGGCGAGGCCGATGTCCTCGTCGGTGAGCTGACTGGCGTCGGCGGCCTCGCGGGCGAGGTCGAAGCCTCGCGCGTCCCGCAGCGGATTCTCCTCCTCGAAGTCCCATCGGGCCCGCCGGGCCCGGTGCATCGCCGCCGCGTAGGCGTTGACGATCTGGGACGAGGTGAGCATGGCATTGGCGTTGGGGTGGCCGGGGACGGAGATTCCGTACTCGGTCTCGATGCCCATTACTCGCCGTACGGTCATGCGGCCCTCCTTGCCCGGCGGCGCCCTCGGTCGGGGGCGGCGCTCAGATACCGCTGGCGCTCCGGTGCGTGTGCGGTGCCCGTCCCCGCACTGCGCGACTCGGCGGTACCGGTACCGAAGAGCCTAGAACGGCTCTGCGCTGGTGGGGAGATCATTTGCGTCATTGGTCTTGCTCCGGCAGTGGCCCGGAAAGCACTCGGCTGCGGGTACCCGCTGAGGGCACCCGCAGCCGCCCTGACTTTTAGAGGTACTGACCGGTATTCGCCACCGTGTCGATGGAGCGTCCGGTGTCCGCGCCCTGCTTTCCGGTGATGAGGGTGCGGATGTAGACGATCCGCTCGCCCTTCTTGCCGGAGATCCGGGCCCAGTCGTCCGGGTTGGTGGTGTTGGGCAGGTCCTCGTTCTCCTTGAACTCGTCCACGCATGCCTGGAGGAGGTGGGAGACGCGCAGGCCCTTCTGGTTGTGGTCGAGGAAGTCCTTGATCGCCATCTTCTTGGCGCGGCCGACGATGTTCTCGATCATGGCGCCGGAGTTGAAGTCCTTGAAGTAGAGGACTTCCTTGTCGCCGTTGGCGTAGGTGACCTCCAGGAAGCGGTTCTCCTCGGACTCGGCGTACATGTGTTCGACGGCGGTCTGGATCATGCTCTCGACCGTGGCCGCCTTGTCGCTGCCGTGTTCGCCGAGGTCGTCCGCGTGGAGCGGAAGGCGCTCGGTGAGGTACTTCCCGAAGATGTCCCTCGCCGCCTCGGCGTCCGGACGCTCGATCTTGATCTTCACGTCGAGCCGGCCGGGGCGCAGGATGGCCGGGTCGATCATGTCCTCGCGGTTGGAGGCGCCGATGACGACCACGTTCTGCAGGCCCTCGACGCCGTCGATCTCGGCGAGCAGCTGCGGGACGATGGTGTTCTCCACGTCCGAGCTGACGCCGGAGCCGCGGGTGCGGAAGAGGGATTCCATCTCGTCGAAGAAGACGATGACGGGTGTGCCCTCGCTGGCCTTCTCCCGGGCACGCTGGAAGACGAGGCGGATCTGCCGCTCGGTCTCGCCGACGTACTTGTTCAGCAGCTCGGGGCCCTTGATGTTGAGGAAGAAGCTCTTGCCGGCGGCCTGGCCGGTGACCTCGGCGACCTTCTTGGCCAGCGAGTTGGCGACGGCCTTGGCGATGAGCGTCTTGCCGCATCCGGGGGGCCCGTACAGCAGGACGCCCTTGGGCGGCCGCAGTTCGTGCTCCTTGAACAGGTCGGGGTAGAGGTACGGGAGCTCGACCGCGTCGCGGATGGCCTCGATCTGGTTGCCCAGGCCGCCGATCTGCTCGTAGCCGATGTCCGGGACTTCCTCGAGGACGAGTTC
The DNA here is from genome assembly GCF_035656535.1 of Streptomyces sp. H51. Taxonomy (NCBI): domain Bacteria; kingdom Bacillati; phylum Actinomycetota; class Actinomycetes; order Kitasatosporales; family Streptomycetaceae; genus Streptomyces; species Streptomyces sp. H51. The sequence goes on from NZ_JAYMHD010000075.1 coordinate 268,835, forward strand.
CTCGACCTCGCTCTTGGGGACGACCTCGTAGACGTATCCGGAACGGGGTTCGAGCAGCAGGGCGTCGCCGGCGCGGATGGTGACGTCCAGCAGCGGCTCGGCGAGCCGTACCACCCGTTCCTCGTCGGTGTGCCCGAGCACCAGGGCGCGCTCGCCGTCCTCGAGGATCTCCTTGAGGGTGACGATGTCCCCGACACGCTCGAACTCCATGGCGTCGACCACGTTGAGCGCTTCGTTGAGCATCACTTCCTGGCCGCGCCGGAGCTCGTCGAGCTCGACGCCGGGGCTGACGTTCACCCGGAGCTTGCGGCCGCCGGTGAAGATGTCGGCGGTGCCGTCCTCGTTGGCCTGCAGGAAGACACCGAAGCCGGCCGGTGGCTGCGCGAGCCGGTCGACTTCCTCCTTGAGGGCCACGATCTGGTCGCGGGCCTCACGGAGCGTGTTGGCGAGCCGCTCGTTCTGCGCGGACACGCCGGCCAGGTTGGTCTGCAGCTCGACGATCCGCTCTTCGAGAATCCTCGTGTGTCGCGGAGAGTCGGCGAGCTTGCGTCGCAGGACGGCGATCTCCTGCTCAAGGTAGGCAATCTGCCCGTCGGGGTCCTCGGACCCTCGTCCCGGGCGGATGCCGCGGTTCATGTCGTCGTCGTGGGCTGCCACGGTCCTCACCTCCTCCAAGGGGAGCTGGACGCTTCCAGACCCTACCTGGGTGGGTGTCGATTGAAACCCCTAGATCACAAAGACGGTCGGGGTGTGTCCGATCTTCACCCTTGCGCTCTCCCTCACGCCAGGGGAATACCCACCGAACATGATTGGAAAGCGGGCGAAGGTAGGGTCGAAGTGTTCAACACCCTTCAGAGCTGGCCTGATTCCCGTCGGCTCGTCAGCTGAACGGCAGGAGACATGAGCGTGCAGCAGGAGGCCGTGCAGCAGGTGGCCGGTGCCGACGGCGCGGCGCTGGAGGTCTGGGTCGACCAGGACCTGTGTACCGGTGACGGCATCTGCGCCCAGTACGCGCCGGAGGTGTTCGAGCTGGACATCGACGGTCTGGCCTACGTCAAGGGCGGCGACGGCGAGCTGCTTCAGGACAGCGGGGCCACGGCGCCCGTGCCGCTGCCGCTGCTGACGGACGTGGTGGACTCCGCGAAGGAGTGTCCGGGCGAGTGCATCCATGTACGGCGCGTTTCGGACAAGGTGGAGGTGTACGGCCCGGACGCCGAGTGAGAGGGGTGTCACCTCGCGTGACGGTTGTCTGATTTCTCACAGCCGCCGGTGGCGCGGGTCACACGCTCCGGGTGCCGGCGGGTGTCGAGCGGACGAAGGCGCCGTCCTTCCAGGCCCACTTCGCCTTGTCGGTCCGGTCGGGGCAGCAGCGGGGCACGTCGTCGGACGAGTAGCCGCGGAGGGTGGCGAGGACGGCTCCGTCGCGCACCGCGAGGTCGCCGACGGTGTCGCCGTCCTGGGGGTCGACGAGGGTGGCCACCACGCGCGCCTTGTCGCCGTGGGCGGCGCGGGTGAGGACGTACACGCCGTCGGGCGGGGTGCCCATGGGGGCGTCGCAGTGCACCACGGCCACGGTCTCCGGCCTGCCGTCGCCGTCGAGGTCCCCGGTGGCCTTCTTCTGCACCACGGCCTTCACCGGGCCGCAGGTGATCGGGAAGTCGACGCCCGCGGTGCCGGGCGGGGTGGCCGCGTGGACGGCCTCGGTGTCGTGACCGGCCGGCTGTGCCGCCGTCGCCGAACCGGGCTGCAGGAGTGAGGACACGGCCATCACGCCGGCCACGGCCGTGGCGGTGGCGAGCCAGTGGATCGGGCGGGTTTGGGTGTGGGCCAGTTCCGGGACGGCGGAGTGCTGCACTAGGAGTGTCTCCTGTGAGGGCTGTGCCGGTGGGGGTGGCCTGCATCGTGCCACACGTCACAGTGTGAAGGAACGGCGGGGGGGCACGGCCGGGGCGGTCCCCGCGCGGGTTCGCTCGCTTTGTACTGTTCTGTCAACCCGCGAGCGCCGTCGCGGAGTTCCGGAGTGTGCCGGGGAACTCCGCGGCGGCGCTCGTATGTTGACCGCGGCCGGGTGGCCTCAGCGGCCGGCGCCTCCGTCGGCGTTGGGGCCGGCGTAGTCCTCGCCGTAGGCGCCCTTGGCGGGGCGGCGGCGGCGCATGGGCGGCTCGACGCCGTCGGCGAGGCGGCGGGCGGTGAGGAGGAAGCCGGTGTGGCCGATCATCCGGTGGTCGGGGCGGACGGCCAGGCCCTCGATGTGCCAGTTGCGGATCATCGTCTCCCAGGCGGTCGGCTCGTTGAAGCAGCCGATCTCGCGGATGGACTCGACGGTCCGGGCGAGCTGGGTGGTGGTCGCGACGTAACAGCACAGGATGCCGCCGGGCACGAGCGCCTTGGAGACGGCCTCCAGGCATTCCCAGGGGGCGAGCATGTCGAGGATGACGCGGTCGACGTCGGTGTCGCTCAGGTTGTCCTGGAGGTCACCGACCGTGAGCTGCCAGGCGGGGTGCGGTCCGCCGAAGTAGCGTTCCACGTTCTGCCGGGCGATGTCCGCGAAGTCCTCGCGGCGCTCGTAGCTGTGCAGCATGCCCTGGTCGCCGATGGCGCGCAGCAGGAAGCTGCTGAGCGAGCCGGAGCCGACGCCGGCCTCGACCACGCGCGCGCCGGGGAAGATGTCGGCGAAGGCGAGGATCTGCCCCGCGTCCTTCGGGTAGACGACGGCTGCCCCGCGGGGCATGGACAGGACGTAGTCGGGGAGCAGGGGGCGCAGCGCGAGGTAGGCGACGTTCCCGGTGGTGCGGACAACGCTGCCCTCGGGAGCGCCGATCAGTTCGTCGTGCGGGAAGGAACCCTTGTGGGTGTGGAAGTTCTTCCCGGCCTCGAGCGTGAACGTGTAGTGGCGGCCCTTGGGGTCGGTCAGCTGTACCTGGTCCCCGACCTTGAAGGGCCCGCGCCTGCGGGCGGCACCGGTCGGTTCGGACATGTGAACAGCCTACCGGCCTTTGCGGGCCCCGCCGACCACGGCGGGGGTGGACCGGTGGGCCGCCGGGAGGGGCGGCCGGGGGCCGCCGGGCGGGCGGGTCGGCGGGCCGGAAAGCTGGGGGGCCGGGGGGCCGGGGGGCCGGGGGGCCGCTACGAGGGCCTGGCCATGGCCTTGACGAAGGCGCGCTCCACGTCGGCGGCGGACAGGACGCCGTAGATCTCGCCGGTCTCCTCCACCACCAGGTACTCGGTGGCCGGGGTGGCGCGCAGGGCGTCCAGGAGGTCTTCTCCGGCGAGTTCGGCCGAGACGCGCATGCCGTCGGTCAGTTCCTGGGCGAGGCCGCTGACGGCGACCCAGGGGCGGCGGTGTTCCGGCACGCCGACGATGGCGGCCTCGCGGACCAGGGAGAGGGGGGTGCCGTCGGGGTCGACGACGACCAGGGCGCGGGCGCCGGCGGCGTTGGCGCGGCGCAGTGCCTCGGAGAGGGGGGTGTCGGTCTCGACGGGGACCGCGCGCCGGGTGAGGTTGCGCGCGCGCAGTTCCGGCAGGTGCTCGCGCAGCCGGGCCATCCGCAGGCTGTTGCCGGCTCCGGTCCAGATGATCGCGGCGAGGATGGCGGCGAGCAGGGCGTCGGTGACGGTGTCCATGCCGACGTTGTCCTCGGCGTTGCTGCCGAGCGCTCCGGACTGGGTGAGCAGCGGGAGGCCGATCAGGACGGAGACGGCGAGCGCGCGGCCGACCCAGGCGGCGGCGACGGTGCCGCTCATGGGCTTTCCGGTGATCTTCCAGACGACGGCGCGGAGCATGCGGCCGCCGTCGAGGGGGAGGCCGGGCAGGAGGTTGAAGACGGCCACGATCAGGTTGGAGACCATCAGGCCGGCGAGCAGGACGCCGGGGACGGTGCCGGGCTCGACGGGCTGCATGGCCAGGTAGAAGACGCCGGCCAGGACGAGGGAGAGCAGCGGGCCGACGAAGGCGAGCACGAACTCCCGTCCGGGGGTCTCGGCCTCCTTCTCGATCTCGGAGACGCCGCCGAAGAACTGCAGCTGGATGCGGCGGACCGGGAGTTTGTAGCGCAGCGCGGCGACCGTGTGGGCCAGTTCGTGGACGAGGACGGAGGCGTAGAAGGCGACCGCGAAGAAGAGGGAGACCAGGTAGCGGGCGGCGCCGAGCTCGGGCAGCACGCGCTCGAGCTGCCCGCCGAACACCCAGGTGATCAGGGCGGCGACGAGGAACCAGCTGGGCGCGACGTAGACCGGCACGCCGAAGGGGCGTCCCATCAGCAGTCCGCCCCGCGGCTCGGGCCGCTGCGGCGGCGGGTTCTTGGCGCCTCCCCCCGCGGAGTGCGCGGGCGTGCGGCTCCCGGCCCTGGTGGGGCGGGGGGCGGCCGGGTGGTCGGGGCGGGCAGGGCGATCGGCGGGGGCCGGGCGGTCGGCGGCCGGGCGATCGGCGGGGGCCGGGTGGTCACCTCGGGCCGGGTCGCCGGTGGTGGGCGGGGTGTCCGGCCGGTGTCCGGAGGGGCGGTCCTGCTCGGCGGCGTCCTCGGCGGGGGCCGGGCGGTGCTCGGCCAGGGTTGCCGGGTGGGCGGGCGGGCCGGCCGAGGGGGCGGGTCCGCCGGTGCCGGGGTCCGGCTGCGGGGTGTCCGTAGACCGGGGCGCGGATGCGGGCGACCCGTCCTCGGTCCGCGCGGTGACACCGTTGCCGCCGGACGGCGGTGCCGCTTCCGCGGGTTCGCCGGCCGGTGTCGGGGTGGGGGCGGGGCGCGTCGTCGGCGTCTGCGTGTCGTCGGCCGCCGTGGTGCCGCCGTCGGTGTCGGCCGGGGTCGCGGTTCCCGCGAGGTGGTCGGCCGACTCGTCGGTGCCGGTGCGCGGCTGCCCGCTCCCGCCGCTCTCGTCCACGGTGTCCCCTCGTTCGCAGCGTCTCCCGCGCCTGCCGGGCGGAAGGGTCTCTGGTCGATGGTATGCGTCCGTCGGGGCGCGTTCCGCCCCGGCACCCCCTGTGTTTCCCCCTCCGTCGCACCTGTCACGGCCTCGACCGGATCACTGTCAGTGGCGGGCCGTAAGGTCTGGGGCATGGAGACGAGCACGGAGGACGCGGCGCAGGCCCCCGACGGCGGCGCCGCACAGGCCGGGGCGCCGGTTCCGGCGGAGCCGGTGGCGGTGGTGACGGCCGAAGCGGTGAGTGCGGTGGGCACGGCGGGTGCCCGGCCGGCGGCCGGCGTGCCCACCGCACTGTCCCCGTCCCGGGCCGGCGACTTCATGCAGTGCCCTCTGCTGTACCGGTTCCGGGTCATCGACCGGCTGCCGGAGAAGCCCAGCGAGGCGGCCACCAGGGGGACCCTGGTGCACGCGGTGCTGGAGCGCCTCTTCGACGCACCGGCCGCCGAGCGGACCGCGCCCCGCGCCAGGTCCCTCGTCCCCGGGCAGTGGGACCGGCTGCGGGAGACCCGGCCGGAGGTCGCGGAGCTGTTCCGGGACGACGCCGACGGCGAGCGGCTCGCCCGGTGGCTGACGGAGGCGGAGCGGCTCGTCGAGCGCTGGTTCACGCTGGAGGACCCGACCCGGCTGGAGCCCGCCGAGCGGGAGCTGTTCGTCGAGGCGGAGCTGGCCTCCGGGCTGAGGCTGCGCGGGATCATCGACCGGGTGGACGTGGCGGCGACGGGCGAGGTGCGGATCGTCGACTACAAGACGGGCAAGGCGCCCCGGCCCGAGTACGCGGAGAGCGCCCTGTTCCAGATGAAGTTCTACGCCCTGGTGGTGTGGCGGCTGAAGAAGGTGATCCCGCGCCGGCTCCAGCTCGTGTACCTGGGCAGTGGGGACGTGCTGACGTACGACCCGGTCCTCGCCGACCTGGAGCGTGTGGAGCGGAAGCTGCTGGCGCTGTGGGAGGCGATCCGGCTGGCGACGGAGACGGGCGACTGGCGGCCGCGGCCGACGAAGCTCTGCGGCTGGTGCGACCACCGGGCGCACTGCCCGGAGTTCGGCGGCACTCCCCCGCCGTATCCGCTGCCGGTCCGGGCGTCCGGGTCCGGTCGCTGAGCGGGCGCAGGGCAGAATGGGGCCGGACTAGCGAAGGAGACTTACGTGGCCATCCGCGTCCTATTGGTCGACGACCAGCCGCTGCTGCGTACCGGGTTCCGGATGATCCTGGAGGCCGAGCAGGACATCGCGGTCGTCGGCGAGGCCGGAGACGGCCTCCAGGCTCTCGACCAGGTACGGGCCCTGCAGCCCGACGTGGTCCTGATGGACATCCGCATGCCGCGTATGGACGGCGTGGAGGCGACCCGGCAGATCACCGGGCCCGGGCGGGACGGCCCGGCGAAGGTGCTGGTGCTGACCACCTTCGACCTCGACGAGTACGTGGTGGAGGCGCTGCGGGCGGGCGCCAGCGGGTTCCTGCTGAAGGACGCGCCCGCCAATGAGCTGGTGCAGGCGATCCGGGTGGTGGCCGCGGGCGAGGCGATGCTCGCGCCGAGCATCACGCGGCGGCTGCTCGACAAGTACGCCACGCATCTGCCGTCCGGCGACGAGCCGGTGCCGGACACGCTGCACACGCTCACCGACCGCGAGGTGGAGGTGCTGAAGCTGGTGGCCCGCGGTCTGTCCAACGCGGAGATCGCCGCCGACCTGTTCGTCAGCGAGACGACGGTCAAGACGCACGTGGGCCATGTACTGACCAAGCTGGGCCTGCGCGACCGGGTGCAGGCGGCGGTGTACGCGTACGAGAGCGGGCTGGTGCGCCCCGGCGCGCAGTAGGGCCGGACGACGAAAGAGGGCGCGCCTTCCGTGCGGAAGGGGCGCCCTCGGTGTTTTCGCCGGCCGTCGCTCAGGCCCTTGCCGGGTCGGGACCTTGCGGGGCTGCCGGAGAACCGGGTGGGTCTCAGCCGCCCACGCCGCGGCCGAGTTCCCACAGCTGGAGGCTGGAGGCGGAGTTGAGCGCGTACGCGGTGCCGGTGACCTTGTCGCCGGATGCGACGTACTGCTTGCCCTGCCACAGCGGCAGCAGCGGGACGTCCTCGGCGATGGCGTCCTGGATCTCGGTGAGGCTCTTGGCCGCCCCGACCCGGTCCGCCTCGCGGCGGGACTCCGGGATCAGGCTGTTGATGATGGTGCTGTTGCGGTACGGCAACTTGAGGAAGTTGTCCTTGTCGAGGAAGGGCGCGAGGTAGTTGTCGGCGTCCGGGAAGTCCGGGAACCAGCCCATGCCGAAGGCGTCGTACTCGCCCTTGCGCTCGGCCGGGACGAAGGTGTCCCAGGGCGCGCCCTTGACGGCGACGTCGAACAGCCCGCTGTCGTTGAGCTGCTGCCGCAGGACCTCGAACTCCTTCTTCGTGGCGGGGCCGTAGTGGTCGGTCGTGTAGTGCAGGGTCAGCTTGACCGGGGAGGTGATGCCGGCGGCGGTCAGCAGGGCCTTGGCCTTGGCGACGCTCGGGTCCCCGTACTTGTTGAAGAACGAGTTGGAGTGGCCGGTGATGCTCGCCGGGACCATCGAGTAGAGCGGCTCGGCCTGGGTGCCGTAGACCTTGGAGACGAGCTCGCCGCGGTTGATGAGCTGGGCGATCGCCTGGCGGACGGCCTTGGACTTCACCGTCGGGGCGCTGGTGTTGAAGGCGAGGTAGCGGATCTCCAGGCCGGCCATCTCCACCAGGTCCACGCTGCCGCCCGACTTGGTGGACAGCGCCTGGATCTGCTGCGGCGACATGGTGCGGGTCATGACGTCGATGTCACCCTTGTCCAGGGCGTTGCCCATCTCCGTGGCGTCCGCGAAGGAGACCATGTCGACCTTGGAGTTGTTGACCTTCAGGACGCCCTTGTAGTCGGGGTTCTTGGTGAAGGTGGCCTTGACGACCTCGTCGTTCTTGACCTCGGTGTGCAGGGTGTACGGGCCGGAGCCGTCCACGGCGAAGCCGTCGCGCAGCTTGTCCTTCTGGTAGTCGTCGGGGTTGATGATGCCCGCGACCGGGGTCGACAGCTTGAAGGGGAAGGTGGCGTCGGCGGTCTTGAGGTGGAAGATGACCTCGTTGTCACCCTGTGTCTCGACGGTGTCGATGGTGGACAGCAGGGCGAAGACGCCGGAGTCGGCCTTGATGGCGCGGGCGCGGTCGATGGAGTACTTCACGTCGGCCGCGGTGATCTTGTCGCCGTTGGAGAACTTCAGGCCGTCGCGCAGCTTGCAGGCGTAGCGCTCGTTGCCCGAGTCGGTGAACGCGCAGCTCTGTGCTGCCTCGGGCACCGGGTCGCCCTCGCCCTTCGGCTGGATCATCAGGGTCTGCACGGTCTGGCGCAGGATGTTCCAGCTGCCGACGTCGTAGGCGTACGCGGGGTCGAGCGGCGCCGGGGCGTCCTTCGTGGCGGTGAACCGGTCCGTGGTGCCGACGACGATCGCATCCCCGCCGTCGCTGCCGCCGTCGGACCCGCCACAGGCGGCGAGAACCGGCGCGAGCAGGCCGACCACGGCCGGCAGCACCAAAGTCTTGCGGTTCATGCTCGAGTTTCTCCAGAGCTGTGAGGTCCGTGTATCCGGCATGCGGGGGTGTCGATGCGGATGCACAGGGGTAGGGGTTGATGTTCTCGCGACGAGGTTAATGCGCGCCCGCACGGGGGCTCGCGGTCACCGGGGGCGATCTGCCATCACGCAGCGAAACCGGGTGTGGACACACCGAAAACCCGACAGCGGAAGGATTCGTGCAGCGTTCCACCAATCAGGACACAAGGGCACGCCGGACACCCCCGAATGGGGGTGAACAGCACACCTCGGCCGTCCTGTCGACCGCCTGGTGAGTGGGGAACGTCACATGGTCAAACATTGTACGAGGGAGCGGAATTCAGCCGTCCGCCAATGCCCCAGGACCCGGGGGGACTCGGGAGGCCTCGGGGGGAACGCTCTTGGGTGTCCCGGTCAGCTCGTGGGCATCAGGCCGCGCAGGAAGGCCAGGTCGACCGCTTCCAGGGAGGAGACGACCGTGCGCCGCTCGGCGGGCGCGATGGGGGCGACCGACGGCACGGCCACCACGTGGCAGCCCGCGGCCTCGGCGGCGGCGACGCCGGTCGCGGTGTCCTCCACGACCGCGCATCTGGTCGGGTCCACGCCCAGTCCGGCTGCCGCGACCAGGTACGGATCGGGGTGGGGCTTGGTGCGCCGCACCTCGTCGCCGGCGACGGACAGCCCGAAGTGGTGGGACCCGAGCGAGCCGAGGACGCGGTCGATGATGCGCCGGTGGGACGCGGAGACCAGGGCGGTCGGGACCGCGTACTCGGAGAGTTCGGCGAGCAGCCTGGCGGCGCCCGGCATCAGCGGCAGGGCGTCGGCGATGCGCTCCTCGAACCCCTGGTTGAGCAGGACCGTGAGTTCGGCGAGGTCGATGTCGGCGCCGGTGGCTTCGATCAGGAAGCCCGCGCTGCGTGTCATGGGGCCGCCGACGACGACGTGGCGCCAGGAGTCGTCCAGGGCATGACCGAGGCGGGCGAAGACCTCCACCTCGACGTCCCACCAGAACCCCTCGGTGTCCACCAGGGTTCCGTCCATGTCCAGGAGCACGGCCTGCAGGGCTGAGCCCGAGTTCTGGGCCGTCGGGATCTCCGTTGCTCGTGCGGAGCCGAGAGCTTGGGGAAGGGATCCGGGCGCGGGGACCGTACTGGTCATCCGGGCGCACCTCCTTGAGGGACGATCAGGCCGGCTGCTCCTTTTTCGCAAAGGTGAGCAACCGGCCTGCGGTGGACCGACCAGTGTACGACTGTCGCGGGCGAAGCGCCTCGTTTGAAACGGGTGTGCCGGGGCACACCGGCGATACGGCCGGGGGTGGTCCCGGCGTGTGCCGGTGCGGCCCCGGAGGGGCCGGTCAGCGGGCGTTGAAGTACTTCGCCTCCGGGTGGTGGATCACGATCGCGTCCGTGGACTGTTCGGGGTGCAGCTGGAACTCCTCGGACAGGTGGACGCCGATGCGCTCCGGCTGGAGCAGGTCGGCGATCTTGGCGCGGTCCTCCAGGTTCGGGCAGGCGCCGTAGCCGAGGGAGAAGCGGGCGCCCCGGTACTTGAGGGCGAACATGTCCTCGATGTCGCTCGGGTCCTCGCCCGCGAAGCCGAGTTCGCCGCGCACGCGCGCGTGCCAGTACTCGGCGAGCGCTTCGGCCAACTGCACGGACAGGCCGTGCAGTTCGAGGTAGTCGCGGTACGCGTTCGCCTCGAACATGCGGGCCGTCTCCGCGCCGATGCGGGAGCCGACGGTGACGACCTGGAAGCCGACGACGTCGGTCTCGCCCGATTCCTCCGGGCGGAAGAAGTCGGCCAGGCAGAGCCGGCGGCCGCGGCGCTGGCGGGGGAAGGTGAAGCGGGTTCGTTCGTTGCCCCGTTCGTCCAGGACGATCAGGTCGTCGTCCTTGGAGACGCAGGGGAAGTAGCCGTAGACGACGGCGGCTTCCAGCAGGTTCTCCGTCTGGAGCCGGTCCAGCAGGCCGCGCAGCCGCGGCCGGCCCTCGCTCTCGACGAGTTCCCCGTACGTCGGTCCCTCGCCGGAGCGGGCCTGCTTCAGACCCCACTGCCCCTTGAACAGCGCGCCCTCGTCCAGCCAGCTCGCGTATTCCTTGAGCTGGATGCCCTTGATGACGCGGGTGCCCCAAAACGGCGGGGTGGGGACGGGGTTGTCGGTGGCGACGTCCGAGCGGACGTGGCCCTCCTCCGGCCGTTCCGCCACCTCGACGGCGGCGGCGCGTACCCGGCGCTGCTTCAGCTCGGGCAGTTTCGCGCCGGGTACGCCCCGCTTGACGCCGATGAGGGCGTCCATCAGGCGCAGTCCCTCGAACGCGTCGCGGGCGTAGCGGACTTCGCCCTCGTACAGCTCGTGCAGGTCCTGCTCGACGTACGCCCGGGTGAGGGCGGCGCCGCCGAGGATGACCGGGTAAGTGGCTGCCAGGCCGCGCTGGTTGAGCTCCTCCAGGTTCTCCTTCATGATCACGGTGGATTTGACGAGGAGTCCGGACATGCCGATGACGTCGGCCCTGTGCTCCTCGGCCGCCTCCAGGATCGCGGAGACCGGCTGCTTGATGCCCAGGTTGACGACGTTGTAGCCGTTGTTGGACAGGATGATGTCCACCAGGTTCTTGCCGATGTCGTGCACGTCGCCGCGCACGGTGGCCAGCACGATGGTGCCCTTGCCGGCCTCGTCGGTCTTCTCCATGTGCGGTTCGAGGTGGGCGACGGCCGCCTTCATGACCTCGGCGGACTGCAGGACGAACGGCAGTTGCATCTGGCCGGAGCCGAACAGTTCGCCGACGGTCTTCATGCCGTCCAGCAGCGTCTCGTTGACGATGTCGAGGGCGGGCCGCTCCTGGAGCGCGGCGTCGAGGTCGGCCTCCAGGCCGTTGCGCTCGCCGTCGATGATGCGGCGCTTGAGGCGCTCCTCCAGCGGCAGCGCGGCGAGTTCCTCGGCCTTGCCGGCCTTCAGGGACTTGGCGGTGGCGCCCTCGAACAGGGCCATCAGCTTCTGCAGCGGGTCGTAGCCCTCGCCGCGGCGGTCGTGGATGAGGTCGAGGGCGGTGGTGACCTCCTCCTCGCTGAAGCGGGCGATCGGCAGGATCTTGGAGGCGTGCACGATCGCCGAGTCCAGGCCCGCCTTGACGCACTCGTCCAGGAAGACGGAGTTGAGCAGGATGCGGGCGGCCGGGTTGAGGCCGAAGGAGATGTTCGACAGGCCGAGGGTGGTCTGCACGTCCGGGTGGCGGCGCTTGAGCTCGCGGATCGCCTCGATGGTGGCGATGCCGTCCCCCCGGGACTCCTCCTGGCCGGTACAGATGGTGAAGGTCAGACAGTCGATGAGGATGTCCGACTCGTGGATGCCCCAGGTGCCGGTCAGGTCGGCGATGAGCCGTTCGGCGATCTCGACCTTCTTCTCCGCGGTGCGGGCCTGGCCCTCCTCGTCGATGGTCAGCGCGATCAGCGCGGCGCCGTGCTCCCTGGCGAGCCGGGTGACCTGGGCGAAGCGGGACTCGGGGCCGTCGCCGTCCTCGTAGTTGACGGAGTTGATGACCGCGCGGCCGCCGAGCTTCTCCAGGCCGGCCCGGACGACGTCGACCTCGGTGGAGTCCAGGACGATCGGCAGGGTGGAGGCGGTGGCCAGGCGGCCGGCGAGTTCCTCCATGTCGGCGACGCCGTCGCGGCCGACGTAGTCCACGCACAGGTCGAGCATGTGCGCGCCCTCGCGGATCTGCTCGCGTGCCATCTCCACGCAGTCGTCCCAGCGGCCCTCCAGCATGGCCTCGCGGAACTTCTTGGAGCCGTTGGCGTTGGTGCGCTCGCCGATCGCCAGGTAGGAGGTGTCCTGGCGGAAGGGGACCGTCTGGTAGAGGGAGGCGGCGCCCGGCTCGGGCTGCGGGGCGCGCTCGGCCGGGGTGAGGTCGCGGACCCGCTCGACGACCTGGCGCAGGTGTTCGGGGGTGGTGCCGCAGCAGCCGCCGACGAGGGAGAGGCCGTAGTCCCGGACGAAGGTCTGCTGCGCGTCGGCGAGGCCCTCCGCGTCCAGCGGGAAGTGGGCGCCGTCCTTGGTGAGGACGGGCAGGCCGGCGTTCGGCATGCACAGCAGCGGGATGCGGGAGTGCCGGGCGAGGTAGCGCAGGTGCTCGCTCATCTCGGCGGGGCCGGTGGAGCAGTTCAGGCCGATCATGTCGATGCCGAGCGGCTCCAGCGCGGTGAGCGCGGCGCCGATCTCGGAGCCCAGGAGCATGGTGCCGGTCGTCTCGAAGGCCATCGAGCACAGCAGGGGCACCTCGACGCCGGCGGCCCGCATGGCGCGGCGGGCGCCCAGGACGGAGGCCTTGGTCTGCAGCAGGTCCTGGGTGGTCTCGACGATCAGGGCGTCGGCGCCGCCGGCGAGCAGGCCCTCGGCGTTGGCCTGGAAGCCGTCGCGGAGGGTGGTGTAGGGGACGTGGCCCAGGGTCGGCAGCTTGGTGCCGGGGCCGATCGAGCCCAGGACCCAGCGGCGGCGGCCGTCACCGGCGGTGAACTCGTCGGCCACCTCGCGGGCGATGCGGGCGCCGGCCTCGGACAGCTCGAAGACGCGGCCTTCGATCTCGTACTCGGCCATGGCGGCGTGGTTGGCGCCGAAGGTGTTGGTCTCGACGCAGTCGACGCCCACGGCGAAGTACGCCTCATGGACCGACCGGACGATGTCGGGCCGGGTGACGTTGAGGACCTCGTTGCATCCCTCGAGGTTCTCGAAGTCCTCCAGGGTCGGCTCCTGGGCCTGGAGCATGGTGCCCATCGCTCCGTCGGCGACCACCACACGGGTGGCCAGGGCCTCACGGAGTTCGGACACACGGGTCCGGCTGTCGGCGGAAGGGGTCGGCGACGAGGCCATGAAGGGGCTCCCTTGAGGTGCGACGGCTGTCGGCTTTGCGTCCGCCCGCGGAACTCTCCGCGGCGGGCGCACCACGTCAGAGTAACCGGGTCGGCCGACCGACGGTCGGGGCGTCCACGGGCCGGACGACCGCCCGGGTGACCGAGGCGACACGATGAGGACCGCCGGGGCGGTCGGGGCGACACTATGAGGACCGCCGGGGCGGTCGGGGCGTCCGCGAGGAGGACCGCCCGGGTGACCGGGGCGTCCATGGGCCGGACGGCCGCCCCGGTGGTCGGGGCGTCCGCGAGGCGGGCGAGGATGACGGGCGGGGCACCGGCGGGATACGGGTGACGCAACAGGTGTTGACCGACCATTAGCGGGAGGTCGGCATCGACCGGTAGTGTTCGACATTGCCGAACAGTGGCGGCGACCTCGCACGGCGACGGTCGAAGGGGACGGAGGCAGCACGGCGATGGCACGGAACATCCAGTCGCTCGAACGGGCGGCCGCGATGCTGCGGCTCCTCGCGGGCGGTGAGCGGCGCCTCGGCCTGTCGGACATCGCCTCCTCGCTGGGCCTCGCCAAGGGCACCGCCCACGGCATTCTGCGCACCCTGCAGCAGGAGGGCTTCGTCGAGCAGGACGAGGCGTCGGGGCGCTACCAGCTGGGGGCGGAGCTGCTGCGCCTGGGCACCACCTATCTCGACGTGCACGAGCTGCGGGCGCGGGCCCTGGTGTGGGCGGACGACCTGGCCCGTTCCAGCGGCGAGAGCGTCTACCTGGGCGTGCTGCACCAGCACGGCGTGCTGGTCGTGCACCACGTCTTCCGGCCCGACGACAGCCGGCAGGTGCTGGAGATCGGGGCGATGCAGCCGCTGCACTCCACGGCCCTGGGCAAAGTGCTGTCGGCGTACGACCCGGTCGCGCACAGCGAGGCGCTGGAGGCCGACCGCAAGGCCTTCACCGAGCGCACCGTGTGCGACCTGGAGGGCTTCGAGCACATCCTCGACATCACCCGCGCGCGTGGCTGGGCGGCGGACGTCGAGGAGACCTGGGAGGGCGTGGCGGCCATCGCCGCGCCCATCCACGACCGGCGGCGGATGCCGGTGGGCGCGGTCGGCATCACCGGCGCGGTGGAGCGGCTGTGCCGGGACGGCGAGCTGCGGCCGGAGCTGATCGCGGCGGTGCGGGACTGCGCGCGTGCGGTGTCGCGGGATCTGGGCGCCGGGCGGTTCTGACCGGCGCGGGACGCGAACGGCGGCCGGAATGCCGGGTGGCGTTCCGGCCATCGCCATGTGCCGACAAAAGCGGCAAACTTCCCCTCCGACCCACGTACCCGCACACCCCGCCGAGGGCACTGACCAGGAAGATCGACAGCTCATGGCGATGAGTAACGATCACATTTTCGGTAAACGAACTATTGACGCACACGTGACCCCCCAGCGAGACTCCCGTCCAGCGGTCGGCATTGTCGAACACCTACCGGCAATTCACGCTAGAGTGTGGCAACGCCAAGGGCCGGCATCGCTCTCACCCCCGAGGGCGCCGAACCCCCGGAGGGACCCCGGGGTTCCGGCTCCCCTGGACGAAGGACAAAGGAGTCGCGGGTGTCCAGCTCCGACATCTTCATCGGCGAGACCATCGGTACCGCCGTACTCATCCTGCTCGGCGGCGGCGTCTGCGCCGCCGTCACGCTGAAGGCCTCCAAAGCCCGCAACGCCGGCTGGCTCGCCATCGCCTTAGGCTGGGGCTTCGCCGTACTCACCGCGGTCTACACCTCGGCGCCGCTGTCCGGCGCCCACCTGAACCCGGCCGTCACGCTCGCCCTCGCCGTCAAGGACGGCGACTGGAGCGACGTGCCGGTCTACTGGGCCGGGCAGCTCCTGGGCGCCATGATCGGCGCGACGCTGGTGTGGGTCGCCTACTACGGGCAGTTCCACGCCCACCTCACCGACCGGGAGATCGTCGGCGGTCCGGGGGCGCAGGCCACCGCGGCCAAGGCCGTGGAGGCGCAGGAGAAGGGCGCCGGCCCGGTGCTCGGCATCTTCTCCACCGGTCCGGAGATCCGCAACGCGGTGCAGAACCTCGCGACGGAGATCATCGGCACGATCGTGCTGGTCCTCGCCGTCCTGACGCAGGGACTCAACGACAGCGGAAAGGGCCTCGGCACCCTGGGCGCGCTGATCACCTCGCTCGTCGTGGTGTCGATCGGCCTGTCCCTCGGCGGCCCGACCGGATACGCCATCAACCCCGCCCGCGACCTCGGCCCGCGCATCATGCACGCCCTGCTGCCCCTGCCCGGCAAGGGCGGTTCCGACTGGAGCTACGCCTGGGTCCCGGTGGTCGGCCCGCTGATCGGCGGCGCGACAGCCGCGGGCATCTACAACGCCGCGTTCGCCTAGACACACCGGACCTCCAGCGCGTGCCGTACGCGCGGCCCTTCGACCACGGACCCTCCAGGAGCACACAGTGACCGACGCCCACACCGCCGGCATCTCGTCCCACGGCCAAGGCCCCTTCATCGCCGCCATCGACCAGGGCACGACCTCCTCCCGCTGCATCGTCTTCGACCGCGACGGCCGCATCGTCTCCGTCGACCAGAAGGAGCACGAGCAGATCTTCCCGAAGCCGGGCTGGGTGGAGCACGACGCCACCGAGATCTGGACCAACGTCCAGGAGGTCGTCGCCGGAGCCATCGAGAAGGCCGGCATCACCCGCGACGACATCAAGGCCATCGGCATCACCAACCAGCGCGAGACCACGCTGCTGTGGGACAAGAACACCGGTGAGCCCGTCCACAACGCCCTCGTCTGGCAGGACACCCGCACCGACGCCCTGTGCAAGGAGCTCGGCCGCAACGTCGGCCAGGACCGCTTCCGCCGCGAGACCGGCCTGCCGCTGGCCTCCTACTTCGCCGGCCCGAAGGCCCGCTGGCTGCTCGACCACGTCGACGGCCTGCGCGAGCGCGCGGAGGCGGGCGACATCCTCTTCGGCACCATGGACAGCTGGGTCATCTGGAACCTGACCGGCGGCGTCGACGGCGGCCGGCACGTCACCGACGTCACCAACGCCTCCCGCACCATGCTGATGAACCTCCACACCCTGGAGTGGGACCCGAAGATCTGCGAGTCCATCGGCGTCCCGATGGCGATGCTCCCGGAGATCCGCTCCTCGGCCGAGGTGTACGGCGAGATCACCGGCGGCAAGCTGGGCGAGTTGCTCGGCGGCATCCCGGTCGCCTCCGCGCTCGGCGACCAGCAGGCGGCCCTGTTCGGCCAGACCTGCTTCTCCGAGGGCGAGGCGAAGTCCACGTACGGCACCGGCACCTTCATGCTGATGAACACCGGTGAGAAGATCATCAACTCCTACTCCGGCCTGCTGACCACGGTCGGCTACCGGATCGGCGACCAGACCCCGGTCTACGCCCTGGAGGGCTCCATCGCCGTCACCGGTTCGCTGGTGCAGTGGATGCGCGACCAGATGGGCCTGATCTCCACCGCGGCCGAGATCGAGACGCTCGCGCTGTCGGTCGAGGACAACGGCGGCGCCTACTTCGTGCCGGCCTTCTCCGGCCTGTTCGCCCCGTACTGGCGCCCCGACGCCCGCGGTGTGATCGCCGGACTGACCCGGTACGTCACCAAGGCGCACCTGGCGCGCGCCGTGCTGGAGGCCACCGCCTGGCAGACCCGCGAGATCAGCGACGCGATGACCAAGGACTCCGGCGTCGAACTGACCGCCCTCAAGGTCGACGGCGGCATGACCTCCAACAACCTGCTGATGCAGACGCTCGCGGACGTCCTGGACGCGCCCGTGGTGCGTCCGATGGTCGCCGAGACCACCTGCCTCGGCGCCGCCTACGCCGCCGGCCTCGCCGTCGGCTTCTGGACCAGCACCGACGACCTGCGCGCCAACTGGCGCCGGGCCGCCGAGTGGACCCCCCGCATGGACGCGGAGACCCGCGACCGTGAGTACAAGAGCTGGCTCAAGGCCGTCGAACGGACCATGGGCTGGCTCGAGGACGAGGAGTAAGAACCCGACATGACCACTCAGTCCACCCTGCAGTCCGTGCCTGCCCTGGGGACGCGTCCGGCGTCCGGCGCAAACCCGAGCCGAGCCGAGACCCGGGAGCAGCTCGCCAGGGCGTCGTACGACCTTCTCGTGATCGGCGGCGGCATCCTGGGCATCTCCACCGCCTGGCACGCCGCGCAGTCCGGCCTCAGGGTGGCCCTGGTCGACGCCGGCGACTTCGCCGGTGCCACGTCGTCCGCCTCCTCCAAGCTGCTCCACGGCGGTCTGCGCTACCTGCAGACCGGCGCGGTGAAGCTGGTGGCGGAGAACCACTTCGAGCGCCGTGCGGTCTCCCGCCAGGTAGCCCCCCACCTGGCGAACCCGCTCACCTTCTACCTCCCCGTGTACAGGGGCGGGCCGCACGGCGCCGCGAAGCTCGGGGCCGGCGTGTTCGCGTACTCGATGCTGTCGGCGTTCGGGGACGGCGTCGGCCACCTGCTCAGCCCCGCGCGGGCCGCGCAGGACGTGCCCGAGCTGCGCACCGAGAACCTCAAGGCCGTGGCCGTGTACGGCGACGACCAGATGAACGACGCGCGCATGGCGCTGATGACGGTCCGCGCGGCCGTCGAGTCGGGCGCGGTGGTGCTCAACCACGCCGAGGTGACCGGCCTGCGCTTCACCAGGGGCCGGGTGACCGGCGCGGAACTGCGCGACCGCCTGTCCGGGGACGAGTTCGGGGTGGACGCCCGCCTCGTGCTCAACGCCACCGGCCCGTGGGTGGACCACCTGCGCCGCATGGAGGACCCGAAGGCCGCCCCGTCGATCCGGCTGTCGAAGGGCGCGCACCTGGTCCTCAAGCGCACCTCCCCGTGGAAGGCCGCGCTGGCCACCCCGATCGACAAGTACCGCATCACCTTCGCCCTCCCGTGGGAGGACATGCTGCTGCTCGGCACCACCGACGAGGAGTTCCAGGGCGATCCGGCGGACGTCGCGGTGACCGACCAGGACATAGCCCAGATCCTGGACGAGGCCGCGTTCTCCGTCCGGGACCAGCAGCTCGACCGTGACCTGATCACGTACGCCTTCGCGGGTCTGCGCGTGCTGCCGGGCGGGCCCGGCGACACGGCGAAGGCCAAGCGGGAGACGGTCGTCACCGAGGGCCGGGGCGGCATGCTGTCCGTCGCGGGCGGCAAGTGGACGACCTTCCGCCACATCGGCCGCACGGTGATGAAGAAGCTCCAGGAACTGCCCGGTCACCCGCTGGGCGACGGCTTCGAGCCGGTCGCGTCCCTGCCGAGGAGGCTGCCGCTGCCGGGGGTGGCGAACCCGCGCGCGGTCGCGCACCGGCTGCTGGTTGACCGTCCGGCGCCGGGTCCGCGCATGGCCGCCGACACCGCCCGGCACCTGGCCACCCACTACGGCTCGCTGGCCTTCGACATCGCCCGCCTCGCCAACGAGCGGCCGGAGCTGGGCGAGCGCGTCCACCCGGACGCCCCGGAGATCTGGGCACAGGTCGTCTACGCCCGGGACCACGAGTGGGCCGAGACGGCGGACGACGTGCTGCGGCGCCGCACCACGCTGACCATCCGCGGCCTGGCCACGGACGACGTGCGCGCGAAGGTGCGGGCGCTGCTCGGCGAGAAGTAGGCGGCGGGCCGACGGTGGTCGGCCATGGGCTGGCCCCGCGGGCGGGGCCACCCCATGGCCGACCACCGTCGGCGCCCCCCGTCAGCGCCAACCATCAGCGCCACCTCGACGCCCCCCTTCGCCGGCTTGATCGTCCGGCGTCCGGCCGGATCTGCGGGACCGCATACTTGACCCCGAGACATCCGATGTCTCGCGGACGAGCGGAACCACAGGGAGGCCGGGCATGGCAGTCACCGACGAGGCGATCGAGAAGATCAAGGACATGATCGTCTCCGGCGCGCTGCGCCCCGGGGACCGGCTGCCCAAGGAGAGCGAACTCGCCGCCGAACTCGGGCTGTCCCGCAACTCGCTCCGGGAGGCCGTGCGGGCGCTGTCGCTCATCCGGATCCTGGACGTGCGGCAGGGCGACGGCACGTACGTCACCAGCCTCGACCCGCAACTGCTGCTGGAGGCGCTGAGCTTCGTCGTCGACTTCCACCGGGACGACACGGTCCTGGAGTTCCTGGCCGTGCGCCGCATCCTGGAACCCGCCGCCACGGCGATGGCCGCCTCCCGCATCAGCGATCAGCAACTGGACGCGCTCGCCTCCCAGTTGGACGAGCTCGGTGACAACCCGTCGGTGGAGGACCTGGTCGCGAGCGACCTCGAGTTCCACCGGAGCATCGTGCACAGCTCCGGCAACTCGGTGCTCTGCTCCCTGCTCGACGGCCTGTCCGGGCCGACCACCCGGGCCCGGATCTGGCGCGGGCTGACCCAGGGGGACGCGGTCAGCCGCACCCTGCACGAGCACCGGGCGATCCTGGCGGCCCTGCGCGACCGCGACGCGGAGACGGCCCGCTCCTGGGCGACCGTGCACATCGCGAGCGTGGAGCAGTGGCTGCGGTCGACCCTGTGAGGGGCTGGTGGCGGCGGGTGTTCCGGGGTGGTGATCGGGGCAGTGATCCGTTCACTCCCCCGTGCAAGGGGGCTGCGGACGCTCCCGCCGGACGCCGTAAGGTTGTGTGGTCAGGCGAGGGCACGTCGGAAGGAGGCACTGGGTGATCGAGCTCGAGGGGGTTCCCGAGCTGATCGACCCGGTCATGGTGGCCGCGTTCGAGGGCTGGAACGATGCCGGCGACGCCGCTTCCACCGCGGTCGCGCACCTGGACAGGGAGTGGAAGGGCGAGGTGTTCGCGGCGCTGGACGCCGAGGACTACTACGACTTCCAGGTGAACCGCCCCACGGTGTGGATGGACGCCGGAGTGCGCAAGATCACGTGGCCGACGACGAGACTGTCGGTCGTCCGCGTCGGCGGTGAGAAGCCGCGCGATCTCGTGCTCGTCCGGGGCATCGAGCCGTCGATGCGCTGGCGCTCGTTCTGCAACGAACTGCTGGGCTTCGCGCACGAGCTGGGCGTGGAGCTCGTGGTCATCCTCGGCGCCCTGCTCGGCGACACCCCGCACACGCGTCCGGTCCCGATCAGCGGGACCACGTCCGATCCGGATCTCGCCCGCCGCATGGACCTGGAGGAGACCAAGTACGAGGGCCCGACCGGCATCGTCGGTGTCCTGCAGGAGGCGTGCACGCACGCCGGTGTGCCGGCGGTGAGCCTGTGGGCCGCGGTGCCGCACTACGTCTCGCAGCCGCCGAACCCGAAGGCGACGCTGGCCCTGCTCAACCGTCTCGAGGACCTGATCGACGTGCGCATCCCGCTGGGCGAGCTGCCCGAGGACTCGCGCGCCTGGCAGGTCGGCGTGGACCAGCTGGCCGCCGAGGACAGTGAGGTCGCCGAGTACGTCCAGACGCTGGAGGAGGCCCGGGACACCGCCGAGCTGCCGGAGGCGTCGGGCGAGGCGATCGCCCGCGAGTTCGAGCGCTACCTGCGGCGCAGGGACGGAGCCGGAGCGGACGGCGGCGACGGCACCTCCTACCGGCGCGAGCGGCCCGGCGGCCGCACGAAGTCGCCGAAGCCGCCGAAGCCGGAGGCCGGGCCGGACGCCGACAGCGACGCGGGGACGAACGCGGACGCGGACACGGACCGGGACGACGGGGACTCCTCGGAGGACTGACCGGGAGAACCGGACGACAGGACCGGCAAGGACCGACAGGTCCCACAGGGACCGGACGACGAGGGCGGTGCGCGCGGCGCGCACCGCCCTCGTGGTGCCCGGCCGGGTGTCCTACACCGGCCGCACCGCCACCGCGTCGTACTCGGTGTCCGGTGTCGGCTCCACGTCGAAACGCGCGTTGGGCAGGTACAGGCGGTCGCCCCACGCCGCGACCGTGGTGGGGATACGGAAGCGCGGGTCGGTGATGCGGGTGACGGCCGTGCCCCGGGTGCCGGCCGCGTCCAGCCGGAAGATGTCGATCGCGTTCTGCTGCTGCTGGACGGCGTAGAGGGTCCTGCCCAGGAGCAGCAGGCCGTCGCCGTTCGGGAGTCTCGCCGCGCCGAGGTCGACGGCGCGGGCCGCGCCGGTGCGGGGGTCGACGCGCATCAGGCCGCCGCCGTCCGCGACGGTGTTGACCACGAGCAGCGCGCTGCCGTCCGGGGTGCGTTCGATGCCGTTGGCGGTGAAGTCGGCGCCCTGGACCCAGTCGCCGGTGAGCGGCACGGTCTCGACGGCTCCCGGCGCGCCGTGCCGGTCGAGGAGCAGCTTGTACAGCACGGCCCGGTAGGAGTCGGTGAACCAGGCGGCGTCCGGCGTGAGGATCACGTCGTTCACGAACAGGCCGCCGACGTCGTACACCTTCTCGATCTCGCCCGAGCGGGCGTCGACGGTACGCAGTTCGCCGCTGACGCCGCCGCTGAGGAAGAGCCTGCCGTGCGGGCCGATCTTGAGGCCGACGGTGGGGTGGTCCGCGCCGAGGCCCTTGGCGATCACCGCGCCGCGGCCGGTGGCGAGGCTCGCGCGGTAGACGTCGCCGTTCGCGAGCGAGCCGAACCAGGCGTACGGGCGGGAGCCGATGGTGATGCCCTCGGGCTGGAAGCCCCGCGGGAGGGAGAAGCGGTCCGGCCAGGCGCTCCGGCCCTTCTCCGCCGCGTGCGCGGTGGGGCCGAGGAGTGCCGCTCCGGTGAGGGCGGCCGCGCCGGTGAGGAGTCTTCGACGTGCGAAGGAACGTTCGGTGGGTGCCACGGTGCGTCCTTCTGCCAGGGGCCGACGAGGCCGGCCGAACGGTCAACAGACGCCCTCACCCCATCACATGGCCCCCGGCCGCGCAGCGATTTGCCGGAATCGCGGCCGACGGGGACCGTCGGCGGACGCCCGGCGGGCCCGGCGGCACGGCCCCTTGAGGAACCGGCCGCCGGGCTCGTCGGCGCATGCCCGGAGTCGTTACAGAGCCACGCCCATCAGGGCGTCCACGGCGCGCGACACGATGCCGGGAGCGCCGGTGTCCGTACCGCCCTCCTGCTCCTGCCGGGCCACCCAGCGGTCCACCGCGGCGAGCGCGGAGGGGGCGTCGAGGTCGTCGGCGAGGGCCTCGCGGACCTCCTCGACGAGGGCGTCGGCGGGCGGGCCGTCGGGCCGGGACACGGCGGCCCGCCAGCGCCCGAGCCGGGCCACGGCGTCCTGGAGCACCCGGTCGGTCCACTCCCAGTCGGACCGGTAGTGGTGGGCGAGCAGCGCGAGCCGGACGGCGGCGGGGTCGACCCCGTCCCGGCGCAGCCGCGAGACGAAGACCAGGTTGCCCTTGGACTTGGACATCTTCTCGCCGTCGAGGGCGACCATGCCCGCGTGGACGTACGCCTTGGCCATCGGGAACTCGCCGGTCAGCACCTGGGCGTGGGAGGCGCCCATCTCGTGGTGCGGGAAGGCGAGGTCGGAGCCGCCGCCCTGGACGTCGAAGCCCATGCCCAGATGGTCGAGGGCGATGGCGACGCACTCGATGTGCCAGCCGGGCCGGCCGGGGCCGAGGGAGTCGCCGTCCCAGCTCGGCTCGCCGTCGCGGGCGGCCATCCACAGGATCGGGTCGAGCGGGTTCTTCTTGCCCGGCCGGTCGGGGTCGCCGCCGCGCTCGGCGGACAGCAGCCGCATCGCGGCCGCGTCGAGCCGGGAGACCTCGCCGAAGTGGGGATCGGACTCGACGGAGAAGTAGATGTCGCCCTCGAGGTCGTAGGCCGCGCCGAGCTCGCGCAGCCGCTCCACGAGGGGCACGATGCCCGGTATGGCCTCGACGGCGCCTATGTAGTGCCGCGGCGGGAGCATCCGCAGGGCGGCCATGTCCTCGCGGAAGAGGGCCGTCTCCCGTTCGGCGAGGGCGACCCAGTCGAGTCCGTCGCGCTGCGCCCGCTCCAGCAGCGGGTCGTCGACGTCGGTGACGTTCTGGACGTAGTGCACCTGCCGCTTGGTGTCGAGCCACACGCGCTGGACGAGGTCGAACGCGTTGTAGGTCGCCGCGTGACCCATGTGGGTCGCGTCGTACGGAGTGATGCCGCAGACGTAGATACGGGCGACGGGACCGGGGTCGAGGGTGACGAGGCCGCCGGTCGCGGTGTCGTGGATCCTCAGGTCGCGGCCCTGACCAGGCAGGGCGGGGACCTCGGAAGCGGGCCAGGCATGCATGACATGAGCCTAACCGGACGGATGTTCCGCATACGAACCGGACCGGACCGGATGGCCGACAAGGCGCTCTTGCGCGTTGTCGGCCGGTGTGCTGTCAGACGGGCGGCCACGGAATGGCCGGCCACTCCCCGCTCGGCTCCGGGTGCCGGCCGGACTCCAGGAGGGCGGCCACCCGCGCGCGGGTGGCGTCCAGCTCGGCGGGGGTGATCAGCCCGGCCAGCTTCCGCGTCAGCGTCCCGGCGCCGTCCAGGGCCTTGCGCAGGTTCGTCAGGACGTCGAGCGCCTCCGGGGTCAGCGGCTCGCCCGCCCAGCCCCACAGCAGCGTGCGCAGCTTGTTCTCGGTGTTGAAGGTCACCCCGTGGTCGATGCCGTAGAGGCGGCCCCCGGCGGCGGGCAGCAGGTGGCCGCCCTTGCGGTCGGCGTTGTTGATGACCGCGTCGAGGACGGCCAGCCGGCGCAGGCGCTCGTCGTCGGCGTGCACGAGCAGGGCGGTCCCGCCGTCCTCGGCCTCCGCGAAGCCGATGGCCTTCCAGCCGTCCTCCGGCTCCTCGCCGTCCACCAGGGCCAGCAGCCCGTCTCCGGGCTCGCCCTCGACCCACAGCTGGCACATGCCCTCGCCGAAGGGGCCGTCGCGCAGCACGGTGGTCGGCACCAGGCCCCATCCGGTGGCCTCGGACACCTCGTAGGCGGCCACCTCGCGCTGGGCCAGGGTGCCGTCGGGGAAGTCCCACAGCGGGCGCTCCCCGCGGACCGGCTTGTACACGCAGAAGGCCTCCTGGCCCTCGTGGGTGACGGAGCAGTACAGCACGGCGTTGGAGGCGTCCCGGATCTGCCCGCGCACCGTCAGCTCACCGCGGCTGAGCAGCTCGGCCGCGGTCACGCTCCGCGGCGGTATCCGTTCTGGCGCGGACATACGTGTCCTTCCGGGTCGAGCGGGAGGCTGCACAGCGGGCACGGCGGCCGCCCGGCGTTGACGACGTCGAGGGCGCGCTTGGCGAAGGCTCTGGCCTGCGCGCCGGTCAGCCGGACCCGCAGCATCGGGGGCCCGTTCTCCTCGTCCTGCAGCAGCCGCTCCTCGGCCTCGGCGAGGTCCTCCTCGGACTCCGCGTCGAGTTCCACGAGGGCCTGCGCCTCGACGATCATGCGCTGTTCCTCGCCGTCCCAGGCGAGGGCCATGGTGCCGACCCGGAACTCCTCCTCGACCGGCGTTTCGAGGGGGGCGGTGTCGGCCACCTCGGCGGGCGCGACGGCCGGGACCGCGGCGCTGCCTCCGCTGCGGCGCACGACCTCGTCGAGCAGTTCGTCCATCCGCTCCGCGAGGGCGGCCACCTGGGTCTTCTCCAGGGCCACGCTGGTCGTCCGGGGGCCGGCGGTGGCCTGGAGGAAGAACGTACGGCGCCCGGGCAGTCCGACCGTACCGGCCACGAAACGGTCCGGCGGGTCGTAGAGGAACACCTGACGGGACACGTCCTGTCTCCTGGATCTGGATCGGCTTGGGGACCGGTCGCCGCACCAGCCGCACGGGTGCGGGCGGGTGCGGCGCTGTCACGACCGCTTCACCCTACTGCGCCCGACGATCACGGTGCGCCAGCACCGCCCCCGACCGGGGCGTCATCGGCCGGCGGCTCCTCGCGCGGCGCCAGGGACGTGAAGTCGCCGGTGTCGCCGAGGCGGACGAGGAAAGGCCTCAGACGGGTGTAACGGATCGCGGTGATGGAACACGGTTCGACCGAAATCCTCTGGAAGAGGTCGAGATGAAGTCCGAGTGCGTCCGCGACGAGCGACTTGATGATGTCGCCGTGCGAGCACATGAGGTAGACGGCGTCGGGTCCGTGGTCGCGTTCCACGCGCGCGTTCCATTCGCGCACCGCTTCGGCGGCGCGCGTCTGCATCGCGCGCATGGACTCGCCGCCGGGGAACGCGGCGGCGCTCGGGTGCGCCTGCACGACCTCCATCAGCGGCTCGTCCTTGAGCTCGGCGAGTTTGCGGCCGGACCAGTCGCCGTAGTGGCACTCGCCGATCCGCTCGTCGGTGTGGACGGTGAGCCCGGGACGGGCCTGAAGCAGCGGCCGGAGGGTTTCCCGGCAGCG
This sequence comes from Streptomyces sp. H51, assembly GCF_035656535.1. Lineage (NCBI taxonomy): Bacteria > Bacillati > Actinomycetota > Actinomycetes > Kitasatosporales > Streptomycetaceae > Streptomyces > Streptomyces sp. H51. Next base: position 294,427 of record NZ_JAYMHD010000075.1, read on the forward strand.
TTGCAGCGGGCTGCTCACCACTTCGGACAGGGGCAGCTCGGCGAGCCGTCCGGGCAGCGCGGCGGCCTGCGCGGCGCCGCGTTCGTCGAGGGCGACACCGGGCGTCCACCCGGCGAGCAGTCCCTCGGTGTTGGCGGTGGAACGTCCGTGCCGGACCAGGATCAGCGTGGGCATGCGGCCCAGGGTAGGCGCAGGCCCGCCCCGGGCGGGCCCGGGGAGACGGGAGAAGACACTCTGTGATCGTCGACTGCGCCATCTACCGCGACGGGCACCGGAAGGACGGCCCCGAGGACTTCTCCGACGCCCTGGAGGAGGCGCGTGCCGCGGGCGGGTTCGTCTGGATCGGGCTGCACGAGCCGTCGGAGAAGGAGTTCTCCCTGGTCACCGAGGAGTTCGCGCTGCACCCGCTGGCGGTCGAGGACGCCCTGAAGGCCCATCAGCGGCCCAAGCTGGAGATGTACGACGACTCCCTGTTCGCGGTGCTCAAGCCGGTCGTGTACGAGGCGGAGAGCGACCGGGTCTCCACCGGGGAGGTCATGGTCTTCCTCGGTGACCACTTCGTGGTGACCGTCCGTCACGGCGAGGGTTCCCCGCTGGGGGCGGTACGGCGCCGGCTGGAGCACGAGCCGGAGATGCTGGGCAGGGGCCCCACGGCGGTGCTGTACGCGATCGCGGACGCCGTCGTCGACCACTACCTGGACGTGGCGACGGAGCTGCAGACCGATCTGGAGGAGCTGGAGGCGGAGGTCTTCTCCCCGGACGGCGGCGGATCGCGCCGCACCGCTTCGCGCATCTACGACTTCAAGCGGCAGATCCTGGAGTTCCGGCGGGCGACCGGCCCGCTGGCGCTGCCGCTGAACAGGCTGGCGGGCTCCGGCCCGTTCGGCGCGGCGGTGCCCTACGTCGACGAGCGGGCGCGCCCGTTCTTCCGGGACGTGAGCGACCACCTCACGCGCGTGAACGAGTCGGTGGAGGGCCTGGACCGGCTGGTGTCGGACATCCTTTCGGCGCACCTGGCGCAGATGAGCGTGCGGCAGAACGACGACATGCGCAAGATCTCCGCGTGGGCGGCCATGGCGGCGGTCCCGACGATGATCGCGGGGATCTACGGCATGAACTTCGACCACATGCCGGAGCTGCGCTGGGTGTGGTCGTATCCGGCCGTGATCCTGGTGATGGCGGCCCTGGAGGTGGCGCTCTACCGCCTCTTCAAGCACCGGGGGTGGCTGTAGGGGGCCGACCCGGCCGTCGGGCCGCGCCGGCACCGGGCGGTCGGTCAGGCGAACTCGGGGGCGGTCGTCGCGGGGCCGCCGAGCGCGTCGCGCCGCTCGGGCGCCCTCAGGGTCACCATCCGGCGCCAGCCCACCAGCCGTTCGTACGCGTACACGGCGTGGATGCCGGCCGCCAGCACCGCGGACTTCGCCTTCGGCCAGCCGAGGATGCGTCCCATGTGGTCCATCACCGCGAGGCTGACGTCCCGGTGGACACGGATCTCGGCGAGCGCGTACGCGCGCAGCGTCCGCTGGATGTCGCGGCCGTGGCCGGCGTAGGCGAGACGGAGCAGTTCCTCGTGGCAGTAGGCGAGGTGGTTGTCCTCGTCGTCCGAGATCATCCGCACCGCGCGGCCGATGTCGGGGTGGTCGGCGAAGTGCTTGCGCAGCAGGTCCATCTGCTCCGAGGCGCGCTGCTCGGTGACCCGGCTGTGGGCGAGGTAGATGACGATGTCCCGCACGGTGAGCGGCTCGTCCCGGGTGAGCTTGGCGTGGGCGAGGCCGATGCCGTGCTTCTCCAGGAGCATCGTGTAGTCGGTCTCGGGCGGCACGGGGACGGGGGTCAGACCGCGCTTCGTCATCAGCGCGGTGAAGATGCGGCCGTGCTTGTCCTCGTCGGCGCCGTGCCGGGTGATCTTGGGGGCGAGGGCGCGTTCGCTCCGCGGGACGAGCGTGGCGATGCGCGCGTTCTCCCAGCCGCCCTGGGACTCGCCGCTGGCGGCGATGGAGCAGAACAGGGCGAAGGACTCGTCGCTGTCGAGGATCTCCTGGAACAGGCTCTTGGCGGAAAGCATCTGACCACCTCTCTGCAGGACCCCCGCGAAGACCGAGTCAAATGCGGCGGGTGGCGGGCCGCAACAGCTGTGGTGGACGACTGCTCCGAAAGACTGACGTTCGGCGTGTCCCGGCGCCGTAACCGCGCGGACCGTGGCGCGTTGTTCCCCGTGACGGCCGTGGCGGGGAAGACCCCCGAGCCCCCACCACGGCCGCGGAAGACCGGCCCGAGGGGCGCGCGCCCTGTGCCACGCGCCCCTCGGCTGCCTGCGGTCACCCGCCCCCAGGCGGTCCGGGTCACGCGCGGCTCACGCGGTCCGGCCGGCGCGCGGCTCACTCGGTCCGGGTCACGCCAGTCCGGCGCGCTCCAGGGCCTCGGTGCCGGCGCGGAGCGAGGCGAGCCGCTCGTCGAGGGTGAAGCCGGCCGGGGCGAGCGTCAGCGTGGTGACCCCCGCCTCCGCGTACTGCCGCATCCGGTCCGCGATGCGGTCCACGGACCCGAGCAGCGTCGTCTTGTCGATCAGGTCGTGCGGGATCGCGGCCGCGGCGCCCTGCTTGTCGCCGGAGAGGTACTTGTCCTGGATCTCGGCGGCCTCCTTCTCGTACCCCATGCGGCAGGCGAGCTGGTTGTAGAAGTTCTGCTTGCGGCTGCCCATGCCGCCGACGTACAGCGCCGTGTACGGGCGGAACGTGTCGGCGAGCGCGGTGACGTCCTTGTCGTCGCCGACGGCGAGCGGGAGGGTGGGGCAGACGTCGAAGCCCTCCAGCGTCTTGCCCGCCTTCTCCCGGCCGGCCCGCAGGTGCCGGATCGCGGTCTCCTCCAGGTGCTCCGCGGCGGGGAAGATCAGCAGCACGCCGTCCGCGATCTCGCCGGTCTGCTCGAGGTTCTTCGGGCCGATCGCGGCGATGTACAGCGGGATGTGCTCGCGCTGCGGGTGCACGGTCAGCTTGATCGGCTTGCCCGGGCCGCCCGGCAGCGGCAGCGTCCAGTGCTCGCCGTCGTACGTCAGCCGCTCGCGCGACATCGCCCTGCGCACGATCTCCACGTACTCACGCGTGCGGGCCAGCGGCTTGTCGAACTTCACGCCGTACCAGCCCTCGGAGACCTGCGGCCCGGACACGCCGAGACCGAGGCGGAAGCGGCCCCCGGAGAGCGAGTCGAGGGTGGCCGCGGTCATCGCGGTCATGGCCGGCTGGCGGGCCGGGATCTGGAAGATGGCCGAGCCGACGTCGATCCGCTCGGTCTGGGCGGCGACCCAGGTGAGCACGGTGGCGGCGTCCGACCCGTAGGCCTCGGCGGCCCAGCACACCGCGTAACCGAGCCGGTCGGCCTCCTGGGCGACCGCCAGGTTGTCCGCGTCCATTCCGGCGCCCCAGTAGCCAAGGTTGATCCCGAGCTTCATGGCCGATCCCCTTACCGATCAGTAACGTCCCTGTGCGGCAGACCCTAGCGCGGGCGGCGCCGCGGTGGGCAGTCATGTCGCGCACACGCCGCGCGACCAGCCGTTACGGACCCGGCGGCGGCGCGGGTGACGGCTGGGAAAACTGGTTGTCCACAGGCCCCCACACGACAGGTTCCGGCCAGTAATCTCGGCGTTCATGGAGCAGAGGCATCTCGGCCGCACCGGCCTTCGCGTGTCCCGCATCGGACTCGGCACCCTCACCTGGGGCAGGGACACCGACGAGCACGACGCCGCGGACCTCTTGAAAACGTTCTGGGAAGCGGGCGGGAACCTCGTCGACACCGCGGACGTGTACGGCGACGGAGAGGCCGAGTACCTCCTCGGACGCCTCATGGAAGGCCTCGTGCCGCGGCGGGACCTGGTCATCTCGACCAAGGCGGGCAGCGTCCCGGACCCCGACCGCCGCTTCGACGGCTCGCGCGGGCACCTGCTCGCCGCGCTGGACGCCTCGCTCGCGCGGCTGGGGACGGAGTACGTCGACGTGTGGCACGTCCACGCCTTCGATCCCAGCACCCCGCTGGAGGAGACGCTGCAGGCGCTCGACCTGGCGGTCAGCAGCGGCCGCGCCCGCTACGTCGGTGTCTCCAACTTCTGCGGCTGGCAGCTGGCCAAGGCCGCGACCTGGCAGCTCGCGGCACCGGGCACGCGGACGCGGCTGGCGAGCACCCAGCTGGAGTACTCGCTGCTGCAGCGCGGCGTCGAGCGGGAGGTGCTGCCGGCCGCGCTGGACCTGGGCATCGGCCTGCTGCCGTCCTCGCCGCTGGGCCGCGGGGTGCTCACCGGCAAGTACCGCACCAGCACGCCCCCGGACTCGCGGGGCGCCTCGGAGCATCTGGCGCCGTTCGTCGAGCCGTACCTGGACGACACGGCGAGCCGGATCGTCGACGCCGTGCAGACCGCGGCCGACGGGCTCGCGGTGACGCCCCTGCAGGTCGCCCTCGCGTGGATCCGCGACCGGCCGGGGGTGACCGCGCCCGTCATCGGCGCGCGCAACGCGCGGCAGCTCACGGCGGCGTTGTCAGTGGAGGCCCTTAACCTTCCTGACGAGATCTGCCGGGCGCTCGACGACGTGTCGGCGCCCGTGCACCGCTATCCCGATCACGACTGGAGCACGCTGTGAGCACGGACCCCGAGACCACGGACGACACCGAGCCGGGGACCCCGGACGCCGCGGCCGAGGACGACGCCCGGGAGTCCGTGGACACCGGGGAGGCCGGTGCCGGGGGGACCGGGGAGGCTGCGGGCCGGGACGCGGCGGAGGCGGGGGGTGCCGCGGAAGCCGGGGGCACCGCGGAAGCCCGAGAGGCCGAGGGCCGGGACGCGGCGGAGACTGAAGGCGCTGAGAGCCGCACCGCGGCAAAGGACCCGGACGCGGCGGAGGGCCGGGAAACCTCGAAAGCCGGGGACGCCGAAGAGACCGAAGGCGCCGCGGAGACCGGCGACACCGTGGGCGGGGACGCCGCCGAGGCCGGGGGCGAGGGAGAGACCGCCGGCCGGCTGTCCGAGGCCGAGGCCGAGTTGGCGGCACAGCGGATCGAGCGGGAGCGGATCGAACGGCGCAAGGCGGCCAGGAGCGAGCCGATCACGGCCGGCGCCAAACTCAGCGGGAAGGCCGCCGACCTGCTCGCGGCCGTCCGGGCCGTGGAGAGCGGCCGGCAGCCCGTGGCCCCCGTCTTCGCCGAGCCGGCGCCCGCCAGACGCCGCCCCGCCCCCGAGCCGGCACGCCGGCCGCAGCCGACGGAGGCGGCCCCGGCGCCCTCGGCCCCCGCACCGGAGACGGTCGCCGCGGTGCGGCGGGTGCTGACCGACGGCGGCGCGCCGGACACGCTGGCTCCACAGGTCGCCGCGGCCCTCGGCGAGGGCGCGGACCAGCGTCTGCGGGCCGACCCCTGGCAGCTGCTGCGGGTCGCCGGGGTCCGGCCCGAACAGGCCGACGGCTTCGCCCGGGCGCTGCTGGGCGCGGATTGCGGCCCGGACGACGAGCGGCGGGGCCGCGCGGTCACCGGCTGGCTGCTGGAACAGGCGGCCCTGGCCGGGCACACGGCCCTGGAGATGCCGGCGCTCGTCGCGGCCCTCGCCCAGCGGGGCGTACCCGACGCCGAGGCGGCCGTGCACGACGCCGTCGCCGAGGGCGAGGCACTGGTCTTCCAGGACGCCCTCGACCCGGCCGCGCCCGAACCGGAGGAGGACGAGGAGCGCCCGGTGCGCGTCCTGGTCGGCCTGGAACGGTACGCGCTCGCGGAGGAGAGCCTCGCCGACGGCCTGGCCCGGCTGATCGACTCGGTGCCGAAGGAGGGCGGTCCGGGCGAGCGCTGGGAGGAGGCCGCGGCGGCGGTCCGCGGCTCCGCCGCCGAGCTGGTGCGGGCGGCCGGCGCCCACGGTCTGGTGCTGCACACCGGCGGGGAGGCGTCCCTGACGGACCTCGCGACCCTGCTGCGCGCGGCGGACGGGCTCGGACTGCGGGCCTGGGCCGCCACGCACACCCCGCTCGGCCGCGACCGTTTCGCCACGTCGTGGACCGGCGCGTCATCGACGGGCGCGTCGTCGACCGGCGCGTCCCGGCCCGACGGCTCCCCCGCGGACACCGCCCCGGACGCCGCGCCCCGCGTCGCCACCGTCGCCGGGCTGCTGTCCGGGGCCGAGGGACCCGGCCGGGACGCGGAGGGGGCGCTGGACCTGGACCTGCTCGTCGTGCTCGACGCGCCCCAGCTGGACGTCGAGACGGCCGCCCTGCTCGTGGAGTCCCTGCCCGACGGGGCACGGCTGGTGCTGGCCGGGGACCCCGCGGTGCTGTGGTCGGCCGGGCCCGGGCGGGTCTTCGCGGACCTGCTGGCGGCGCGGGCCTGCCCGCAGGTGGCCTCCCGGGTACCGGACTCCGGCCCGCTGGGCGAGCTGGTCTCCGGCATCGGCGTCGGCGAGCTGAACCAGGTCGACGCCCCCGGCAAGGAGGTGGTGATCGTCCCGGTGCGGGACGCGGGCGAGGCCGTGCACCGGACCGTGCAGCTCGTCGCCGACTCGGTGCCCCGCGCGATCGGCGTCCCGGCCGAGCGGACCCAGGTGATCACCCCGGGCCACGGCGGCGCGGCCGGCACGCGCGCGCTGAACGCGGCTCTGAAGGAGCGGCTCAACCCCGGCCCCGGCCGCTTCGGCGGGTTCGACCCCGGCGACCGGGTCGCCTACTCCCCCGCCCCGGGGCGGACGCTGCCGGGCCAGGTCGTGAAGGCCGACGCCGACGGGCTGCACCTGTCGTGCGGGGGCGCTTCCGTGGTCGTGCCGAAGGAGCGGGTGGAGCAGTCCGTACGGCACGGGTGGGCGCTGACGGCGCACCAGGCCGTGGGCAGCCGCTGGCCGGCCGTGGTCGTGGTACTGCCGGGGGACGCGGCGCACTCGCTCAGCCGCCCGTGGGTCTACACGGCGTTCGGCCGGGCGGAACGGCACCTGTCCGTGGTGCACGGAGTGGAGCAGGCACTGCCCCGTGCGGTGGCCGAGGTCCCGGCGAAGCCGCGCACGACCCGGCTGCCGGTGCTGCTGCGGGCGCAGCTGCCGACGACCGGCTGACGGGCGACCGCGTGACGACGGGGCCCCGGGTGCGATGCCCCGGGGCCCCGCTGACGGCCCGGCCGGACCGTCAGCGGTCCGCGTCCAGCCGCTCCAGGTCGTCGTCCGCGTCCTCGTCGTCCGCCTCGTCCGCCTCGTCCAGGTCCGGGTCGAGTTCGTCGTCGAGATCCTCGTCCGCCTCTAGGTCCGCCTCCTCGTCGACGTCCTCGACGCCTTCGACGTCCTCGACGTCCTCGATGTCGTCGATGTCCTCAAGGTCTTCGAGGCCTTCGACGTCGTCGTCGAACACGGCGCTGACGTCGAAGCGGCAGACCACTCGCTGCGGGTCGACCTGGTCGAAGGGGGCCTCCAGCCATTCGCCGGGCTCGGCGTGATCGTCCGCGGCCGTCACCCACAGCGTGGAGTCGCCCTCCTCGAGGCCGAACTCCTTGTGCCGTGAGGCGATCTCGTCCGGTTCGAACTCGCCGAACAGGATGCCCAGCGCACCGTGCACCGTCGCGGAGACCTCCGCCCCGTCCGCCTCGTCGTCGGCGGCCTCGATCCGCTGCGCCTGGGCCAGCAGCCGCTGCGGCTCCGCCACGGCGTAGTCGCGGCGGATCAGCACACTCAGCGCGCTCGGTTCCTCGGGACCCGTGTACGGCGGCAGCGTGTCCTCCGCGCCGGGGATCTCGAAGGGCGTGACCTCGTCGTACCGGTCGTAGAGCAGCTCGTCGTACGCCTCGGCGGCCGCCGCCAGCTGGTTGAACGCCTCGTAGACGGCCGGGTCGTCCTCCCCCGACCGGCGTTCGACCGCGGCCAGGTGGCGGTCGAGCGCGGTCTTGACCGCCTCGGCCGCGGCGCGTACCTCTGCAGCGGTGGGCTGCGCAGCATCAGACATAGTGCAGACGCTATCCGTACGAGCCCCCAGCCCGCACAATAGATGCGATGCCGGAATACGAATTTGTCGACGTGTACGTGCCGCGCGGGGTGTCCCGCAAGGACGCCACACGTCTGCTGACGGACCATGCCGAGTACGGTCACTGGGAGTTGGACCGTCTGAGCCTGATGCGCGACGGCAGCCGCAGGGTGCGGTTGCGTCGGCGGATCATCCGCCAGGTGCGCGCCACGTGGTGAGTTCGGGCGACGACGAAACGGAGCGGGCCCCGCCGAGGCGGGGCCCGCTCCGTTTCGTGCGTGCGAAGGGTTTACGCCCAGGCGCGGGCCTTGCGGTAGAGCACGGTGCCGGCCAGCAGCGCGCCCGCGCCGACCGGGAGGGTGACACCGAGCGGGAGGCCGCTACCCGTGTGGGCGAGCTGTGCGCCGCCTCCGGGCGGGGTGAGCGACCGGGTGCCCGGGTGGTTGACGTGCGAGGAGCCGCCGGGCGTCTGGCCACCCCTGGTGGGCGGCGTGTGGCCGCCGGGGTGGCCCGGCTGCTCGGGACCGCCGGGGTGGCCCGGGTGCTCGGGACCGCCGGGGTGCTCCGGCTGCCCGGGCGGGGGCGTCTGGTGGCCGCCGCCCGGAGGCGTGCCGTGGTGGTGGCCGCCGCCGTTGCCGCAGTGGTTGCCGGCGGCGGCGTTGCCGAGGCCGACGATGTCGACGGTGTTGCCGCAGGCGTTCACCGGCACGTCGACCGGGACCTGGACGTGGTTGCCGGAGCCGACGCCGGGCGAGCCGCCGGTGCGCCCGCCGGCCTGTGCGCCCCCGGAGCCGCCGTGCTCTCCGGAGTCGCCGTACCCGCCCGACGAGCCGCTGCCGCCGCCCTGGTTGACGCATGTGTTGCCGATCGCCGGGTTGAGCAGCCCGACGACGTTGATGGTGTTGCCGCACGCGTTGATCGGCACGTGCACCGGCGCCTGCACCGTGTTGCCCGACAGCACGCCGGGCGAGTCGGACGTGGCGCCGCTCGCGCCCGCGTCGGCGTGCGCGTATCCGCTCGCGGCGGCGATCACGCCGGTCGCGGCCGCCACGGTCATCAAGCCCTTACGGGTGGCCTGTCGCATCCCTGAATCCTCCCCTGCCTTCGAAATCTGACCTGGAACCAGCACCAACTGCCGGTCGGCTCCGGAGCGCATGGCACACGCTCCGGAGCCGACGGGCGTGAAAGACGGCCCTCAGCGGGCCGAGATCACTTGTTGACGCAGACGTTGCCGAAGGCGGGGTTCAGCAGCCCGATCACGGAGACCGTGTTGCCGCAGAGGTTCACCTGGGTGTGGACGGGCGCCTGGATGACGTTGCCGGAAGCGACACCCGGGGAGTGCACGGCGGCACCCTGAGCGCCCGAGTCGGCGACAGCCAGGCCCGCACCCGCGAGAACCAGACCACCGGTGGCAGCCGCAGCAGCGACGACCTTCTTGATCATTATTCCTCCTGGTTGGCAATGCGATCCCAAGCAGCGGATCGCATCACCTGTAACGAGGAGGCGTGAATGGAGCTACCAGCTTATGGTCGCATTCACTCTTCTCAGTCACGCCCGCACGCGCGGCCGATTAAAGGAGATCACGACGCGTCGATGAACCGGTCCAGGACACGCACACCGAACTTCAGTCCCTCCACCGGCACCCGCTCGTCGACCCCGTGGAACATGCCCGCGAAGTCCAGCTCCGGCGGCAGCTTCAGCGGCACGAAGCCGAAGCCGCGGATGCCCAGGTCGTCGAAGGACTTGGCGTCGGTGCCGGCGGAGAGCATGAAGGGGATGGCCTTCGCGGCCGGGTCCTCGGCCAGCAGCGAGGACTGCATGGCCTCCACGAGCGCCCCGTCGAAGGAGGTCTCCACGGCCTTGTCGGCGTGCACGTCCTCGCGTCGCACCTTCGGCCCGAGGATCCGGTCGAGGTCGGCGAGGAACTCCTCCTCGTACCCCGGCAGGAACCGCCCGTCGACGTGCGCGGTGGCCTCGCCCGGGATGACGTTGACCTTGTAACCGGCGCCCAGCTGCGTGGGGTTGGCGGTGTTGCTGAGGCTCGCGCCGATGAGCTTGGCGATGCCGCCGAGCCGGGCGAGGGTCGACTCCATGTCCTCCGGGTCGAGTTCGGTGCCGAGGGCGTCGCCGAGTTCGTCGAGGAAGGCCCGGGTCGTCTTGGTCACGCGCACCGGGAACCGGTGCCGTCCCAGCCGGGCGACCGCCTCCGACAGCTCGGTGATGGCGTTGTCCCGGTGGATCATCGACCCGTGCCCGGCGGTGCCCGCCACGGTCAGCTTCATCCAGTGCATGCCCTTCTCGGCCGTCTGGATCAGGTACAGCCGCCGCTGCTCGCTGACGGTGAAGGAGAAGCCGCCCACCTCGCTGATCGCCTCGGTCACGCCCTCGAACAGGTCCGGGTGGTGGTCGACGAGGTACCGGGCGCCGTACGTGCCGCCCGCCTCCTCGTCCGCCAGGAAGGCGAGCACGATGTCCCGCGGGGGCCTGCGCCCGCTGCGCAGCCGGTCGCGGACGACCGCCAGGGTCATCGCGTCCATGTCCTTCATGTCGACGGCGCCGCGTCCCCACACGCACCCGTCCTCGACCTCGCCGGAGAAGGGGTCGTACCTCCAGTCGGCCGCGTTGGCCGGTACGACGTCGAGGTGGCCGTGGATGAGCAGCGCGGGCCGGGAGGGGTCCTCCCCCTCGATCCGGGCGACCGTGGAGGCGCGTCCCGGATGCGACTCGAAGATCCGCGGTTCGAGACCGACCTCGGCGAGCTTCTCCGCGACGTACTCCGCCGCCGCGCGCTCGCCCGGCCCCGAGTGGTCGCCGTAGTTGCTGGTGTCGATCTGGATCAGCTCGCGGCAGAGGTCCACGACCTCGTCCTGACCGGTGACGCCGCCGGTCGTGTCCGTCTCGCTCACGCTGCTTCCTCCCGCTGTCACTGCTGGTGGTCCTCTCATCCTCCCCCCGCCGGCCTCCCGGCCCCAAGACCGGGCCCGGCCCGTCACACGCCGTTCACGCGGGGACGGGGGTGATCAGGGGCCCTCGAAAGCCTGGTAATGTTTCCTTCGTCGCCGCGGGGGAAACCCGCGCGACGCACACCTTGTCCGGGTGGCGGAATGGCAGACGCGCTAGCTTGAGGTGCTAGTGCCCTTTATCGGGCGTGGGGGTTCAAGTCCCCCCTCGGACACTGGATCCACTGTGCGGGCCGAGAGGACTCTCGGCCCGCACAGTGCGTTTTCCGGGAGTCGACGTGATCACTCCCACGGTCCGTGGTGCTGATCTTCGGTGAGGGAGCAAGTAGCATCGGCCGCGCCGGGAACGGGGCGCCCGCGGCGGGTGCCCGGTGGGGACCGAGGACGCGGGAGGCAGGTCGGAATGACGAGGTCATCGGAAGGCGGCCGGGATCCGCAGGGCGGCCTGCGCGATCTCGAGGCGATGCTGGACGCGGTCACCGACCAGGCCGTCATCAAGCTGGGTCCCGAGGGCGAAGTCGTCCGCTGGAGCCGGACCGCGCAGGCCATGACCGGTTACGGCTCCGACGAGATCGTGGGCCGGTCGGTGGCGGCGCTGCACACCGCGGAGGACCGCGACGCGGGACTGGTCGAGCAGGAGCTGGACGCGGCCCGGCAGGACGGCCGCCGGGCGTTCCAGGGCTGGCGGGTGCGCAAGGGCGGCGAGCGGTTCCTCGCCCGGGTCACGCTGACGCCGGTGCGGGAGGCGGACGGCAGGGTGACCGGCTTCGTCAAGACGCTCCAGGACGTCACCGAGAGCGCGCGGGCCGAGTCGCTGTTCCACGGCCTGCTGGAGTCGGCGCCCGACGCCATGGTGATCGTCGGCCCCGACGCCCGGATCGTGCTGGTCAACCGGCAGACCGAGGCGCTGTTCGGTTTCCAGCGCGACGAACTGGTCGGCCGGGAGATCGAGGTCCTGGTGCCGTCGCGGTTCCGCGACCGGCACGTCGGCCACCGCACGGGCTTCCTGCACGACCCGCGGCTGCGGCCGATGGGCGCGGGCCTGGAGCTGTACGGAATGCGCCGGGACGGCTCCGAGTTCCCCGTGGAGATCAGTCTGAGCCCGCTGGAGACCGCCGAGGGCCAGCTGGTGGCCGCCGCGATCCGGGACGTCACCGAGCGCCGGGAGACCGAGCAGCGGCTGCAGCGGCAGCGGGACGAGATCCTGGAGCTGTCGACGCCGGTCATCCAGGTCTGGGACAAGGTCCTGGCGCTGCCGATCATCGGCACCCTGGACACGCTGCGGGCGACGCGGCTGACCGAGGGCCTGCTGGAGAAGATCGCCCAGACCCAGGCCGAGGTGGCCATCCTGGACATCAGCGGGGTGCCCACCATCGACACGCAGGTCGCCCAGCACCTGCTGAAGACGGTGCAGGCGGCCGCGCTGATGGGCACGGTGAGCATCATGAGCGGGGTGCGCCCCGAGACCGCCCAGTCCATGGTGCACCTGGGCATCGACATGGGGCGCCTGCGCTCCCGCAACACCCTTCAGGACGCCCTGCAGCTGGCGCTGGCGGTGCTGGCCGAGCGGGCCGGCTCGGCGGAGCTGGCCGCGCGTGCGCTGACCGGGGGTGAGGTGTGATGACCGAGGACGTGGTGCCGGTCATGCAGATCGGCGACACGCTGCTGGTGGCGTTGCAGGGCGACCTCGACGACACCACGGTGATCCAGATCGAGGAGCAGCTCACCCGGGAGGTCGCGCGGACCTCGGCGAGCGGCATGCTGATCGACGTCAGCCGGCTGAGCGTGGTGGACTCCTTCATCGCCCGGGTGCTCGCCCGGATCGTGGCGATGGTGCGGCTGCTGGGCGCGCAGGCGGCCGTGGTGGGGATCCAGCCCGCGGTGGCCATCACGCTGGTGGAGCTGGGCGTCCCCATGGGGCACCTGGACACCGCGCTCAACGCCGAGCAGGGGCTGGCGCTGCTGCGACGGCTGCGCCGTGGCGACTCGGGTGCGGACCGCCCGTGACGACGGATGCCACGACCGGCCGCGAGGCCGACGCCTTCGCCATCGCCCACGAGGCCGACCTGATCCGTGTCCGCAAGGTGCTGCGCGCCGAGGCCGACGCGGCGGGTCTGAACCTGGTGGACGCCACGAAGCTGATCACGGCGGGCAGTGAGCTGGCCCGCAACATCCTCAACTACGCCACCGGCGGCCGCGGCCGCATCAGCGTGGAGCAGGTGTTCCGCCAGGGCCGCCGCGGGGTGCGGGCCACGTTCAGCGACGAGGGTCCGGGCATCGCGGACATCGACGCGGCGCTGACCGACGGTTTCAGCACCAAGGGCAGCCTCGGGCTGGGGCTGCCGGGAGCCCGGCGGCTGGTGGACGACATGACCCTCACCTCCGTCCCGGGGACGGGCACCACGGTGGTGATCGTGAAATGGCAGCGGTAGGGGCGACTGGGGTGCGACGGCGCTGAGCGAGAGCGAACACCAGCGGTACATGATCGCCGCCGAGGAGGACGTCGGTGCGCTGCGCCGGTCGGTCGCCCGGCTGTCGGCCGCGCAGACCGGGCTGCGTCCGGGCACGGCCGAGCTGGTCGCGACCGAGCTGGGCACGAACCTGGTCCGGCACGCCCATCCCGGCGGTTACGTGCTGGTGCGCAGGGCCGGGGACGGGATCGAGCTGCTGTCCGTCGACAGCGGACCGGGGATGACCGGCAGCGTCCTCGCGCCGGCCGCGGACGACGCCGTCCCCGCCCGGACGGGTCCGTTCCGGGGCGGCGGGCTGAACGCCGGGCTGCGGGTCGTACGCCGGAACGCGGTCGAGTTCGACTGGTACTCCACGCGGCGCGGCACGGTCGTGTACGCGCGGCTGGGCTCCGCGGCGCCCGATCCGGACGCCCGGTGGCGTTTCGGCGGCGTCAACGTGCCCTACGGCGGGGACGGGGAGTCGGGGGACGCCTGGACGGTCGCGCCCGGCCCGGCGCTGGCCGCGCTGGTGGTCGACGGTCTGGGGCACGGTTCCGGCGCGGCCGCCGCGTCGCGCGCCGCGGTCACCGCGTTCGAACGGCACCCGGTCACCGATCTGGAACGGTTCGTCCGGCAGGCGCACGAGGCGATGCGCGGCACCCGGGGCGGTGTGCTGGGCACCTGCCTGATCGACGCCGGCCGGGGCGAGCTGTCGTACGCGGCCGTCGGGAACATCACCGGGCGGGTGTACACCGGTGCCCGGTCCGTGCATCTGCTGGACCGGCCCGGCACCCTGGGCACCCACCTGCCCGTGCCCGGCACCCGGATCCAGCGCTGTCCCTGGGAGCCGGGATCGGCCCTCGTCCTGGTCTCGGACGGGATCCGGTCCGGCTGGAACCTGGAGGAGCACCCGCTGCTGACGCGGCGGCATCCGGCGATCGTCGCGGCGGTCGTGCAGCGGGACTTCGGCCGGCCCACGGACGACGCCACGGTGCTCGTGGTCCGCGGCACCGACCGCGTGGCATGATGATCGGGTCGCGGGTGACGGAGGCGAAGGGCGGTCCTGACATGGAGAATCCGCGCGACCTCCGGGCCGAAGGAGGCGCACACTCCGCGGTCGCCGACGAGGCGGCCGGCGGGCGACCGCAGCCGGACACGCGTGACCGGCTGCTCGACGAGCTGCGTCAGGAGCTTGAGGACACCAACCGGGGTCTGATCGCCCTGCACACCGAGCTGGAGGCCGCCCGGGCGGCCGAGGCCCGGCTCGCGGCCATCGTGGCCTCCTCCGACGACGCCATGCTCTCGGTGGACCGTGCCGACCGCGTCGAGACCTGGAACCCGGGCGCCGAGCGGCTGTTCGGCCGCAGCGAGCGGGACGTCGTGGGCCGGTCGGTCGACGACCTGATGCCGGACGCGGCACTCGCCGCCTACCGTTCCGCGGTGGAGCAGATCCGTTCGCGGCAGCACGCCGAGCCGCACCAGAGCAGCTGGCGCCGTGCCGACGGCACCGAGGTCGACGTGGCCGTCACGGTGTCCGCGATGCGCGACCCCGAGGGCGACCTGGTCGGTTTCTGCACCGTGGTGCGCGACATCACCCAGCAGCTCGCCGCCCAGGCCGAGCTGGCCGCGGCGCGGGCGGACCGCGAGGTGATGGCCGAGCGCGAGCGCATCGCCCGCGACCTGCACGACATGGTCATCCAGCGAGTGTTCGGGGCCGGTCTGGCGCTGCAGAGCATCGCCGCCCGTGGCGCCGACGCCGACACCGCCGGCCGGGTCAACCGGGTCATCGACGAGCTCGACTCCACCATCCGGGAGCTGCGCAACACCATCTTCGACCTCAACCAGCCGACGCAGAAGGCGGCCAGCCTGCGCGCCCAGGTCATCGACGAGACGTCCTCGGCGCAGCACCGGCTCGGGTTCGCGCCCGCGGTCGCGTTCGAGGGCCCGGTCGACGCCGCGCTGCCGGACGAGACGGCCGCGCACCTGCTCGCCGTGGTGCGCGAGGCGCTGTCCAACATCGCGCGGCACGCCCGGGCCACCGCCGTCCAGGTCACCGTGCACGCGGCGGACGAGCTGCTGCTGGAGGTGGTCGACAACGGCCGCGGCATCGGCCGGCCCACCCGCAGCAGCGGTCTGACCAACATGCGGCGCCGGGCGGAGAAGCTGGGCGGCGCCTTCGAGGTGGCCGACCGGCCGGAGGGCGGCACCCGGCTGTGCTGGCGCATTCCGCTCAGCGCGGCCGGATCGCCGCCGCCGTCCCGGCCCGCCGCCCGGATCGGATAGGGCACCCCGGCGGTGCGGCTCGGCCCGGCAAACAGGGCCGACCGGCCCTAAACCCCGGTGCTGTCCGGGCGAGACCATGGCCGGATGGTGGATGGGGACGGCTTCCGTGTGCTCGACCGGCACGAGTGTCTGCGCCTGCTGACCAAGGTGCCGGTCGGCCGTGTCGTGTACACGCGTCAGGCGCTGCCCGCCGTTCTGCCCGTCAACTTCTCCCTGGACGACGACTTCTCCGTGCTGCTGCGCACGTCGGCGGCGTCGGATCTGGTGCGCGCGGTGGACGGGGTCGTGGTCGCTTTCGAGGCGGACGACTTCGACGCCGAGGCCCGGTCCGGCTGGAGCGTGGTCGTCACCGGCCGCGCCTGCGTGGTGACCGACCCCGCCGAGCACGAGCGCCTGACCAGGACCGGCCCGCGCTCCTGGATGCCGTTGCCGGAGGGCGTCTTCGTGCGGATCGAGGCGGAGATCGTCACCGGGCGTGAGCTGAAGGGCGTCCGCGGCTCCGGGTGAGGGGGCCGAAAGCCACCGGGATCACGGGCCGCTCGGCCCTGCCGCCGTGTTGATCACGCCTGCCATCCTGTGATCGAAGCACCGCACACTTGTTGTACGACCAGGAGGTCCTGCCATGACCCGTACCGTGACCGTCGGACTCGACGGATCGCCCGCGAGCCTCGCGGCCGCCGAATGGGCCGCTCGTGAGGCCGAGATGCGGGGTCTCCCGCTGCACCTGGTGCACGCCTGGGACTGGCAGCGGTACGCCGAGCCGGCATCGGAGGACTCGACGCACCAGCACTGGGCGCTGCGGATCCTGCGCGAGGCGACGGAGCAGCTGCACCGTGGTCACCCCGGCCTGACGATCACCTACGAGCAGGTGTCGCAGGCGCCCGGGACGGCGCTGCTGGGGGCCTCGGAGGAGGCCGACCCGCTGGTCATCGGCTCCCGTGGGCTGGGCGGCGTCACCGGCTTCCTGGTCGGCTCCGTCGCTCTCGGCGTCGTCGCCCAGACCGACCGGCCGATCGTCCTGGTGCGTTCGGGCACGCGCCCGGAGGACGAGCGCCGGCCGGACGCGGAGGGCCGCCCGTCGGCCGAGACGCCCTACCGGGACGTCGTGCTCGGGCTGGACCACGAGCACCCCGACGCGACGGTCATCGCGTTCGCGTTCGAGTCGGCGTCCCGCCGCGCGGCGCGGCTGCGCGTGGTGCACGGCTGGAGCCTGCCGCCCTACTTCGCCTACGGGGCCGCCACCGACCAGGCGCTGAACGAGGAGCTGGCCCGTCAGGAGGCGGGCGCCGTCAAGGCCGCCCTGGCGCCGTGGCGGGAGAAGTTCCCCGGTGTGGAGGTCGTCGAGGACGCCGTGATAGGCAACGCCGGCGGTCATCTGGTGGACGCCGCGGCCGACGCGTCGCTGGTCGTGGTGGGCCGGCGCATCCGGCGTACCCCGCTCGGCGCGCGGATCGGGCCGGTCGCGCACGCCGTGCTGCACCACGCCAAGGCGCCCGTCGCGGTGGTTCCGCACGAGTGACCCGGCGGCCCGGTACGAGTCCGCTCGGCGCGGGTTTCGTGAAGGTGCTCGGCTCGGCCCGTACGAGGCCGCTCGGCGCGGGTTTCGTGAAGGTGCTCGGCTCGGCCCGTACGAGGCCGCTCGGCGCGGGTTTCGTGAAGGTGCTCGGCGCGGCCCGTACGAGGCCGCTCGGCGCGGGTCCGTGAAGGCGCTCTGCGCGGCCCGTACGAGGCCGCTCGGCGCGGGTCCGTGAAGGCGCTCTGCGCGGCCCGTACGAGGCCGCTCGGCGCGGGTTCCGTGAAGGCGCTCTGCGCAGCCCGTACAAGGCCGCTCGGCGCGGGTCCGTGAGGACGTCCGGAGCGAGTCCGTGAGGACGTCCGGAGCGAGTCCGTGAGGACGTCCGGCGCGAGTCCGTGAGGACGTCCGGCCATGGCCGCCCCGCTTCGGCGGGGCGGCCTTCGCGCGTCCGCGGGGCGGGAGCGGGAGCCGGGTCCTCCGGCTCCCGTGCGTGGCCGGACGGCCGTGACCGGGCGGCCGGCCCGAGGCCGGGAGGTGGCGGGACGGCCGGACTCGGTGGGGCGGTTCGGTCCTGCGGGCAGGACGCTCGGCCCCTGCACCGGCGGAGCGCCGCGCGGGAGCCTGAAAGAGCATCGGGGCCACCGGCCGTCCGGAACGGTCCGCGAGGACGGGACGGTCACGCGCCGCCCGGTCGGCACAGCAGAACTCCGTCACGCCTGTTCGTGGACGGTGGGCGAGAAGGGAGTGGTCGTGATGGCCCGCATCGTCGGCGAGGTGATGACCCGCGAGGTGGTCGAGGCTCACCGGGAGACGTCGTTCAAGGACATCGCCCGGCTGCTGGCCGAGCACCGGATCAGCGGGCTGCCCGTGGTGGACCACGACGACAAGGTCCTCGGGGTGGTCTCCGAGACCGACCTGATCCGCCGCCAGGCGGCCGGGCCCGCCGACGGCAAGGCGCGGCGGCTGCGGATACTGCCCGCGCCGCGCCGTGCCCGGCGCGCGGCCGCCGTCGCCCGGGCCACCACGGCCGGGGAGATGATGTCGAGCCCCGCGGTCACCGTGCACCCGGAGCAGGCCGTCGAGGTCGCCGCGCGCATCATGGAACGCCACGGCGTCGACCGGCTCCCGGTGGTGGACGAGGAGGACCGGCTGATCGGCATCGCCACCCGGCGGGATCTGCTGCGGGTCTTCCTGCGCTCGGACGAGGAGATCCGCCAGGACGTGATCGACGAGGTGCTGACCGGCACGATGTGCCTGCCGGCGTACGCGGTGAACGTCTCGGTCCGGGACGGCATGGTCACGCTCGACGGGCAGGTGGAGAACCGCACCGACGTCCCGCTCGTGATCCGGCTGACGTGGCGGGTGGACGGGGTGGTCGGCGTCGTGAACGGTCTGACGTACCGCGACGACGACACGCGTCCGCCCGAGCGGCACCCGTCCTCCGGGGCGAGCACCGCCGGAAGGAGCTGATCGTCATGACGACCCTCGCGGCGTCCCCGGGCACCCCGGTCCGCGTGGATGCGGAGCCGGACGAGCCGCTGTCCCGGTGGCTGTGGCTGGTGAAGTGGATCCTGCTGATCCCGCACTACGTGGTGCTGTCCTTCCTGTGGATCGCGTTCCTCGTGGTGAGCGTGGTCGCGTTCTTCGCCGTCCTGTTCACCGAGCGCTATCCGCGGGCCCTGTTCGACTTCAGCCTGGGGGTGCTGCGCTGGAGCTGGCGGGTGGCCTACTACGGGTACGGGGCCCTGGGCACCGACCGGTACCCGCCCTTCAGCCTGGGTGAGGAGCCGGACTATCCGGCGCGGCTGGACGTCGCCTACCCCGAGCGCCTTTCCCGCGGCCTGGTGCTGGTCAAGTGGTGGCTGCTGGCGATACCGCACTACCTCGTCCTCTGCTTCTTCCTCAGCGGCGTCAATCTCGCCTGGTGGGGCGGCGGGCTGGTCGCCGTGCTGGTGCTGATCGCCGCCGTGACGCTGGCGTTCACCGAGGAGTACCCCAGGTCCCTGTTCGACCTGGTCATGGGCCTGGACCGGTGGGCGCTGCGGGTCGCCGCGTACGTCTGCCTGATGACGGACAGCTATCCGCCGTTCCGCCTCGACATGGGGGGCGCCGAGCCGGGCACGGGGACGGCGGGGACGGCAGACGCGGTGGAAGAACGGCCGTGACCACGGCCCCGGTGGCGCCGGTCCGGTGCGGAAGGCGGTCCGGCGCGGCCCCCGGCTCGCCGGGTGCAGCACAATGGGGCGCATGTCCCGACGTACCTCCCGGCCCCGCCCGCAGCAGGGCTCCGCGCCGGCCCCCAGGCCCGGCTGTCCGTGCGGTCGCGCGGAGACGTACCAGGAGTGCTGCGACCGCTTCCACCGGGGCGAGGCCGCGGCGCCGACGGCCGAGGCGCTGATGCGCTCGCGCTACGCCGCCTTCGTGCGCCGCGACGAGGCCTACCTGCTGCGCACCTGGCACCCGCGCATGCGCCCCGCGCGGGTCGACTTCGACCCCGGCATGCGCTGGACGGGGCTGGAGATCCTCGGCACCGCCGACGGCTCGGCGTTCCACGCCACCGGGACGGTGACCTTCCGCGCGTCCTACCGGGGCGGTTCGCTGCACGAGCGCAGCCGGTTCGAACGGGTCGACGGGGCGTGGGTCTACGTCGACGGGGACTTCCTCGGCTGAGGCGGCCGGAGGGCGTTACGGCGCCAGGACGTCCAGTTCCCGCAGGGCGCCCACGGTGATCTCCCGGGTGAGTCGCTCCGCGCGCTCCGCGTCGCCCTCGCGCACCGCTTCGGCGACCTGGACGTGGAGGGTGACGGCGGCCGGGTCGGGGTCCTCGAACATGACCTCGTGCTCAGTGCGGCCGGCCAGCACCTCGGCGACGACGTCACCGAGACGGGCGAACATCTCGTTGCCGGACGCGGTGAGGATCACCCGGTGGAAGGCGATGTCGTGGACGAGGTAGCCCTGGAGCCGGTGGCCGCGTGAGTTGGCCACCATGCCGAGCGCGCACTCGGTGAGTTCGGCGCACTGCTCGGGGGAGGCGTGCCGGGCGGCCAGTCCCGCGGCGACCGGTTCGACCGCCGAGCGCAGCACCGTGAGCGAGCGCAGCTGCCGCGGGCGGTCGGCGCCGGCCAGCCGCCAGCGGATGACCTGCGGGTCGTAGACGTTCCACTCGGCGGTCGGCCGCACCGTGACGCCCACCCGGCGACGCGACCGCACCAGGTGCATCGACTCGAGGACGCGCACGGCCTCGCGCATCACCGAGCGTGACACCTCGAAACGCTGCGCCAGCTCGTCCGTGCGCAGGACGCTGCCCGGCGGGTACTCGCCCGCGGTGATCGCGGGGCCGAGGGTGTCCAGTACGCGGCCGTGCAGCCCCCGGCCCGTTGTGCTCATGCACTCAGCGTACGGGGCGCGTCACGGCCAGAAAAAGTCAGACTTATTTGTCACAGCCCCTTGAATTCGTCGTACCTAATCGGCTTCAGTGGCGTCGGCAATCAGGTGTCGACGAGGACAGCAGACAGTGAGGCAGCCATGAGCACCCCCCAGGTCGTCGTCGTGATGGGCGTAGCGGGCACCGGGAAGACCACCATCGGTCCCCTGCTCGCGGCCCGGCTCGGCGTGCCGTACGCCGAGGGCGACGACTTCCACCCGTCGGCCAACATCGCCAAGATGTCGGCCGCGATCCCGCTCGGTGACGCGGACCGGTGGCCGTGGCTGGACGCCATCGGCGCCTGGGCGCACGACCGGGAGGGGCTGGGCGGGGTGGTCAGCTGCTCGGCGCTGAAGCGGTCGTACCGCGACCGGCTCAGGGCCGCCGCTCCCGGCGTCGTCTTCGTCCACCTCACCGGCGACCGGGCGCTCGTCGAGGACCGGATGTCGCACCGGCAGGGGCACTTCATGCCCACGGCGCTGCTCGACTCCCAGTTCGCCACGCTCCAGCCGCTCGGGCCGGACGAGGCGGGCGTCGAGGTGGACGTCGTGGGCAGTCCCGCGGAGATCACCGAACGGGCCGTCGGCGCGCTGGCCGCGCTGTCCCGCCCGGCCCGTTAGCAGCGCCTCGCCCGGCCCGATCCGGCAGTGCCCGGCCCGGCCCGGTGGTACCGGGCCGGGTCTCGCCCGACACCACTCCCCCGTCCCCCGTCCCCCGTACCTGCAAGGGAAACCGTGACCAGACTCAGCGTCGAGATGCTGGCAGCGGACGTGCCCGAGCCGATCACCTCGGCCGGTCACGCTCAGCTGGGCATCGCCGTTCTGGCGGGCATCGCCGTCATCGTCCTGCTCATCACGCGGTTCAAACTGCACGCCTTCCTGGCGCTGACCATCGGATCGCTGGCGCTCGGCGCGATCGCCGGGGCGCCGCTCGACAAGGCGATCACCAGCTTCACCACCGGGCTCGGCTCCACGGTCGCCGGCGTGGGCGTGCTGATCGCCCTCGGCGCGATCCTCGGCAAGCTGCTCGCCGACTCCGGGGGCGCCGACGAGATCGTCGACACGATCCTCGCCAGGGCGGGCGGGCGCGCGATGCCGTGGGCCATGGTGCTGATCGCCTCGGTGATCGGTCTGCCGCTGTTCTTCGAGGTCGGCATCGTGCTGCTGATCCCGGTCGTGCTGATGGTCGCCCGGCGCGGCAACTACTCGCTGATGCGTATCGGCATCCCTGCGCTCGCGGGCCTGTCCGTGATGCACGGGCTGGTGCCGCCGCACCCCGGACCGCTGGTCGCGATCGACGCCCTCCATGCCGACCTCGGCGTCACCCTCGCGCTCGGCGTGCTGGTCGCCGTCCCCACGGTGATCGTCGCCGGTCCGCTGTTCTCGAAGGTCGCCGCCCGCTGGGTGGACGCGCCGGTCCCGGAGCGGATGCTGCCGCCGCGTGCCTCGGCGGAACTGGAGCGGCGGCCGGGCTTCGGGCCGACGCTGGCCACCGTGCTGCTGCCGGTCGTGCTGATGCTGTCCAAGGCACTGGTCGACCTGGTGATCGACGACCCCGCGAACACCACCCAGCGCGTCTTCGACGTCGTGGGCTCTCCGCTGATCGCACTGCTCGCCGCCGTCATCGTCGGCATGTTCACGCTGGGCCGGGCCGCCGGCTTCGGCAGGGAGCGGATACAGCGGACGGTGGAGAGCAGCCTGGCGCCCATCGCCGGCATCCTGCTGATCGTCGGCGCGGGCGGCGGTTTCAAGCAGACGCTGATCGACTGCGGGGTGGGCCGGATGATCCTGGACATCTCCGAGGACTGGTCCATACCGGCCCTGCTGCTGGGCTGGCTGATCGCGGTCGGGATCCGGCTCGCGACCGGGTCGGCGACCGTGGCGACGATCTCGGCGGCCGGCCTGGTGGCCCCGCTCGCGGCCGACATGTCGACCGCGCACGCCGCCCTGCTGGTCCTCGCCGTCGGCGCCGGCTCCCTCTTCTTCAGCCACGTCAACGACGCCGGGTTCTGGCTGGTGAAGGAGTACTTCGGGCTGAGCATCGGGCAGACCGTCAAGAGCTGGTCCGTCATGGAGACGATCATCTCGGTGGTCGCCGGCGGGCTGGTCATGCTGCTGTCGCTGGTCATCTGAGACGGGCCGGGGACCTGCCTGGGCGGTGACGTCCCGGCACGGCCCCGGCCCGTCCTCTCGCCCTCGCCCTCGCCCTTCGTCAGTACCGCCACAGGGGGTGCTCCCGGTCGGCCCACTCGCGGCTGACCGTCCCGGTCCGCAGCCCGCGCCGGGCCTCCGGGTCGCCGAGCGCCATGCCGATGTGGCCGGCGAGGACGACGCCGACGGTGAGGGCCAGCCAGTCGTGGACGAAGGTCGCGCCGGTGCGCCACCTGATCGGCGTGAGATGCGTGAACCACATCATCAGGCCGGTGCCCAGCATCACCAGCGTCGCCCCGGCGATCCAGGCGGCGTAGACCTTCTGCCCGGCGTTGAACTTGGCCGCCGGGCGGGCGGAGCGGCGCTTGTCGCGGCGCAGGACCGCGCGCAGCCAGAGCCGGTCGTGGGGGCCGAAGCGGTTGAGCCGGCCCAGGTCGGCCCGGAAGCCGCGGGAGAACAGGCCCGCCAGGACGGGCAGGGGCAGGGCGAGGCCGGCCCACTCGTGGACGCGGACGACCAGCTCGCGGCGGCCGGCCAGCTCGGCGAGTTCCGGGACGTACAGGAAGGCGGCGGTGACCACGCACACGCCCATCAGGGCGGCCGTGGTGCGGTGCACCCACCGCTGGACCGGGCCGAACCGGCGGACCCCGGCGACCGGCGGCGTCCTCGCCTCAGCTCGTGGGGTCATCGTCCCGCCCGTTCGACCGGCCGACCCAGGCGTCGACGTCGTAGCCGCGTTCCTCCCAGTAGCCGGGCCGCACGTCCTCGGTGACGGTGATGCCGGACAGCCACTTGGCGGACTTGTAGAAGTACATGGGCGCCACGTAGAGGCGGACCGGGCCGCCGTGGGCGTGGCCGATGTCCTCGTCCCGCATGCGCAGGGCGACCAGGACGTCCGCGCGGCGGGCCTGGTCGAGGGTGAGACTCTCGGTGTAGGTGCCGTCGAAGCAGGTGAAGCGCACCGCCCCGGCCCCCGCCCGCACTCCGGCGGCGTCGAGCAGCCGGGACAGCCGCACCCCCTCGAAGGGCGTGTCGGGCACCCGCCAGCCGGTGACGCACTGGACGTCCCTGACCAGCCGGGTCTGCGGCAGGGCGCGCAGTTCGGCGAGCGTGTAGGAGGCGGGGCGTTCGACGAGGCCGCCGACGGTGAGGCGGTAGCCGGAGGCGCTCTTGCGCGGTACGGAGGAGGCGACCGAGTAGTAGCGGAAGCCGCCGCCGTTGGGCAGCAGCCCGGTCAGGCCGGTGGGGTCCTTGTCGGCGGCGCCGCCGAGGAACGCCTCCAGGCCGCGTTGCAGGGTGGGCGCGGCGAGGACGCCGAGGGCGCCCAGGCCGAGGGTGCCGAGGAAGACGCGGCGGCCGACCGGTGCGCCGCGTTCCTCGGGCGGTTCGGGGTTCACCCCTCCATTCGAGCACCCGCGGCCCCGGCCGGGCCAGGGAACGCGGGTGCCCGTCAGAGTTCCGTCATCTCTTCGCCGGCCGTCGGCGCCGGCCGGGGCCCGGGGGTCATCCCCCGCCGAGCACGGCGGCGCGGGCGGCACGGAAGGCGGGGTAGGGGTCGCGGCCGGGGTAGGACCAGGGCGCCGGGGTGGCGTGTTCGCCGATGCGGTGGAACAGGGCGGCGGCCTCCGCGCCGCTGCCCTCGCAGACCTTGGCGTGGGCGAGGTAGTTCAGGTCGATCAGACGGCGCGGGTGCCCCTCGTGCTCCCACTCCAGCCACCAGTCGAAGGCGGCCTTCAGCACCTGCCCGGCCCGGTGCCCGCTCCAGTGGTCCGAGGCGGCCGGGTCGGCGGGTTCGTGCCCGGCGAGGGCCAGCGCGCGGTAGCGCTCGGCGTGCGCGACGACCGGCAGGACGGCGAGCGGCGAGTCGGCCGGGGCCTGCGCGGCGGCCCAGTCGGCGAAGTCGTACACCTCGTGCAGCGGGTCGGGACCGGCGTCGGCGTGGCGCTCGGCGAGGCGGGCGATCATGAGGTGGTGGGCGTGGTGGTGGTCGGCGTACCGGCCGCGGATCTCGCCGAACAGGCGTCCGACCTCGTCGTCGGCGCCCGAGGCGCGTTCCAGCATCAGCATCCCCAGCCACGGGGTGGGGTCGGCGGGCAGGCGCGCGGCGGCGGCCCGGCAGGCCTCGCGGGCCCGGTCCGGTCTCTCCTTGCCCCGCAGCGCCCGCTGCACCAGGGACAGCGCGAGCAGGACGGCGGCGTCGGCGCAGCCGGGTTCGGTGACCATCCAGTCCCGGGCCCAGGCGGAGCTGTAGGGCTCCAGGGCGAGGACGGTCACCCGGTGTCCCCGGCGGTCCCAGTCGTCGCCCGTGTGCGCCAGCAGGGTGCGGGCGGCCTGCCAGCGCCCCTGCGCCAACGAGGCTTTCGCGGCGACGAGTTCGTCGTCGTCGAGGGCGGCGTCAAGGGCCTGGGCCGCGCCTTTGCGGCCCCTGCCGAGAGATGGCGGGGGTGGGGACACCGCGGGACTTCCTCACGCGACGCGGCTCGCGTCGGGGTTCCGGTTTGCCGTCGACTGATCACGCACAGCAAACCCTCGGCAAAGACTCACGTCAAGGCCCGGACTTCCGTTACTCGCGTCAACGTCCGTGCCGGTGGGAGCACTTGCCGGGCGGCCGAGGCCGTGCGCCGGTGCGCCCCGCCCCGCCGTGTGGCGTACGCCCCGCCGTGTGGCGTACGCCCCGCCCCGCCGTGTGGCGTACGCCATGGCGCGGCCGGTCGGGGCGTCGGACCATGGCGGCACGGTCACGCCCCGCGCCCCGACCGGGCGGCGCGCCGTGGCCGGGTCGATGTCTTCGCCGGCTCCCGGGGCACTCCCGTGCCCGGGACGCCACAGTCGGCCGCCAACCGCCCCGTAGCCCGGCCGAACTGATCGAGGTACGCAGCGTGTCGGTTCTGGTTCTCCTTCTCGCCGTGAGCGCTGCCTGCTGCCTGGGCCTCGGATTCGTGCTCCAGCAGAACGCGGCCCAGCGGGCGCCGCTGAGCGACTTCCTCTCGCCTCGGCTGCTCCTGGACCTGATGAGGGTTCCGCGCTGGCTGGGCGGTACGGCGCTCATGGTGGCGGGCATGGCCCTGGGCGCCGTCGCGCTCGGCCAGGGCGAGGTCTCCTTCGTGGAGCCCCTCCTCGCCACGAACCTCCTGTTCGCTCTCGCACTCTCCCGCAGGCAGACCGGGCAGCCACTGGGCCGCCAGGGCTGGGCCGGCCTCACCCTGCTGGCGGGCGGGGTCACCGCGTTCATCGTGGCGGGCGAACCGCGCGGCGGTACCGCGGTCGCCGACCCGCTGCGCCACTGGCTGATCATCGGTGCCGTGGTCGGGCTCGCGCTGCTGCTGACCGCCTGTGCCAAGCGCTCGCGCCTGAGCTCGGCGCCGGTCCTGCTGTCCCTGGCGGCGGGCCTGCTCTACGGCGTCCAGGACGCCCTCACCCGGATCAGCGGCCAGCGCTTCTCGGCCGGCGGCCTCACCGACCTGGTGACCGGCTGGCAGCCGTACGGCGTGCTGGCGCTCGGCGTCACCGGCCTGGTGCTGGTGCAGAGCGCCTTCGAGACCGCGCCGCTGCGGATGTCCCTGCCGGCCCTGACCGCGGCCCAGCCGCTGGCCGGCATCCTGTGCGGGGTGGGCTTCCTCGGCGACCGGCTGCGCACCGACACCGGGGCGCTGGCCTGGGAGGCGGCCGGGCTCGCGGCGATCGTCACGGGCATCGTGCTGCTCGGGCTGCACCCGGCGATGCCCGCCGGCACGGCGAAGCCGGAACGGGTCCGCGACCTGCAACCGCAGTGACCGACCGGCCCCGGCGTGCCGCTCCGGTGCCCCCGGTAGCGGTGTGCTGCCCGGGTGCCCCCGCGAGCGGCGTGCTGCTTGGATGCTCCCATGAGCGCTGCTGACGAGATCATCGACATCGTCGACGAGAACGACCGCGTCGTCGCCCGGTCCCCGCGCGGCGAGGCGTACGCCAGGAGCCTGCGCCACCGCTGCGCCTTCATCCTGGCCCGCGACGCCAAGGGCCGTGTCTTCGTCCACCGCCGCACCCCGACCAAGCTGGTCCACCCCTCCCTCCACGACATGTTCGTCGGCGGCGTGGTCGCGGCCGGCGAGTCCTACGACGAGGCGGCGCTGCGCGAGGCGGAGGAGGAACTGGGCGTGAGCGGCCTGCCGAGCCCGCGGTTCCTGTTCAAGTTCCTCTACGACGACGGCGCGGGCCGCAGCTGGTGGTCGGCGGTGTACGAGGTGCGCTGCGAGATGCCGGTCAGCCCGCAGGCCGAGGAGGTGGCCTGGCACGCGTTCCTGACGGAGGACGAGGTGGAGCGGCGGCTGACGGAGTGGGAGTGGACGCCGGACGGCCTGGCGGCCTACGAGCGGTTGAAGGCCTTCCGGTCGATGGGCTGACCCGCCGCCTCCCACCATTAGCCGCCTCCCCGGCACCCGCCGCCTCCCACCATCCGCCGCCTCCCCGGCACCCGCCGCCTCCCACCATCCGCCGCCTCCCCGGCACCCGGCGCTTCCGCGACACCCGCGCCTCCGGGCGGCCCGCTTGCCCGCGGGGAGCCCGATAGGGTCGCGGCGTGATCGACGCATGGGTACGGAACGTCAGCCTGTGGTTCGCCCCGGAGCGGATCCGGGACGAGGGCACGACCCCCGACTACCGGTTCTCGCTGGCGAACGAACGCACCTTCCTGGCCTGGCTGCGCACCGGGCTCGCGCTGATCGGCGGAGGCTTCGCGGTGGACCAGTTCCTGCCCGATCTGGGCCGGGGCTGGCGCGTCGGGCTGGCGCTCGCACTGCTGGGGGCGGGCGTGCTGTGCGCCCTGCGCGCGGTCAACCACTGGGTGCGCTGCGAGCGGGCCATGCGGCGGGGCGAGGACCTGCCGGTGTCGCGGTTCCCGGCGGTGCTGGGCGTGGTGGTCGCCGTCGTCGCCGTCGCGATGGTCGTCGTCGTGCTCGTCGGGTGGGAGGGGTGAGCGCGCCCGCGGGCCGGGAGCGGGATCCCGGGCTACAGCCCGAGCGCACCCGGCTGGCCTGGCGTCGTACGACCCTGTCCAGCGCCGCCGTCGCCGTCCTCGCCGTGAAGACGGCCCTGCACGAAGGCCCCTCCGCATCCGGCATCGCCGTGGGCGCGCTGTGCTGCCTGCTGTGGGCGGTGTTCCTGCTGCTGGCCCACCTGCGCATCCGCGCCCTCGCCGCGACGCCCGGGCCGTCCACGCTCGGCCCGCGCCACGCCGCCACCGCGGTCCTGTGCACCGTGGCCCTGGCGCTGTGCGGCGCGGCGCTCGTCCTGTAGGGCTCTCCGGGACCGGCCCGCCGTGGTTCCGATCACGTTGGGCGCCCGCACTGGACGGCATACCGACCAGTCGGCATGATGGTCGCGTCAGTCATGTTCACGCGCGCCCAAGGAGCACCGATGAGCCCCGACCATCCGCCAGGTCTCGATCTCGACCGGCTGCGCGGCCTGCTCGACCGTGAGCGGCCCGGCCTGGTGCAGGCCCCCCTGACCGGCCGGCTGATCGAAGGCGGGCGGTCGAACCTGACGTACGCGGTCGAGGACGGCGTATCGAAGTGGGTCGTCCGCCGGCCGCCGCTCGGGCACGTCCTCGCCACCGCCCACGACATGAAGCGCGAGCACCGGGTGATCAGCGCACTGCACCCGACGGCCGTACCGGTGCCGACCCCGGTACTGCTGTGCGAGGACGAGGAGGTGCTCGGGGCGCCGTTCTACGTCATGGAGTTCGTCGAGGGCACCCCGTACCGCACCGCCGACCAGCTCGCCCCGCTGGGCGAGGAGCGCACGCGGCAGGCGGTGCTGTCGCTGGTGGACACACTGGTCGAGTTGCACGGCGTGGACCCGGCCGAGGTCGGCCTGGCGGACTTCGGGCGCCCGGAGGGCTTCCTGGACCGGCAGTTGCGGCGGTGGGGGAAGCAGCTGGACGCCTCCCGCAACCGCGCGCTGCCCGGCATCGACGAGCTGCACGCGGCACTCGGCCGGCAGCTGCCCGTGTCCCCCGCGCCGACCGTCGTGCACGGCGACTACCGGCTGGACAACGTCCTGATCGGCGACGACGACGTCATCAAGGCGATCCTCGACTGGGAGATGTCGACGCTCGGCGACCCGCTCACCGACCTGGGCCTGCTGGTGATGTACAGCACGCCCCTGGGCATGCCCGACTCCCCCGTCTCCACCACGGCCCAGGCCCCCGGCCACCCGTCCCCTGCCGAGCTGATCGAGCGCTACGCCGCCCGCTCGGGGCGGGACGTCTCGGCGGTCTCCTGGTACACGGCGTTCGCCTGGTTCAAGCTCGCCGTGATCCTCGAGGGCATCCACTACCGCTACACCCTGGGCCAGACGGTCGGCCGCGGCTTCGACCGCATCGGCGATCTGGTCCCGGTCTTCATCGAGCACGGTCTGACGACTCTCCAAGCAGGACTCCAGGAAGGCTGACTGGCCATGGACTTCGCGTTCGACGCACGCACCGAGGAGCTGCGCGCCAAACTGCTCGCCTTCATGGACGAGTACGTCCATCCGGCCGAGGCGGTGGCGCAGGAGCAGCGCGCCGCGCTGGCCTCCCCGTGGGACACCCCGGCCGTGGTCGAGGAGTTGAAGGCCGAGGCACGCCGGCAGGGGCTGTGGAACCTCTTCCTGCCCGACGCCGAGTACGGCGCCGGCCTGACCAACCTGCAGTACGCCCCGCTCGCCGAGATCACCGGCCGCTCGCCGCAGCTCGCGCCGACCGTGACGAACTGCGCGGCGCCGGACACCGGAAACATGGAGGTGCTCGCGCAGTTCGGTGACGAACGGCAGAAGAAGCAGTGGCTGGAGCCGCTGCTGGCGGGCGAGATCCGCTCGGCGTTCGCGATGACCGAGCCGGAGGTGGCCTCGTCGGACGCGACGAACATCACCACACGGATCGAGCGGGACGGCGAAGATTACGTCATCACCGGGCGCAAGTGGTACATCTCCGGCGCGATGGACCCGCACTGCAAGATCTTCATCGTGATGGGCAAGACGGACCCGGACGGCCCCGACATCCGCCGCCAGCAGTCGATGGTGCTGGTACCGCGGGACACCCCGGGCGTCACCGTCACGCGCGCGATGAAGGTCTTCGGCTACGAGGACCACTACCACGGCGGTCACGCCGAGGTGGTCTTCGACCACGCGCGCGTGCCGGTGTCCAACCTGATCGGCGAGGAGGGCGGCGGTTTCGCCATCGCGCAGGCCCGGCTCGGCCCCGGCCGCATCCACCACTGCATGCGGCTGATCGGCATGGCCGAGCGGGCGATCGAGCTGATGTGCCGCCGCGCGGTGGCGCGTCAGGCCTTCGGCAAGGCGCTGGCCCAGCAGGGCGTGGTGCACAACTGGATCGCGGACGCCCGGGTCACCGTCGAGCAGCTGCGGCTGCTGGTGCTGAAGACGGCCTGGCTGATGGACACCGTCGGCAACCGGGGCGCGCACACCGAGATCCAGGCGATCAAGATCGCCACCCCGCGCGCGGTCGTGGACATCCTCGACCGGGCGATCCAGCTCCACGGCGCGGGCGGCGTCAGCCAGGACTTCCCGGTGGCGGAGCTGTACGCCGCCGCGCGGACCCTGATGATCGCCGACGGCCCGGACGAGGTGCACCAGCGTTCGCTGGCCCGGCGGGAGCTGAGGAAGTACCTCTGAATTGCGGAAGTACCTCTGAGCGTCAGTGATTCGGGGGCGGCCGCCGCTGGGCGGCCGCCCCTTACGCCTTCCCCGCCGAAGACCGCCGAAGACCGCCGAAGGCAACCGAAGGCAACCGCAATCTTCCTCACCCCTGGCATGAACGCGATACTTCGGCCATGAGACGCTTACCGAAGGCCTGGCGCTGGCCGGTGGCCGGCCTGCTCGTGGCCGTTGTCGGCTCGATGGTGCTGCCGATGAACAACGTCCTGTGGTACGTGCTGGGGTGCGCCATGATGCTCACCTTGCTGGTCGGGATCGCGCACCGAGAGGTGCCGTTCGGGCTGGCGCTGGCGCAGTGGCGGCTGGGGCCGGACGACGAGTCGCTCCTCCGGGCCCGTCTGGCGTCGGCCGTGCAATGCGCCCAGCAGGGCAGCACCGGTCTCGCGGTGGAACGGCTGGAGGCCCTGGTGCCGGACCTCGCCGCGGCCCTGGGGGACGACCACACGCTGACGCTGCAGGCACGCTTCATCGCGCTGCAGCTGCGGAGCGAGCACGGCCACGTGCCCGACCGCGTCGCGGCCATGGAGGGCCTGAGCGAGGAGATGAACGCGGCCCTCGGTCCCGGCGACCCGGAGGCCCTGGCGGCCCGCATCGTCCTTGCCGAGTGGCTGAAGGAGGACGGCGACACCGACGCCGCCCAGGAGGTGTACCGGCAGGCCGTCAGCGTCGGCACCCAGGAG
Organism: Streptomyces sp. H51; assembly: GCF_035656535.1. Classification (NCBI taxonomy): domain Bacteria; kingdom Bacillati; phylum Actinomycetota; class Actinomycetes; order Kitasatosporales; family Streptomycetaceae; genus Streptomyces; species Streptomyces sp. H51. The sequence continues at coordinate 325,540 of NZ_JAYMHD010000075.1, forward strand.
CTGGGGGCGGACCACCAGATGACCCTGATCGCTCGCGGTTCGCTGGCCGTCATGCGGCACGACACGCCGGGCGTCGGCCGGAGCGCCGCGCTGGAGGAGCTGGCCGCGGTCGTGCGCGACATGGAACGGGCGCTCGGCGCCTCGCACCCGAACACCGTCTCCACCCGGCGTCTCCTCGACCAGTGGACCGCCGCCTGACCGGCCCCGGCTCGCGCGTGGGCGCGGGCGCGGCAGGGGCGCACCGGCTCCGGCGGCTGCGTGAACGGGGCCTCGGCGCCCGGCGCTTCAGGGGCGCAGGGCCCGCAGCAGCAGGTCGGCCAGGTGGTCGGCGACCTCCTGCGGGGTGAGCGGACCGTCGGGGCGGTACCAGGTCGACAGGTGGTGGACGGAGCCGAAGTGGTAGTCCACCACGAGATCGGCCGGGGTCGCCCGGGAGAAGACGCCCGCCTCCTGGCCCTCCTCGACGAGCGCGCGGAAGCGTTCGTGGTAGCGCCGGCGCTCGGCACGCACCTGCTTGTTCTTCTCAGGGCTCAGGTGGTGCATGGAGCGGAAGAAGATCGACGCGTCGTCGAGGTTCTCGATCGTCGTGACGACGACGTCCGCCGCCGCGGCCCGCAGCCGCTTCTCGACCGGTTCGTCGGAGTCCGCGAAGGCGTCGAGGCGCTCCTGCTGGAGGCGCAGCACGCGCGCGTACACCTCGTGCAGGAGGTCGTCCTTGGAACCGAAATAGTGGTACAGCGCACCCTTGGTGACACCGGCCGCCTCGACGATCTCCTGCACGGAGGTGCGGTCGTATCCACGGTCGGCGAATAGCCGGGTGGCGGCGGCCAGAAGCCGCTGCGGAACGGGTGCTCCGTCACCGTCCGTCGTCCTGGGCACTGCCGCCACCTGCCTTTCCGTGGGTCTACCGGCTGCTCTGCCTGCGAGAACGCAGTTCCCGCCGGAGGATCTTCCCACTCGCCGTCTTCGGCAGGTCGGGCAGGATCTCCACCTGCCGCGGGTATTTGTAGGCGGCCAGTCTCTCCTTGCAGTACACCGCGAGTTCATCCGGGTCCGTCCCGGCGCCCGGACGCAGGCTGACGTACGCCTTGACGGTCTCGCCGCGGTAGCCGTCGGGCACCCCGACGACGGCCGCCTCGCGCACCGCCGGGTGCGTGTGCAGGACGTCCTCGACCTCGCGCGGCCACACCTTGAAGCCGGACGCGTTGATCATGTCCTTCTTCCTGTCGACGACGTACAGCCAGCCCCGCGGGTCCATGAAGCCGATGTCGCCGGTGCGCAGTTCGCCCGCGGGGAAGGTCTCGGCGGTGGCCTCCGGGCGCCGCCAGTAGCCGGGCACGACCTGCGGCCCGCTCACCACGATCTCGCCCTGCTCGCCGAAGGGCACCTCCCGCCCCTCGTCGTCGACGATCCGGACCACCGTCCGGGGGCCGGGCAGGCCCACCGCCAGCGTGCCGGACGCCGGGTCCACCGGTGCCTCGAGGTGCGGCGGCACGGAGGCGCAGGGCGCGGTGCACTCGGTGAGCCCGTAGCCGTTGCGGAGGTACGGCCCGAAGTCCGCCCGGAACCTCTCCACCAGCGCGGGCGGCACAGGGGCGCCGCCGGAGGAGATGACGGCGAAGGAGGAGAAGTGGTCCGGGGTGGCGGCCGGGTGGGCGGCCAGCGCCATGAAGGCGGTCGACGGGCCGACCGTGAAGTGCGGCCGGTGCTCGGCGAACGCGTCCAGGACGACGCCCGCCTCGAAGCGGTACGTCAGCACGAGCGTGCCCGCGCTGACCAGGCAGGCGCCGAGCTGGCAGACCATGCCGGTGATGTGGAACAGGGGTGCCAGGGCGTAGTGGACGGGCGCCTCGGGCAGGGCGAGGCCGGTCCGCTGCCGCTCGGCGTTGTACATGATGTTGCCGTGCGTGTTGGTGGCGCCCTTGGGCGTGCCGCTGGTGCCCGAGGTGTAGCTGATCAGCGCGATGTCGGACGGGGCGGCGGCACGGACCTCGGGGGCCGGGTGACCGGCCCGGGCGACGGCGGTCAGGTCTTCGGCGTCCGGGGCCTGCGGCAGCCGTTCGAAGCCCAGCACCCGTTCGTCGCCGCGGGTCTGGAAGTCCAGCTCGCAGGCGGTGAGCACGATCCGCACCGGCGAGTCGGCCGCCGTCTCGCGCAGGTAGGACTCCCACGCCCGGTCGGAGCAGACCAGCGCGGCCACCTCGCCGTCCCGCAGGACGTGCGCGACCTCCCCCGACTTGTACATGGGGTTGACCGGCACGACGATCGCGCCCGCCTTCCACGCGCCGAGCAGCGCGATCACGAAGTGCGGGGAGTTCTGCAGCAGGACCGCCACCCGGTCGCCGGGCCGCAGCCCGCGGGCGGCGAGGTGGCCGGCGACGGAGTCGCTCAGCTCGTCGGTCTCGCGGTAGCCGAGCCGCCCGTCGAAGTAGGTCAGGAAGGTGCGGTCGGGGGCCTCGGCGACGCACCGGGCGAGGGCGTGCACGAGGGAGTCGGCCGGGTCGACCGGGGCGCGCTGGGCGTCGTTCAGCAGGGCGAGCCAGGGCTTGGCCGCGTAGCGGGAGCCGGTCACCGCAGCTCCTCCCATTTCTGCTGGATGCGGTTCATGTTGGTCAGCCAGTGGTCCGGCTCGGCGGCCCTGGCCCGGTAGAACGCGGCGACCTCGGGGTGCGGCAGGATCAGGAAGCGGTCCTCCTCGATCCCCTCGAACAGGGCGTCCGCGACGTCCGCCGGGTCGATCGCGGTGGGCCTGAGCACCAGGTCGCCCGCGCTGCCGGTGGCGGACAGCATGTCGGTGCGGACCCCCTGGGGACAGATGGCGTGCACCTTCAGGCCGCGGTGGCGGTACGTCAGCGACAGCCACTCGGCGAAGGCGTAGGCGCCGTGCTTGGTGACGCTGTAGGAGGGGGCGCCGATCATCGTCAGCAGGCCGGCCGCGGAGACGGTGGACACGAAGCGTCCGCTGCCGCGCTCCAGCCAGGCCGGCAGCAGCGCGTGCGCCGCCCGCACGTGCGCCATGACGTTCACGTCCCAGGCCAGTCCCCAGGACTTCTCGTCGACGGGCTGTTCGAGGTCCCCGTCCTCCAGGGCGACGCCGGCGTTGGCGCAGTAGACGTCCACCGTGCCGCCGAGCGCCTCGCGGGCGTCGGCCACGATCGCGGAGGCGTCGCCCGGCACCGCGATGCCGCCGATCTCCCCGGCGACCGCCTCGGCCCGGCCGGCGTCCAGGTCGTTGACGACGACCCGGGCCCCTTCGGCGGCGAACCGGCGGGCGAGCGCCGCGCCGATGCCTCCCCCGGCCCCCGTGACGACCACACCGGCACCCTGAACGGCTTCCACCATCGATCTCCTTCGACTGCGGCTCTGCGGCCCGGCCAGACTAACCGGTCGGTATGTGGCAGGGAAGGGGTTCCCGCGGCCGGCGCCGGCCCCTACCGTGCCTCTCATGCGCCTTTCCAGACGAGCTCTTCTCGCAGCGGCAACGGCAACGGCAGCAACCTCCCTCCCGGCGGCGTCCCCCGCCGCCGCGTCCCCGCACCGCGCGTCCCTGCGCACCGGATTCGAACGGCTGGCCGCGGACGGCTACGCGCTCCTCGACGGCCGACCGGTCGGCATCGTCACCAACCCCACCGGCGTCACCAGCGACGTCCGGCACGTCGTCGACGTCATGCACGCCGACGAGCGGGTGAACCTGGTCGCCGTCTTCGGCCCCGAGCACGGCTTCCGCGGCACCGCCCAGGCGGGCGGCTCCGAGGGCCGCTACGACGACCCGGCGACCGGACTGCCCGTCTACGACACGTACCTGAAGAGCGGTCAGCCGCTCGCCGACGTCTTCACGGCCTCCGGCGTGGACACCGTCGTCTTCGACATCCAGGACGTCGGCGCGCGCTTCTACACGTACATCTGGACGTTGTACGACTGCATGGAGGCGGCGGCGCTGGCCGGCAAACGGTTCGTGGTGCTGGACCGGCCGAACCCGGTGACCGGACGGGCGGCCCTCGGCCCGGTGCTGCACAAGGAGTTCGCGACGTTCGTCGGCCGGCAGCCGATCGCGCAGGCGCACGGGATGACCGTCGCCGAACTGGCGCGGCTGTTCGAGGGGGAGTTCCTGACGGCTCCGGTGGAGCTGGAGACCGTCACCATGACCGGGTGGCGGCGGTCGTGGTTCTACGACGCCTGCGGGCTGCCGTGGGTGCCGCCGAGCCCCAACATGCCGACCCCCGACACCGCCCTGGTCTACTCGGGGACGTGCCTGCTGGAGGGGACGAACCTGTCGGAGGGGCGCGGGACGACCCGGCCGTTCGAACTGCTGGGCGCCGACGGCGTGGACGGCAGGTGGGCCGCCGCCGTGAACGAACTGGGCCTGCCCGGTGTGCGCTTCAGGGAGGCGTACTTCGCGCCGGCCTTCTCCAAGTACCAGGGGAAGACCATCGGGGGTGTGCAGGTCCATGTGCACGACCGCGCGGTCTTCGACCCGGTGCGCACCGGGATCGCCCTGCTGGTGACCGCCAAGCGGGTCTTCGACGGCTTCGCCTGGCGCTCCGACAACTGGATCGACAAGCTCACCGGCTCGGCGCGGGTGCGGACGCTGATCGACGCGGGCGCGGACACCGACGAGGTGGTGGCCGACTGGCAGCCGGAGCTGGCCGCGTTCCGCCGGACGCGCCGGCACTACCTGCTGTACGAGTGAGCCCCCGGCGTGCCGGGGGCTGCCGCCGGGGGCGGCGGGCCGCTGTCGCGGGCCCGCCGCCCCGGCCGGTTCACCGGTGTGACGTGTACTCCACCACCTGCTGGAACGTCGGCCGGTTCTGCCAGCTGATCTTGCCGTGCTTGATGCCGCCGAGGGTGCGGTGGACGATCGAGTCGGCGCACCACTGGTCGCCCGCCGAGCACTGGTCGTCACCGGGGTAGACCTGGGACGCCGTCATGCCGGCCGCCGTCTTCAGCGTGCTGATCAGGATGTCCCGGCAGGAGCTCAGACTGCCGCCGCCGCAGTACTCCCGCGCCAGCGGGCCCTGCACGGACTCGCCGAGGACCGCCCGGATGTCCTTGTCGACGTAGCTCCACCAGCCGTACTGGAAGGCGCTGCCGGCGTGCGAGCCGGTCGGGCCGTGCGCGGCCGACGGGGACTCGTCGATGGGCAGGTTGTCGCCGAAGGCGGCGTACAGGTCGCTGCCGAGTCCGGGCTCGAACTCGGCCTTCACCAGCAGCGGCCACCAGGCGTCGAGGATCCGGACGGCGTCCGCGTTCGCGTACGTCTTGGAACCGGCCGAGGTCTCCGTCCGCTTGGCGCCCGCGGTCAGCCACGCCTGCAGCTTGGTGACGGCCGCGGCGGCCGTGGAGTCGGTGACGGTCGAGCTGTTGACCACTTTGAGCAGGTCGGGCAGCACGTCCTCGGCCCTGAGGTCGGCGAGGCCCGCGTCCGCCATCGCCTTCACCAGCGCCACCCGCGTCACCCCGCCCGCGGCGACCAGCTTCTTGACCCGGTCCTCCAGCAGGTTGCCGCGGTGCACGGAGCCGTCGCCCCAGGGCGCGGTCGTGTAGTCCTTCGCCTGCTTGTTGTTCCAGGAGATGTAGTAGTCCTGGTCGATGGAGTTGGGGTGGGCGGAGGCCGGGGTGTAGGCGGCGGTGTTGGTCGCCGGGTCCCAGTCCTTCCACTCGTACGCCGCCCGGCCCCACACCGGGAACTCGGCGTCGACGCCGCTCACGCGCTGCGGGTTGTCGCCGCTGTTGTAGTACGCGGTGTGCTGGGAGTCGGCGTAGAACCAGTTGAAGGTGAAGTTGATGTGCTGCACCGCGCTCTGGAAGGTCTGCGGGCTGTTGACGTAGTCCGGGTCGTTCAGCATCTGGAAGCCGATGATCGAGTCGGCCTCGTGCAGGAAGGAGGAGCGCAGGGTGGTGTAGGCGACCTTCTTGCCGCCGACGGTCGCCCGGTACTGCACCGGCCCGTACTTGGTGCGCCAGACCCGCATCGTGTACGAGCCCGCCGCGGTGCCGTCCGCGGTGGTCGGCGTCCAGGCGTTCTTCTGCTCGACCTTGTCCATGGCCGTGCAGGTGCCGTGGTACAGGTAGTGGTAGTCGTCCTGGCACAGCTCGACGGCGTAGGTGTCGATGATGTCCTGGCCGGAGGTCGTGGCGCTCCACGAGTAGTCCTGGCCGCGGCCCAGTTCCACGTACATGCTCAGGCCCGCGAAGGAGGCGCCGCGGGCGCTGATGCCCGGGCCCTGGATCTCCTGCAGCATCAGCAGCTGCGGGGCGAAGTAGCCGGTCTGCGGGCCGAACACGGCGACGGGGTGGCCGCTGGCGGTGTGCTTGCCGCTGACCACCAGGGCGTTGGACATGCCGCGCTTGGCGGAGCTGAGCGTCGTCTTCGTCGCGGTGGCGGAGGCGGTGGTGGCTCCGGCGGTCGCCGCGCTGCCGGTGCGGTCGTAGACCAGCGGCTCCTCGGTCACCGAGCCCGCGTCGGGCAGGGCCTCGCCCTGCGGGTCGTCGGGCTTGTTCGCGTAGGGGAAGCTCTGGCCGTCGTGGACGGTGAGGACGGCCTCGGGGTCGTTGCGCTCGCGGAAGGACTCCCAGACCTTGGTGCCCTCCGCCACGCCGTACTTGGTCTGGGCGGCGAGCAGGGACATCGCGTTGTTCACCTCGCCGCCGCCGCCGGAGCCGAACAGCGAGCCGATCACCGAGCCGAGCGCCACCAGGTCGGTGATCTTGAAGTGCTCGATGGTGCCGGCGTTGGTGATCGCGTCCTTGTGCCCGGTCAGGACGTACTCGCCGGGGAAGTAACGGCCGCTGTCGGAGGCGTCGATGTAGGCGTTGATGCCCGCGAGGTAGGCGTTGGCGTCGGCGAGGGCCTGCTGGCCGCGGGCGCCGTTGTTGGCGATGGCGTTGTCGATCTGGGCCTGCAGATCGGCCTCGGTGTAGGGGGCGTTGCGCCAGAACTCCTGTTCCAGGCCCTGGTTGGAGGCCGCGCCGCCGGCGAACGAGGTCAGCTGGCCGCGTCCGACGTGCCGGAAGACGTCCATCAGCCACAGCCGGTCCTCGGCGGCGGCGTAACCGACGCCGAACTCGGTGCCGTACCGGGTGGTGCCGGTGATGTGCGGTACACCGGTCTTCTTGTCGCGGACGATCGTCACGTCGCTGCGGCCGGCGGGCTTCTCGGTGGAGGCGACCTGGTCGGAGGCGACCCCGAACGACGCGTCGTTGAAGAACGTGTTGATCTTGTCGGTGGTGAGCGCCGAGTAGCCCGTGGCCAGGTTGGCGTACGGGCCGAGCTGGTCCTCGGCGTGCGAGGGCTGGGTGCCGAAGGCCTGGTTGAGCAGGATCTGGGCGAGCGTCGCGTTGCCGTTCTCGCCGGGCGGCAGGATGTCGGAACACTGGCCGCCGCAGTAGTCGTTGGACGCCGTCGCGTCCGTCGCGGCCACCGCCGCTTGGGAAAGCGGTGTCAAAAGTCCGGCAATCAGGGCGCATACGGCAGCGCTCTTCAGGAACCCGGGGAACCTGCGGGGAGTTCTCAGTCTGTCGAGAACGTTGCGTGGGGTACGCCGTGGCATGGCAGCTCCTACCGACGAGGGGTGAGCCGGGACGTTACCGCCGGTATCCCCGGGAGTGAAGATGAACATGCGTCACTTTTTGAAGTCGGCGCGACGGCCGAGGGAGGTCATCGGAAAACGGATGGAGCCGAATCGCTTGTCGATGCGTCTATTCGGCGACGTCCGAACGACGACACCGAGGTGACCGAAGTACAGGTGCAGGTGTGACGGAGGTGCAGGGCGATGGCCGGTTTCCGGAGTCTGGCGAGACAGGTCCGCGACCCGCGGTGCGATCTGGCACTGCGGCGCTACTCACTGCGCAAGTGCCTGGAGCGGTTCGCTCCTTACGGGCACAGGGCGACCTGGGACCATTTGTGCTCCCGGGCGGGGTTCGGTCCGGAGGACCGGTCCCCCGATCCGGCGCGGCTCGTGGCCGCGCTGGAGGAGCTGGAGGAGGCGCGGTCGGTCTGGCTGGCGTACGAGACGGAGTTCGCCGAACGGCGCAGGAAGGAGAAGCACGACGGGCTGCGCAGGCCGGGCAGCGTGGACGACTGGCACCGGCTGACCTGGGGCGGTTTCGGCGTGGCCTGGTGCGACGACCCGCGGGTCCACCCCCGTGAACCGCTGGCGGAGGTACTGCGCCGGCTGATCGCGGCCCTGGAGCGCGAGCCGGGAGCGGAGTGCCCGGTGTGCCGCGGGGAGCGTCTGGTCTGGCGGTACGACCTGGACCACGAACCCTCGTCGGGTCCGGTGTGCGCACACTGCGGGATTCTCGTGCCACGGCCCGTGCTCACCCCCGAGGCCCTGGCGGACGCACGGCGCGGAAGGCTGCTCGTGTCGGCCTGAGCACGGCGGGGGTGCGCCGGGGATGCCGCACCCCCTGTTTGCCGCGCCGACACCACCCGACGCGCAGGCACCACCCGACGCGCCGAAACCACCCGACGCGCCAGCACCACCGGACGCGCCCGCAGGCCTGCGCCGCCGGGCTTCGACAGCGCCGCCCAGCGGCGGCTCGGCCGCTACCGGTCCGGCGCGCCGCTCCCGCGCCCCGCCCGGCCGCCGCGGCGCTCCACCAGGAGCCGGGAGCCGGTCTGCCGTTCGCCGAAGACGTCGTCCGGGTTGGACAGGACGCACGAGTCCAGGGACAGGCAGCCGCAGCCGATGCAGTCGGTGAGGTGGTCGCGCAGGCGGTTGAGCTGGCTGATGCGCTCGTCGAGCTCGGAGCGCCAGGCCTCGGAGAGGCGGGCCCAGTCCTCCCGGGTGGGGGTGCGCTCCTCGGGCAGTTCGGCGAGTGCCTCGCGGATCGTGGCGAGCGGTATGCCGACGCGCTGGGCGGCGCGGACGAAGGCGACGCGGCGCAGGGTGTCGCGGCCGTAGCGGCGCTGGTTGCCCCCGGTGCGGCGGCTGCGGATCAGGCCCTTGGACTCGTAGAAGTGCAGGGCGGAGACGGTGGCACCGCTGCGGGCGGCGAGCTGGCCGACCGTGAGTTCGTGGATCTTCTCGGGAATCTGGGGCACCCCTCGAAGACTACCCACCCGCGATGAGCCGCCGTGCGTTGACTTTGCTCCCGGACCCGACCATGCTAAGCAGTCGCTTAGAGATGTAGGCACATGGGAGGCCGGGACATGGCAGAGCCGAGGATCTTCACGTCCGCCGACGAGCTGAAGGCGGCGGTGGGCGAGCAGCTGGGGTACACCGACTGGCTGGAGGTCGACCAGAAGCGGATCGACCTGTTCGCGGAGGCCACCGGCGACCATCAGTGGATCCACGTGGACCCGGAGAAGGCCGCCGCGGGCCCGTTCGGGACCACCATCGCGCACGGCTACCTGACCCTGTCGCTGCTGCCGCTGTTCGGGCCGCAGCTGATCACGGTCGAGAACGTGAAGATGGGCGTCAACTACGGCACCAACAAGGTCCGCTTCCCCGCCCCGGTCCCGGTCGGCTCGCGGCTGCGCGCCACCGCGCGGATCACCGGCGTCGAGGACGTGCCGGGCGGTGTGCAGGTGGCCGTGGCCTTCACGGTGGAACGCGAGGGCGGCGACAAGCCGGTGTGCGTCGCGGAGTCCGTCTCGCGGTACTACCTCTAGGCACCGGCCCCGCCGGAGCGCCACCGCTTGCCGGCCCCCACCATCCGCAGCACGAGGTCGGCGTACAGCGCGCCGACCTCGTCGGGCGTGCAGGGGCCGCCGACGTTGAACCAGCGGGCGACGTCGATGCACAGGGACAGCACGGCGAGAGTGGTGCCGTGCACGTCCAGGACCTCGAACTCGCCCGTCGCCACGCCCTCTTCGATGATCCCGCGCACCTCGGCGTCGGCCTGGCGGCGCAGCCCGAGGATCTCGGCGCGGGCTTCCGGGCCGAGCGAGTCGAGTTCGTACTGCACGACGCGGGCCGTGGTGCGCTGGCCCGCGTGCCAGCGGACGAAGGAGCTCACCGCGTCGGCCAGCCGCTCGGTGGGGGCGCCCTCGCGCTGTGCGGCCGTGCGCAGGATCTCGACGGCCTTCTCGTGGCCGATCCTGCTGATGCGGTGGAGGAGTTCCTCCTTGGTCTTGTAGTGGATGTAGAGGGCGGCCGGGCTCATTCCGGCGCGGCCCGCGATGTCGCGCGTCGTGGTCGCGTGGTAGCCGCGCTCGGCGAAAGCCTCCACGGCGGCGATCAGCAGCCGCCGGGCCGCGTCGGGCGTGACCTCGCCCCACGGCTGCACTTCGCCGCCGGCCGTCTCCTCCGCCGTACTCATCGCTCGCCAGCCTCTCTCGCCCGCCGTCTCCCACCGCCGCCCTCGGCGGCGGCCGTACGGGCAACGCCCTCTGCCCGACAGGGTCCCCACCATACCGCTCCAGGTGAGCGGGCGCTTAGGCCCGGTCGTTCGGATCGTCCCGGCGTCGCGGGGTCCTGGCACGCACATCTGCCGCGTTGCCGCCGGTCGCCGACTCCCCCACGCTCGGGTCGGCTGCACGGCGCCGTACCTCACAGCCGGCCTGATCCGGACGGCAGGGCCTGGCGTGCCCGCACGGCCGCGGGCGCGGCGGGGGCTTCCCGAAGGGGGCGGTGAGCGCGCCCGGGCGTCACGCCGGCGGCCGGCGGCCGGCTCGGCCCGGGGAGGCGGATCAGAACGCCGAGACCCCGGTCAGGGCGCGGCCGATGAGGAGCTTCTGGATCTGGCTGGTGCCTTCGTAGAGGGTCATCACGCGCGCGTCGCGCAGCAGTTTGCCGGCCGGGTACTCGTCGATGTAGCCGTAACCGCCGAAGACCTGCAGGGCGTTGTTGGCGGCGCGCACGGCGGCCTCGGAGGCGAAGAGCTTGGCCTTGGACGCCTCGACGGCGAACGGCAGGCCGCGGTCGATCAGGTCGGCCACCCGCCAGGTCAGCAGGCGGGCCGCGTCCACGTCGACGGCGATGTCGCTGATCAGTTCTTGCACCAGCTGGTGGTGGGCGATGGGCCTGCCGAACTGCTCGCGCTCCCCCGCGTAGCGCACGGCCGCGTCCAGGGCGGCCTGGGCTATGCCGACGCAGCCCGCCGCGACCGACATCCGGCCCTTGGCGAGGGCGGACATGGCGACGGAGAAGCCCTTGCCCTCCTTGCCCAGCATCGCGGAGGCCGGGACCCGCACGTCCTGGAGGACCAGTTCGGCGGTGGCCTGGCCGCGCAGGCCGAGCTTGCCGTGCAGGGTGCGGCGGGTGAGCCCGGGCGTGTCGGCCGGGACGAGGAAGGCGGAGACGCCCTTGTGGCCGGGGGCGTCGGTGGAGCGCGCGAACAGCAGCACGACGTCGGCCCAGGTGCCGTTGGTGATGAACATCTTGGTGCCGTTGACGATGTACACGCCGCCGTCGCGCACCGCCCGGGTGGCGAGGTTGCCGGCGTCGGATCCGGTGCCGGGCTCGGTCAGGCCGAAGCAGCCGACGTACGCGCCGGAGGTCAGGCCCGGCAGCCAGCGCCGCTTCTGCTCCTCGCTCCCCCACGCGGCGACGGTCTTGGCCACCAGGCCGAGCGAGACGGAGACGATGCCGCGCACGGAGGAGTCGCCGCGCCCGAGTTCCTCCGTCACCAGGCAGTAGGAGAGGTGGTCGCCGCCCGAGCCGCCGTACTCCTCGTCGACGGTCAGCCCCAGGAAGCCGACCTCGCCGAGTTTCCTCACGATGCCCCGGTCGACCTCCTCGGCGCGGTCCCAGGCGACGGCACGGGGGGCGATCTCCCGCTCCACGAAGTCCCGGGCGAGCCGCTGGACGGCGACCTGCTCCTCGCTGAGCTCCAGGTTCACGACGAGATCACCCCTCGAGTGGCCGGGGAACGGGAAACGGCGCGGTCAGGTCCTTGAAGGCCGTACCTTTAAATTAGCACTGCTAGTTTCTGGGTGCAGCCCTACTATGTGCGCCATGGCCCGACCGCGCAAGCCCCTGCTCAGCACCGACCGGATCGTCCAGACCGCGCGGGCGCTGGTGGACGCGGAGGGCCTGGCGGCCGTCTCCACGCGCCGGCTCGCGGCCGAACTGGGCGTCAGCGGGCCCTCGCTCTACAACCACTTCCGCACCAAGGACGAGATCCTGGAGGCGGTCGCCGACTCGGTGAGCGCGCAGGTCGACCTGTCGATGTTCGAGGACGGCCGGGACTGGCGGACGGCCCTGCACGACTGGGCGGTCTCCTACCGGGCCGCCCTGCGCGACCACCCGAACGTCGTCCCCGTCCTGGCCCGGGGTCCCGGCCGCCGCCCGGCCGGACTGCGCCTCGCCGACGCGGTCTACGGCGGGATGGTCCGCGCGGGCTGGCCGCCGGCCCAGGCCACCTCCATCGGCGCGGTGATGCGCTACTTCGTCATGGGCTCGGCGCTCGGCTCGTTCGCCGGGGGGTTCGTGGACGACGCGAGCGCGTACGACCCCGCCGACTACCCCCATCTCGGACAGGCCCACCTGCTCGCCGAGCAGCAGGAGAAGATCGACGAGCGGGCCTTCGGGACCGGCCTGACGGCACTGCTGGACGGGCTGGCACAGCAGTACGAGCAGCTCCGGCGGACCGCCTGAGCCGCGACCGGCGACGGCCGGGACGGTCGGTCGCGACGGTCGCGACGGACGGCCGCGACGGTTCGGCGGGTGCCGAAGTATCAGTGCCGCATGCTGGGGGCATGACCTCCAGGGAACCGCAGGCCCCGCGGCTGGCCCGGCTCGCGGGACTGATCGCCGACGAGACGCGGGCCACGTGCCTGCTGGCACTGCTCGACGGGCGGGCGTGGACCGCGGGCGAGCTGGCGCGGCACGCCGGTGTCGCCGCGTCGACGCTGAGCGAGCACCTGGGCAAGCTCGTCGCCGGCGGGCTGCTCACCGAGGAGCGGCAGGGCCGGCACCGGTACGTGCGCCTGGCGGACGCGACCGTGGCCCAACTGGTGGAAGACCTGGCCGCGCGGCTCGCCCCGGACGCCGCGGCACGGCCGCGCGGGCTGCGGGCGTCGAGCGCCGGGTCGGCGATGGCCCGCGCCCGCACCTGCTACGACCACCTCGCCGGACGGCTCGGCATCGCGGTCACCGACGCGCTGGCCGGCCGCGGGCTGCTGCGCCAGGACACCGGGTTCGCGCTCACGGACGCGGGGCTCGCCTGGTTCGACGCGGCGGGCATCGCCCTCGACCGCGGCGGACGTCGTCCGCTCGCCCGGGCCTGCCTCGACTGGACCGAGCGCCGCCCCCACCTCGCGGGAACCTCCGGCGCGGCCCTGTGCCGGCACGCCCTGGACTCGGGCTGGTGCGTGCGCATCGGCACGGAACGCGCCCTCCGGCTGACGCCCCGGGGCGAGACCGCCCTGCACGAACTGCTGGGCATCGCCCCGGGGACCTTGCGGTGAGCCGGTGCGAGGTGGGACTGGGCGTCCGAAATGCGCCAGCTCTTCTCCGCTTTCCCTCCTAGCCTCTGGAGCATGGTGAACGACTTCCCGAACCGACCTGCCCGCCGGGCGGAACTGCTCGCGGCCGGTGCCGCCGTGGTGTCCGTCGTGCTGTGGGCCTCCGCCTTCGTCGCGATCCGGCGCGCGGGGGACGCCTACTCCCCCGGCGCGCTGGCGCTCGGACGCCTGCTGGCCGGGGCGCTGACGCTGGGCGTGATCTGCCTGGTCCGGCGGGAGGGGCTGCCGCCGCGGTCGGCGTGGCGGGGGATCGCGATATCCGGGGCCCTGTGGTTCGGCTGCTACATGGTCGTCCTGAACTGGGGCGAGCGGCTGGTGGACGCCGGTACCGCCGCCCTGGTCGTGAACGTCGGCCCGCTCCTCATCGCCCTGCTGGGCGCCCGGCTGCTCGGCGACCCGATGCCGCCGCGGCTGCTGGCGGGGATGGCGGTGTCGTTCGCCGGGGCGGTGACCGTGGGGCTGTCGATGTCGGGCGGGGACGGCTCCTCGGTGCTCGGCGTGGCACTGTGCCTGCTGGCCGCGGTCGGCTACGCGGCCGGGGTCGTCGCGCAGAAGCCGGCCCTGGGCAGGGCGAGCGCGCTGCAGGTGACGACGTTCGGCTGCCTGGTCGGGGCGGTGGGGTGCCTGCCGTTCGCCGGACAGCTGGCCGGTGAGGTGGCCGACGCGCCCCTGTCGGCCACCCTCGACATGGTCTACCTGGGCGTGTTCCCGACCGCGCTGGCCTTCACCACCTGGGCGTACGCCCTGGCCCGTACGACAGCCAGCCGCATGGGCGCGACCACGTACGCGGTACCCGCGCTGGTGGTGCTGATGTCCTGGCTGACGCTGGGCGAGGTGCCGGACACGCTGACACTCGCGGGCGGGGCGCTGTGCCTGGCGGGCGTCGCGGTGTCCCGCTCCCGGGCACGGGCCGCCCGCGTCGCCGCCACGGTACCGGTACCGGTGCCGGAACCGGTACCGGAGCAGGCCCGCGACTCCGCCTGACCTGCTTGCGGACCGCGGCCGAATCCCAACTCCAGTGTCGAACCCACCTGTCCGGTTCGCCGCGGGTGAGTCAGCAGAAGACGCCGGCGCTGCTCGCGGCTCCCCGGGTCACCGGTTCTGCGGGTCCGGCGTCAATCCCAACGGGGTCGATCACCCAGCAGCCCCTCACATTCCGCGGGGCGGTCCGTACCGCGTCTCGGGCCGCTCATCCGGTGTCATGGGCAGGTCCCGGAGGGCCATCGGGCCGGGATAGAAGGCGCTGCTGTTGGGTCCGGCCACGTCCTCGCCGATGAGCCAGCGGTAGAGCCACTCGCTGAACGTCATCGTGTACTCGAAGAACTCCCCCTCGTTCTCCACGAACAACACCCCGTTGCCGTTGTCCGCCCGGGGCGCGAGAAAGATCGTCTCCCCGCGGTCCGTCGAACCGATCGGAATCAGCCCGTCCGCGGTGCCGAAGACGAGTTCCTCGATGCCCAGCGAGGCTCGCGGGTCGCCCTCCGGCTCCGCCCAGTCCCAGTCGATCTGTGACCAGGCATCGGCCGTGCTCCGAATCCACTCACCCAGGTTCCAGCGTTCGGTCGCCGGATGGCCCAGGTAGAGGTGTCCGTTGATCTGGACAGGCGCGTAGCCGTCGATGATCTCCCTGTAGTCCGCCGGCAGACTGAGACCGAGGCTGCTCTCCAGTTCACGCCATG
The DNA here is from genome assembly GCF_035656535.1 of Streptomyces sp. H51. NCBI lineage: Bacteria > Bacillati > Actinomycetota > Actinomycetes > Kitasatosporales > Streptomycetaceae > Streptomyces > Streptomyces sp. H51. Next base: position 340,633 of record NZ_JAYMHD010000075.1, read on the forward strand.
CCGCAGGATCCCGGTACCGGCTCAGCGGTTCACCGAGCATGTCCAGGACGCGTTCGAGCCAGTTCTCCGGCATCCCCGTCACCACCTCGGGCAGTCCGCGCTGCCCCGGGTCGTTCCGCCCGTGGGCGACTGGTGATCACGCAGTGCTTCATTTTGCCGTCTTCCAGGGCCCCGTAGTTGTACTCGATGTCGGTGGGAATGCCGCTGCCGCTGTTGCCGTTGTGCGGGACCACGGAGATCGCCAGGTGCTTGCCCGAGACAAGTGAACCGCACGGGAAAATGGCCGCCCGTAGCAGCAGTGAGCCCAGAGCCGGCCCACCCCGCACGCTTCTTTGGCTCGCAGATCCGCGAAGGTGTCTATGGATTCGCCGGTCCAAGGATCCACGCCCTCGTCGAGGAACCTCTCCTCGTCACTGAAGTTCAGGAACCGGGCGTATCCATGGCCCCAGAGAGTGGTGACGCTGAGCGGGCATGCGGCGAAATCGGAACGCAGCACACGCAGGAGGAACTCGACCATCCCGCATTCGTGAACGGCCCAGCCCTCGTCCTGACGCGCCCACACCGCCACCGGCCAGCGGTCCGGGTCAGGGTCCGAGGCGACCCAGCACAGGGTGTCGGCGCCGTTCGTCCGGCCCCAGACGAGCATGTCCGCCATCCAGCCGGAGCTGCCGTACCCGCCGCCGATGTACGCGTACGTCCGGGACTGGTCGACGATCGTGCCCTCCAGCTCGCCGACGCTGACACCGTCGAGGTAGAGGGTCTGGGTCGTTGGGAAAGCCGACCCGTGACACCGTCGTAGGCCGCCGTCGCGTGCACTCGGCCCGACGGCAGGGTGACCTTGGTGAGTTGACCGACGGCGTTGCGGGCCGCGTAGTGCTCGGAAACGGTCGCAGGGTCCAAGGTGTGGTCGCAGAAGGCGACTTCGTCCATCTGGCCGGCGAAGCGGTATTCACCCTCCGCGAGTCCCATCCAGCCGGAACTGCCGTAACCGGCGCCGAGGTAGGCGTAGTCACGGGACTGCTCGGTCAGGACACCGTCCAGAGTGCCGACCTTGGCACCGTCCAGGTACAGGGTCTGCGTGTTGACGGCGGCGGAGAGCACCACGTGGTGCCACTTGTCGTCGGTCACCACCTTCGAGGAGGTGATCGGTGTGGCCGCCGGGCTCCCGGTGAGGTAGAACTCGCCGCGCAGCTTGCCGGAGCCGTCGATATTCAAGACCGGGCGCCAGGAGCTGGGCTTTTCACCCAACTCGGTGTTCTGGAAGCCGACGAGGACTCCGGAGGCCGTGCTCGTCCTGAACCACAGCTCGATCGTCGGGAAGGCCGCCGTCTTCAGGGCGTCCGCGGGCAGTTCGACTACCGAGTCGGTGCCGTCGAAGGTCACCGAGGTGTCCGTCGTACCCGCGATCGCCGAGTCCGAGCCCAGCACGGTGTCGCGGTGCACGGCGTCGTTCAGCCCGGTCGGCGAGACCGCCTCACTGGCCGCCGCCGAACCCGCGCCCTCACCGAGCCGCCAGTAGGAGGTGAGGCTCGCGTCCAGGACGCCGCTGCGGTAGACCGACCCCGAGGCGTACTCGTACACCGTGCACTTGGTGGTCGAGGAAGGTGGGCAGACGGTGGTCAGTTGGTCACCCGTATAGGTGTACGACCATGTCAGTCCGGCCGTGTTCGTGTCGATGGCGCTGGTGGTGACCGTGGTGACGTGACTGCCGGTCCAGCCGAACGACAGCGACCGGCCCGACAGATCGTCGGTGACGTTCTTCACCGGGCCGCCGGTCGACGTCTCATGCGTGATCGTCTGACCGCGTCCGGCGGCATCCGTGATCTTGCTGAGCACACCGCTCGCAAGGAACCGGTGGATAGCGCCGGAACGCTCACACAGCACCCACTCCGTCGACTGCTTGGCCAGCGACAGCGACCCGCCGGCCGGTCCGGTGTACGTACCGTCGGCGTTCTTCCCGAACCGCACCTGCGAACCGTCGGCCAGCGTGACGAGGACCGACGAAGTGGCGGACTCCTCCCGGAGTTGCATGTCCCAGCGCGTGGACCAGCCGGAGCCGAACTTAGCGGGTGGTGTAGGTGCCGTCCGGATTGGGGTACGTCCGCTCCCGCTCGCCGCGCTTGCTCTTGAGCTCCTTGCTGCGTTTGGAGTCGAAGCCTTTGGGGGCGGCGGCCGGCAGGGCGGCCTTCTGGACGTCGCCCGGCTTGGGGGTCCTGCCCGTGCTCGGGATACTGGTGAGGCTGTCCGCCTGCCCGACGGGGACCTCCCCTCGGCCCGTCAGCGCGCCCTTGCGGCCGCCCTTGGCAGAAGCGTCGGTGGCGTCCGCGGACACCTTGTGGCCGCGCCCGGCGGCGGAACCCCAGCTCTGCTCGGGCGACGCCGCCGCGTCACTGCCGGCCGCGGACAGCGCCAACGCGGACCGCCAGGGTCGTGGTCAGCACAGACCCGGGCTCATGCATCTGGCTGGAAAACCACCAGTGCCCGGCCGCCCTTGCCCGCCAGCATGTTGTCGAAGGCCGCCGGGATGCCGTCCAGGGCGATCCGCTCGGTGACCAGGGCGCCGAGGTCCAGTCGGCCCTCCCGGACGTGGCCGGCGAGCACCGGCAGGTCCTTCGCCGGGTCGCAGTTGCCGTAGACGCAGCCGGCCAGGGTCCTGCCCCAGTGGAAGATCTCCAGGGCGTTGAAGGTGACCTGCTGGTCCTTGCCTCCGATGCCGACCACGGTCGTGCGGCCGCCGCGGCGGGTGGAGTCCCAGGCCGTGCGGATGGTGGCCGCACGGCCCACGCACTCGATCGCCACGTCCACGCCCTGCCGGCCGGTGAGGGCGCGGACCTCGCGGGCGGTGTTCTCCGAGGCGGTCAGGTAGTCCGTCGCCCCGGCGCCGCGCGCCAGCTCCTCCTTGCGCGGCGAGACGTCGACGGCGATGATCCGCCCGGCGCCCGCGATGCGGGCGGCCTGGAGCGCGGCGAGGCCCACTCCCCCGACGCCGTACACCGCCACCGTCTCCCCCGGCCGGACCCGCGCCGCGTGGTGGACGGCGCCGTAGCCGGTGAGGACGGCGCAGCCCAGCAGGGCCGCTTCGGTGAGCGGGACGCCCTCCGGCAGGGGCAGTGCGCAGCCGGCCGCGACCACCGTCTCCTCGGCGAACGCGGCGACGTTCAGGCCGGGGTGCAGTCCGGTCCCGTCGGCGGCCCGGCGGGCGTACACGTCGGCGGCGCCGCTGAGCGCGTTGGCGCACAGCCACACCTCGCCGAGCGAGCAGGCATGGCAGCTTCCGCAGGAGGGAGCCCAGTTGAGGACCACGCGGTCGCCCGGCGCGAGGTGGCCGACGCCCTCGCCGACGGCGACGACGGTGCCCGCGCCCTCGTGGCCGAGGACCGCGGGGACCGGCACCCTCATGGTGCCGTCGGACAGGGACAGGTCGGAGTGGCAGACGCCGGCGGCGGCGAGCCGGACGCGGACCTGTCCGGGCCCGGGGTCGGGCAGCTCGATGTCGGTGATCTCCAGCGGAGCGCCCACGGCGGGCAGGACGGCGGCGCGGACCATGTGACGCTCCTCAGAACTGCAGGGACTTGGTGTGGAGGTATTCGGACAGGCCGTGCGTGCCCAGTTCGCGGCCCACCCCGGACTGCTTGTAGCCGCCGAAGGGGGCGAGCGGGTTGAAACGGCCGCCGTTGATGTCGACCTGGCCGGTCTCCATGCGGCGCGCGAAGGCGACCGCCTCCGCCTCGTCCCCGGCCCACACGGCGCCCGCGAGGCCGTAGACCGTGCCGTTGGCGATGCGCAGGGCGTCCTCCTCGTCCGTGTAGCGCAGGATCGACAGTACCGGGCCGAAGATCTCCTCCTGGGCGATCGTCATCTCCGGCGTCACGTCGGCGAAGACCGTCGGGGCCACGAAGTATCCCTGTTCGCGCGGGGCGTCGGGGCCGCCGGTGACCAGCCGCGCCCCCTCGGCCACGCCCTTCTCGATGTAACCGCGCACCCGTGCCCGCTGCTTGGCGCTGACCACCGGGCCGATGCGGTCGCCGTACTTGGCGGCGGCCGCCGCGGCCAGTCCGACGGCCTCGTCGTACCGCTCGGCGTGCACCAGCATCCGGGTCCAGGCGCTGCACGTCTGGCCGGAGTTGGACATCACGTTGGCGACCCCCACGTTGACCGCCCGGGCCAGGTCGGCGCTCGGCAGGATGACGTTGGCGGACTTGCCGCCCAGTTCCAGCGCGACCTTCTTGATCGCGGCGCCCGCCGTCGCGCCGATCAGCCGGCCGACGGCCGTGGAGCCGGTGAAGGAGACCAGGTCGACGCCCGGGTGCTCGGCGAGGGCCTGGCCGGCGACCGGGCCGAGGCCGGTGACCAGGTTGAAGACGCCCGCCGGGAGGCCCGCCTGGTGCACCGCCTCGGCGAAGAGCTGGGCGACGAGCGGGGTGTCCTCCGCGGGCTTGACGACGATCGTGCAGCCGGCCGCGAGCGCCGGGGCGGCCTTGGCGACGATCTGGTGCAGCGGGTAGTTCCAGGGTGTGATCGCGCCGACCACCCCGACCGGCTCCAGGTGGACGACCGAGTTGCCCACCTTCTCCTCGTAGGAGTACGTCGCCGCCAGCTCGGCGTAGGAGCCCGCGACCGCGATGGGGACGCCGACGTGCACGTTCTGCGCGAACTGCGGCGGCGAGCCGAGTTCGGCGGTGACGGTCTCGGCGATCTCGTCCTTGCGGGCGGCCAGGACGTCCCGCAGAGCGGCCAGCCGGGCGGCCCGCTCGGCGGGAGCGGTCGCGGCCCAGGCCGGCAGGGCGGCGCGGGCGGCCCGGACGGCGGCGTCGACGTCCGCGGCGGTGCCCGCCGGGACGCGGCCGATGACCTGCTCGTCGGCCGGGTTCACGACGTCGATCGTGTCCCGGCCGACGGGCGCGCGCCAGGCGCCGTCGATGTACATGCCGTCGTGTGCCTTCATGCGTCCTCCCGGGCGGGGTACGTCGTCGTCCGGGACTTAAACTAGCGGCGTTAGTTTTCTGACGCCAGACATGCCGGGCACCCCATGACATCAGACACCCGGCATCGGACACCTGGAATCGGACACCTGGAATCGGGGCCGGCCCCGGAGGGCACCGTCACCGGCCCGGCCCCGGAGGGCACCGGCCCGGCAGGCGGCAGGCACCGGCCCGGCAGGCGGCAGGCACGGGCCCGGCGGCCGGGCGGCGCGCTCTCAGGCTTCCAGGTCGGGCAGCCGCGCGGGAGCCGGGCTGATGCGTTCGCCGTGCTGGTCGAAGATGAACATGTGGGCGAGGTCGACGAGCAGGGGGACCTGCATGCCTTGGCGCAGCTGGATGTCGGGGGTGGTACGGACGACCAGGTCGCCGGGCAGGCGCCCGTCCGGCGCGGCGGGCTCGGGGCCGGCCTGCGGGGGGTCGTCCAGGACCACCACCGGACCGGCGCGCAGGGATCCCGCCCGCTCCTTGATGCGGTGCAGGACCGTTTGGCCGCCCTCGCGGCGGCGGCGCCGGTCGGGGCGGCCGGCCGGGCGGGCGGCCTCCAGGTCGGGCACGACGGCGGGCCGGGAGCCGGTGTCGAAGTGGACGAGGATCTCGTGGCCCTGGAACTCGACGTGCTCCACGAGGCCGGTGAGGGCCACCTCGCCGGGTCGCGCGGAGGCGGGCTTGGCGATGCGGACGGCCTCGGAGCGCAGGCCGACGATCACCTCCCGGCCCTGCTGGACGCGGAGCAACTGGTGGTCCAGGGAGAGGGGTTCGGGCAGCCGCAGGAACTGCTTGCCGAGGCTGACGGTCATCGCCCCGTCGAGCGGGGCGCGGACCACGCCGCGCAGCAGGTTGATGCGCGGGGTGCCGATGAAGGCGGCGACGAAGACGTTGCGCGGCAGGGCGTACACCGAGCGCGGGGTGTCCACCTGCTGCAGGACGCCGCCGCGCAGGACGGCGACCCGGTCGCCCAGCGACATCGCCTCGGACTGGTCGTGCGTGACGTAGACGGTGGTGACGCCCAGCTCGCGGGTCAGCTTGGCGATCTCGGCCCTGAGGTGGTTGCGGAGTTTGGCGTCGAGGTTGGACAGCGGTTCGTCCATGAGGAAGGCGGAGGGGTGGCGGGCGATGGCCCGGCCCATGGCGACGCGCTGGCGTTCGCCGCCGGAGAGCTGGCTGGGGAAGCGGTCGAGGAGGTCCTCGATGCCCAGCATGCGGGCCGTGGCGTCCACGCGCGGGCGCGGGTCCGCGGCGGGGTTCTCCACGCGCAGCGGGAAGCCGATGTTGCCGCGGCTCGTCATGTTGGGGTAGAGGGCGAAGTTCTGGAACACCATCGCCATGTCCCGCTCGGCCGGCAGCAGGTCGTTGGCGTACTCGCCGTCCAGCAGCAGTTGTCCGTCGGTGATCTCCTCCAGGCCCGCGATCATCCTCAGCACGGTGGATTTGCCGCAGCCGGACGGCCCGAGGAGCACGAGGAACTCTCCGGGCTCGATGTCCAGCGACAGCCGGTCCACCACGCGGCGGCCGCGTGTGTAGGTCTTGCTCACGTCCTGCAGGGAGATGGCGCGTGTCATGAAGGGTGCCCCCGGGGGCTCACTAGGGCGCTGGTGCTCCGCGATCGACGCCTCGTACGGGTCGTACGAGGCCTGTGGGTCACGGAAGTTAACGGAATGCGCGCGGCCAGGGGAAGACTTCGGACGGTGCGGTCCAGCCTGTGAGAAAGCGGACGGCGTCATTCACCGGTGGGCGAACGGTCCACGGGGACCCGGTCACGACGCCGTGCCGACCTCGACGGGCACCCCGTTCAGCACCGCGTTGCCCGACAGCGGGTCGAGCAGGCTGCCGTCGAGCAGTTGGTTGACGTTGACGCCGGGGTCGGCGGAGGCGTGGCCCAGCCGGGTGCCGGGGCGGTCGTGGCCCCAGCCGTGCGGGAGGCTGACCACGCCCACGCGCACGGTGTCGGTGACCTCCGCGGGCACGGTCACCTCTCCCCCGGCGCCCGTCACGCGCACGGCGGCCCCGTCGCGCACGCCGAGCCGCTCGGCGTCCTGCGGGTTGATGTGCAGGGTGCAGCGGTTGGAGCCGCCGGTGAGGACGCGGACGTTGTGCATCCAGCTGTTGTTGGAGCGCAGGTGGCGGCGGCCGACGAGGACGAGTCCGGCCGGGCGCCCGCGCATCGCCGCCCGCAGCCGGGGCAGGTCGTCGGCGATCGGCCCCGGCAGCAGTTCGACCTTGCCGGAGGGGGTCCTGAGCGGCTGCGGCAGACGCGGCCGCAGCGGCCCGAGGTCGATGCCGTGCGGGTGCGCGAGCAGCCGCTCGAGGCTCAGCCCGTCGGGCCGGGCGCCGAAGCCGTCGCCGTAGGGGCCGAGGCGCAGCATCAGGTCGAGCCGCCGTTCGGGGCCGCTGACGCCGGTGAGCCGCGCGGCGAGTTCCCCGGGGTCGCGGCCGTGCACCGGGGAGTGCGCCTCGCGGACCGTCTTGCCGAGGGTCTGGGCGATGGCCAGGTCGTCGACGGCGGCCGGGTCGGCGCCGTGCATGCCGCTCACGGCCAGGACGAGCCGGGCGAGGATCTCGGTCTCGGCCATCCGGCCGGGCTCCGGCTCCACCGCGGGGCGGGTGTAGCGGACCTGGTTGCGCACGGCGAGGGCGTTGAAGGCGAAGTCGTAGTGCGGGCTCTGCGCGGGCGGGGGCGGCGGCAGCACGACGTGGGCGTGGCGCGAGGTCTCGTTGAGGTAGGGGTCGACGCTGACCATGAAGTCGAGGGAGCTGAGCGCCTTGTCGAGGCGGTCGCCGTCGGGTGCGGACAGCACCGGGTTGGCGGCGATGGCCACCAGGGCCCTTACCGGCTCGCCCTCCTCGGTCAGGGTGTCGATCTCCTCGGCGAGCGCGGAGAGGGGCAGCTCGCCCTTCGCCTCGGGGTGCCGGCCGACCCGGGAGTGCCAGCGGCCGAGCCGGAAGCCGTGGCCGGGTCCGGCGGGCCGGGGCGTCCGGTCGGTGGCCGACTGCGGGAAGAGGGCGCCGCCGGGGCGGTCGAGGTTGCCGGTGAGGACGTTGAGGACGTCGACGAGCCAGCTGGCGAGGGTGCCGAAGGCGACGGTGCAGCTGCCGATGCGGCCGTAGACGGCGGCGGTGGGGGCGGCGGCGAGTTCGCGGGCGAGGGCGCGGATCGTGCCGGCGTCCACGTCGCACGCGCCGGCGACCGCGTCGGGGGTGAAGTCCGCGAGTGCGGCGCGGAGTTCCTCGACGCCCTGGACGTGCGGCGCCAGTGCGCCGAGGTCGGCGAGGTCCTCCTCGAACAGCACCTGCGCCATGGCCGCGAGCAGCAGCGCGTCGGCACCGGGCCGGACGGCGACGTGCCGGTCGGCGAGTTTCGCGGTGCGGGTGCGCCGCGGGTCGACGACGGTGAGGGTGCCGCCGCGGGACTTCAGCGCCTTGAGCCGGCCGGGGAAGTCGGGGGCGGTGCACAGGCTGCCGTTGGACTCCAGCGGGTTGGCGCCGATCAGCAGCAGGTGGTCGGTGCGGTCGAGGTCCGGTACGGGGATGGCGCCCGCGTCGCCGAAGAGCAGCCCGCTGGAGACGTGCTTGGGCATCTGGTCGACCGTGGAGGCGGTGAAGAGGCTGCGGGTGCCGAGGCCGGCCAGCAGGAGCGGGGGGTA
>NZ_JAYMHD010000076.1:0-146068 GCF_035656535.1 Streptomyces sp. H51
CGGGGGCGAGTAGGCCTCCGGGTCGAAGACGCGGCCGCGTCCGCCGCGTCGGGCGGGGTCGACGAACACGGCGTCCCTGCCGCGGACGGCTCCCGGCCGTCCGCGGCAGCCCGGTGGCCGCACGGTCCGCCGCTACCGCAGGCGGGCCATCAGCGCGTGCTCCACGAGAGTGATCAGCGCCGACTTGGCGTCCGCGCGGTGGCGGGCGTCGGTGGTGATGATCGGGGTGTCGGGGCCGATCTGCAGGGCCTCCCGGACCTCGTCCGGCGAGTACGGCTGGTTGCCGTCGAAGCCGTTGAGCGCGATGACGAAGGGGAGACCCGAGTTCTCGAAGTAGTCGACGGCCGGGAAGCAGTCGGCGAGACGGCGGGTGTCCACCAGGACGATCGCGCCGATCGCGCCGCGCACCAGGTCGTCCCACATGAACCAGAAGCGGTCCTGGCCGGGCGTGCCGAACAGGTACAGGATCAGGTCCTGGTCCAGGGTGATGCGTCCGAAGTCCATGGCGACCGTCGTGGTCGTCTTGTCCCCGGTGTGGGTGAGGTCGTCGATGCCCGCCGAAGCGGACGTCATGACGGCCTCTGTGCGCAGCGGGTTGATCTCCGAGACGGCGCCGACGAACGTGGTCTTGCCCACGCCGAAGCCGCCCGCCACCACGATCTTCGCGGAGGTGGTGGAGCGGGAAGGACCGCCGCTAGAGCTTGCGAAGTCCACTGAGCACCCTTTCGAGCAGTGTCACGTCTGGCTGGCCGCCGGCGCTCTCGTCGCCGCCGGGCTGATGGATGGCGACCAGGCCCGCCTCCGCCAAGTCGGCGACGAGGATCCTGGCCACGCCGAGAGGGATCGTCAGGAGCGCCGAGATCTCGGCGACCGACTTGATCTCCCGGCAGAGGTTGCAGATCCGCTGATGCTCGGGCAACTGGCCCTGCATCTGGTGCGGCTGCGCGGTGGTGTGCACCAGCGCCTCGATGGCGAGCTGGTAGCGCGGGCGCGTCCGGCCGCCGGTCATGGCGTACGGACGCACCAACGGGTTGGAGGCCCCGCCGGCCGGAGCGGGCTCGGGGGAGCGCCGATGCGGCTGCACGGGCTGGATGCGCGGCGCGGGCGGCTGGTCGTACGGAGACGGGCCGGGACCCTGCGGGGCGTACGGCGCGGAGGGGAAGTCGTAACGGTTCGGGTTCTGGGAACCGTCGTTCTGGCCCTGGGCAGGACCGTACGACCAGTTGCCCGCATGCGAACCGCCTGGGGGTGTTGCCACTTTCTCCTCCTCCGACTGTGCCGGGCACCCGTCCGTGTGGAGCCGCGTCCCGAAACCTTACGGCCACGGGACGCCAAAACGCACGGTCTGTCTGTTAGTTGAGCAGGCTCCCCTGGAGCTCCGCACGGAGATCCGGCGTCAGAACCGTTCCTGCACGGTCCACCAGGAGGGCCATCTCGTACCCGATGAGACCGATGTCCGCCTCCGGATGCGCGAGAACGGCGAGCGACGAACCGTCGGAAATGGACATGATGAAGAGGAATCCCCGCTCCATCTCCACAACCGTCTGGTTCACGCTGCCGCCCTCGAAGATCCGGGAGGCGCCTGCCGTCAGAGACGTCAGACCGGAGGCGACGGCCGCGAGCTGGTCGGCGCGGTCGCGGGGGAAGCCTTCGGACATCGCCAGAAGGAGTCCGTCGGCGGAGACCACCACCGTGTGGGACACCCCCGGGGTGTTGTCCACGAAGTTGGTGATCAACCAGTTCAGGTTCTGTGCCGCCTGGCTCATCGGGCTCACACTAACGCTCCTGGTTGTAGGTGCTGTCAGGACCGAAGCCCTGGCCGTTCGTTTCACTGCCTGCCCCGGCGTTGCGTCCGCGCTGGACGCCCCGACGCAGGTTGCTCAGCCTGCCCCGGACGTCTTCCGGGGCACGGGAGACCTGTGGGCCTCCCTGGGGGGTGCTCTCGGCGGCTCCCTCGACCAGGTTGGCCTTGGGTACCCGCCGCGGCAGGCCGGAGGAGGTGACCCCGCCCGCCTTGGGCTTCTTCAGCTGCGCCGCCTGCTGCCAGCGCTCGTCGTTCGCCGAGCGCCAGAAGCCGCCGTCGCCGTCGCTCCGGGAAGCCGGGTCGGAAGCCGGCGCATCCGTGTTCACGGGCCGCGCGCCGTTCGAACCTGCCGCGGTGGATCCGCGGCGGGGAAGCCCGGCGTCGGTCAGCTCGTGGACGGCGGAGGGGGCCGGTCCCGGACGGTCGAAGCCTACGCGGTCGGCCTCGCTCACGTCAGCGGCCTGCGCAGATTCCGTTTCCGGAGCGTACTGGTCCGGGTAGCCGTTCCGGTAGTCGTCCTGCTGCGGCCAGTCATCCTGGTGGCGCCGCTCTTCGAACGCCGGGAAGGACCCGGGGGCGGCCGGGTGGGCGGTGGCGTGCTCGTCCCGGCGGGGCTCCGCATAAGCGGCGTCGGGGTAGCCGCCGTTCACCGGGAAGCCGTCGGAGAAGCTCTCGTTCTGCGGCAGTTGGCCGTTCGGCGCGTAGTACTGCTCGCCGTACGGCGCCTGGCGCTGCTCCTCGTACGCCATCGGCTGCTCGTACGTCGCCTGCTGCGGCTGCTCGTACGGTGCCTGCTGCGGCTGTTCGTACGTCGCCTGCTGCTCCGCGTAGCCCTGGCCGTTGCCGTAGGCGGGCTGCGCGTCGAAGGCGTCGGCGTACGCCTGGGCCCGGTCGGCCTCCTGGTCGCCCGGCTGGCCCTGCGTCTGGGCCTCCAGCGCCGCCCGGCGCTCCTCGCGCATCAGCGAGCGGCCGACCGGGTCCAGCTCCCGGATGTCGTCCGGGACCTCCGCGTAGCGGCTGTCGTCGAAGCCGAGTTCGGCGGCCGTGCGCAGCGGCTGCTGGCTGAAGTCCTCGCCGCCCTGGAAGTTCTGCTCCGGGATGATCTGCGAGACGGTGAACTCGTTCACGGCCGGCTGCTGTTCGCCGCCGCCGCCGTGGGTGATCGCGTCGGGCAGCATGACCAGCGAGGTGGTGCCGGCCTGCTCGCCGGAGGGGCGCAGCTGGACGCGGATGCCGTGCCGGTCGGAGAGCCGGCCGACCACGAACAGGCCCATGCGCTGGGAGATCGCGGCGTCCACGGTCGGCGGGTTGGCCAGCTTGTGGTTGATGTCCGCGAAGTCCTCGGCGGTCAGGCCGATGCCCTTGTCGTGGATCTCGATCATGACGCGGCCGTCGGGCAGCCGGGTCGCGGTGACGCGGACCTTGGTCTGCGGCGAGGAGAACGTGGTGGCGTTCTCCAGCAGCTCGGCCAGCAGGTGCACGAGGTCGGTGACGGCGCGGCCGTGGATCTCGGCCTCCGGGACGCCGGACAGCTCGATGCGCTCGTACTGCTCCACCTCCGAGGACGCGGCGCGCAGCACGTCGACCAGCGGCACCGGCTGGTCCCAGCGGCGGCCGGGCTCCTCGCCCGCGAGGACCAGGAGGTTCTCGCCGTTGCGGCGCATGCGGGTGGCCAGGTGGTCCAGCTTGAAGAGGTTCTCCAGCTGGTCGGGGTCGGCCTCGTTGTTCTCCAGGTCGGTGATCAGGGTCAGCTGGCCCTCGATCAGCGACTGGTTGCGGCGCGAGAGGTTGGTGAAGATCGCGTTGATGTTGCCCCGCAGCAGGGCCTGCTCGGCGGCGAGCCGGACGGCCTCGCGGTGGACCTGGTCGAAGGCGCGGGCGACCTCGCCGATCTCGTCGCGGGTGGTGATCGGGATCGGCTGGACGCGGGTGTCCACCCGGCCCGGGTCGGTGCGCGAGAGCTGGTCGACCAGCATCGGCAGCCGCTGCTCGGCGATGCCGAACGCGGCGTTGCGCAGCTGGCGCATCGAGCGGCTCATCTGGCGGGCGACCGCGCCGGCCAGGATGAACGCCAGCAGCAGGGCCACCACGACGACGGCACCGGTGATGAGGGCGTCCCGGTTGGCGGTGGCGGCGATGTCCGAGGCCTCGTTCACGGCCTTGTCGGCCATGTCCGCCTCGATCTGGCGGTACCCGTTGAACTTGAGTGTGTTGACCGCCCACCAGTTCTCCGCCGTGATGCCCTGCCGGGCGAGCGCGGCACGCTCGGTGGCGTCGGTGCTCTGCAGCGTGGCCAGGGCGGTGACCATGGCCGTGGACCCGGAGGGCGGCGGCACATAGGTCTTGCCCTGGGCCTTCGCCTGCTCGGCGGCCTGCTTGGCCATCGCCGCGCCGTCCGCCTTCATCCTGGCCTGGGCGTCGACGAGGTTCTGGGCGTCCCGCGCGGTACCGCCGCCCTTGTACTCCTCGATGGCGATGCGCTCGAGGTAGGCGTACGAGGACAGCGCGACGCGCTGCTTGGCCAGGTCCTGCGGCTGGGGGCCGGGGTTGATCAGCAGGTGCATGCCGATCGCGCGCTCCAGCGACAGCGCGGACTTGGTGAGCGAGATCGCGTAGACGGTACGGCCGTAGGAGGTGATGTTGCCGGTGCCCAGGCCCAGCTCGTTGGCGAACTCCAACAGCGGGTGCGCGACCTTGAGGTAGCCCTCCTCGGTCTGCACGCCCCTGAGCTTGGAGGTGTACGCCACGGCGCGCAGCGACTGCAGGCCGGGCTCCTCGGCACGGAACAGCCTCAGACGGCGCTGCAGGCCCGCCTTCTGCGGCATGTTCTGGGCGGCCTCGTCGAAGGCGTCGGCGGCCTTGTCGGTGGCGGCGCGGGCCTCGGTGACGGTCGCCTTGTCCTTGGGGGTCTGCGCCTTGCCCTTCAGCAGGGGGGCCGCGGTGATGTCGCGCTCGTTGTAGAGGGCGTCGGCGTAGGAGAGGGAGGCGCGTACCAGGCGGGCGGTGGCCTGGGCGTCCTCGGCGTCCTGCCAGGTGTCGATCGAGCTCTTGACCTGGAAGCCGCCCATGACGAGGCCGACCAGCACGGGTATGAGCAGGATGGCGTTCAGCCGGGTCGGCACCCGCCAGTTGCGGGGAGCGAGGCGGCCGCCGTTCGCGGTGGGCGTGGCCGCCGGTTCCGAACCGGGCACAGGGGCGGGCGCCGCTCCGCGCGGCGGCGGGGTGAAGTTGCCCCGCGCCGACGGCTCGGGACCGTTCTTGCTTCGCCTCACTCGACCAACAACCTCTCGGCGGTCGGCACCTACGTTGTGCCGCAGTTTCTCAGAGCCCGTTCCTCATCGACTGATGAGTACGTCATTGACTATTGGGCAGTTCAGGCATTCCAGCATGTCGACCTGCGGTCTTCCAAACAGTGGAACGAACCGGTTCGCTCCGATGTAAGTCACAGATAAAACGGTCATAAAGAGCGAGCCCCGTCAAATGACGGGGCCGAGGTGGACACAGCGGCACCGATCGACCGCGACGCGTGGCCGCATCTCCCGATTCCTCTGTCAAACCGTTATGAACACCGGGGCCGACCGTGTCAAAGGCCACAGCCGGCTCCGGTGTTCCTACGACAACTGCGGTAAGCGGCTGCCATTTTGAGGTACTACCGCAGGCGAGCCATCAGGGCGTGCTCGACCAGTGTGATCAGCGCGCTCTTTGCATCCGCACGGTGTCGCGCGTCGGTCGTGATGATCGGGGTGTCCGGCCCGATCTGCAGCGCCTCGCGCACCTCCTCCGGGGCGTAGGGCTGGTGTCCGTCGAAGCCGTTGAGCGCGACGACGAACGGCAGCCCGCTGTTCTCGAAGTAGTCGACGGCCGGGAAGCAGTCGGCCAGACGCCGGGTGTCCACGAGCACCACCGCGCCGATCGCGCCGCGCACCAGGTCGTCCCACATGAACCAGAAGCGGTCCTGGCCGGGCGTGCCGAACAGGTACAGGATCAGGTCCTGGTCGAGCGTGATGCGGCCGAAGTCCATGGCCACCGTGGTGGTGGTCTTGTCCCCGGTGTGCGTCAGGTCGTCGATGCCCGCCGAAGCGGACGTCATGACGGCCTCCGTGCGCAGCGGGTTGATCTCCGAGACGGCGCCGACGAAGGTCGTCTTGCCGACGCCGAAGCCACCCGCCACCACGATCTTGGCGGACGTGGTGGCCCGGCTCGGTTCAGAGCTTGCGAAGTCCACTGAGCACCCTTTCGAGCAGTGTCACGTCGGGCGCACCGGTCGTCTCGTCGCCACCAGGCTGGTGAACGGCGACGAGACCGGCCTCGGCCAGATCAGCGACGAGAATCCGTGCCACGCCCAGCGGCATGGCCAGCAACGCCGACACCTCGGCGACCGACTTCACCTCACGGCACAGGTGGCAGATGCGCTGGTGCTCCGGGAGCAGCCCCATGAGCGCTGCCGGGTCGGCCGTGGTGCTGATCAGCGCCTCGATGGCGAGCTGATAACGCGGCCGGGTCCGGCCGCCGGTCATCGCATAGGGACGTACCAGCGGCTGGTCGCCCTCATCCTCGTACGGCTCCGCGTACGGATCATGAGAGGCGGTGGGCGGGGTCATGAATCCTCCGGGCGGGACAGCAAGTCGGTCGGGCTAGCCGTCTGACGGGGCCGGTGGGGGGATCGTGGCGGCCGGACGGTGATCTGGTGAACGGGGTGGTTCTGGGCCGATCAGTGCAGCAGACTGCCCTGTAGTTCGGCGCGCAGGTCCGGCGTCAGGACCGCACCTGCACGGTCGACGAGCAGGGCCATCTCATAGCCGACCAGGCCGATGTCGCACTCGGGGTGTGCGAGCACGGCCAGGGACGAACCGTCCGAGACGGACATCAGGAACAGGAACCCGCGTTCCATCTCGACGACCGTCTGTGCCACGTTGCCGCCCTCGAAGATCCGGGACGCCCCGGCGGTCAGCGAGGTGAGCCCGGACGCGACGGCCGCGAGCTGGTCGGCGCGGTCGCGGGGGAAGCCTTCGGACATCGCCAGAAGGAGTCCGTCGGCGGACACGACGACGGTGTGGGACACCCCGGGGGTGTTGTCCACGAAGTTGGTGATCAACCAGTTGAGGTTCTGTGCCGCCTGGCTCATCTGGCTCAACTAACGCTCCTGCTGGTGAGTGGGGCTCGGGAAACTGCCGGTCTGGCCGGTGCCGGCCTGGCGACCCTGCGCGATGCCCCGACGGAGGTTGGTCAGCCGGCCGCGTACGTCGTCAGGCGAACGCGAGACCTGCGGACCGCTTTGGTGCTGTTGCTGCTGAGCCGTGCCCGGGACGAGGTTCGCCCGGGGTACCCGGCGGGGCAGGCCTGAGGTGGTGACGCCGCCCGCGGCCGGCTGCCGTACCCGCTCGGCCTGCCGGACGAGGTCGTCGTTCGGCGAGGTGCGCCAGGCCGCGGTTCCGGGACGCTGGGGGGCCGCCGGGGCCTGCGGCTGCTGCGCGGGCTGGGCGGGCTCGCCCTGTGCCTGCCGGCCGCCGCGGAACCAGTTGGTCTCCAGCGTGTCGTAGAGCGGGGTGCGGCCGTCGCCCGGTCCGGCCGGCGGGAGCGCCTCGGGCTGCTGCGGACGCGAAGGCACCGGCGTGCGCGGGGCACCGAAGTCGGCGCCGCCACGGCCCCCGCCCACCTGCGGCCGCTCGAACTGCCCGGTGCCGCCCTGCTCGGGCCGGCCGGGCAGCGCGTGCTGTCCGGTGGAGGAGCCGTCGTAGCCCGGCCGCTGGAACTGGCCGGTGGAGCCGTCGTCGTAGCCCTGCGGTATCGCGAACTGGCCCGTGTTGGCGGGGTTGTTCGGGTTGTGCTGGTTGTTCTGGCCGTGCTGGGCGGCCGGGGTGCCGAAGACGTCCGAGCGGACGAACTGGCCTGTGTTCTGCTGCGAGTTCACCGCGGGTGCCGGAGGAGTGAAGTCCTGGCGGGGGAACTGGCCGGTGTCCTGCGGGCCGTCGAGTGCGGGGGCGCCGAAGTCCTGGCGGGGGAACTGGCCGGTGTCCTGCGGGCCGTCTGGCCGGTGTCCTGCGGGCCGTCGAGTGCGGGGGCGCCGAAGTCCTGGCGGGGGAACTGGCCGGTGTCCTGCGGGCCGTCGAGTGCGGGGGCGCCGAAGTCCTGGCGGGGGAACTGGCCGGTGTCCTGCGGGCCACTGGGCGCCGGGGCGCCGAAGTCAGGGCGGGGAAACTCGGAAGTGGAGCCGGGGCCCTGCCGGTCGTCGATCCGCGGCATGCGGGAGGTCTGGGCAGGGTCCTGCTCGTCGTGTCCGCGCGGGGCGTCGAGCGAGGCGCGCTCCACCGGAGGCTGCGCGTTCTCGTCGCTCCAGCTGGGCACCCGGGGCTGCTGCTGGTCGCCGCCGGGCAGCTCGGCGCGCGGGCTGGCGCCGCGGCCGGGCAGCTGGGCCCGGCGCCCGTGGCGCCGTCCGCCCTGCCGCTCGGGGCCGCCCCGGCCCGCGTCCCCGGCGTCCGGCAACTGCGGAGGCACGGGGCCGCGACCGCCGCCGAAGGCGTCCTGGCCGCTGCCCGCCGCCTGCAGGCCCTGCGGCGCACCCGGCGCCTGGCCGCCGAACCCGGCGCCCGCGCCGGCGGCCGGAGCCGGCCGGCCCTGCGGGGGAACCCCGGGGCCCTGCGGTCCACGCGGTCCGCCCGGCGCACCGGGACGACCGCCCGCACCCGGCAGCGCGGCCCGCGGTCCCTGGCCGGCGCCGAGGCGGCCGCCACCGGCCGCACCGGCACCCAGGGCACCGCCACCGGCCGGACCGGCGCCCAGCGCACCGCCGCCGAAACCGCCACCGTTCTGCGCGGCGGCCTGCCGGCGTGCCGCGGCGGCACCCGCGGCCGCCTGCGCGGCGGCCGGACCGCCGCTCGGCGCGGGGGCGCCGGGCTTGCCGCCGGGAGCGGGCTTCTTGGCGCCCTGCGCCACGTCGACCGGCAGCATGACCAGCGCGGTCGTACCGCCGGAGTCGGACGGGCGCAGCTGGATGCGGATGCCGTGGCGCTGCGAGAGGCGGCCGACCACGAACAGGCCCATGCGGCGGGAGACGGAGACGTCCACGGTGGGCGGCGAGGCGAGCCGCTCGTTGATCGCCGCCAGGTCCTCGGGGGAGAGGCCGATGCCGGTGTCGTGGATCTCGATCAGCACGCGGCCGTCGGGCAGCGCGTGACCGGTGACCTTGACCTTGGTCTGCGGGGAGGAGAAGGAGGTCGCGTTCTCCAGCAGCTCGGCGAGCAGGTGCACGAGGTCGTTGACGACCCGGCCGGCCACTTCGGTGGTGGGCACGGAGGCGAGCTCGATGCGCTCGTACTGCTCCACCTCGGACGCGGCGGCGCGGAGCACGTCGACCAGCGGGACCGGGCGGGTCCAGCGGCGGCCGGGCTCCTCACCGGCGAGGACGAGGAGGTTCTCACCGTTACGGCGCATGCGCGTCGCGAGGTGGTCGAGCTTGAACAGCGAGGACAGCTGGTCCGGGTCGGCCTCGCGGGACTCCAGTTCGGAGATCAGCGACAGCTGGCGCTGGATCAGACCCTGGGAGCGGCGCGAGAGGTTGGTGAACATCGCGTTGACGTTGCCCCGCAGCAGGGCCTGCTCGGCGGCGAGGCGGACCGCCTCGCGGTGCACGTCGTCGAAGGCCGCGGCCACCTGGCCGATCTCGTCCCGGGAGTGCACACCGACCGACTCGACGGAGGTGTCGACGTCCTGCGGGTCGGCCTCGGACAGCTGCTTGACCAGCTCGGGCAGGCGTTCCTGGGCGACCTTGGTGGCGGTCTCCTGCAGCCGGCGCAGCGAGCGGATCATGGACCGGGCCACGACGAAGGCACCGACCAGCGAGACACCGAGCACCAGCAGGATCAGCGCACCGGAGATGATCGCT
Source organism: Streptomyces sp. H51 (assembly GCF_035656535.1). NCBI lineage: Bacteria > Bacillati > Actinomycetota > Actinomycetes > Kitasatosporales > Streptomycetaceae > Streptomyces > Streptomyces sp. H51. The sequence goes on from NZ_JAYMHD010000076.1 coordinate 9,687, forward strand.
TCCTGCTCGGAGGCGCTGCGCAGCTCGCGCGCCTTCTGCTCCATGTCCTCGAGCAGCGTGTGCTCGATCTTCGACATCTGCTCGATCTTGGTCGAGCTGTCGTCCACCCAGTCCTGGTAGGACCGCTTCTGCAGGTCGGACAGGCCGTCCTTGCTCGCCAGCGCCCGGCTGGCGTAGGTGTCGGTGGCCTTGATCGACGCGTTGTTCTCCTCGATGGGCTTGAGGAGCGCGGCCGCCCTCTCGGTGCCGTAGAGGCTCTTGAAGGTGCGCAGTTCGGAGGTCTGGCTGGCCAGCGCGGACTGCGCGTAGAGGCGGTCGTTCTCCGACAGGTCGCCGACGGTGTTGTTGTTGGCCGGCAGTGCCGCGGCGAGGACCGCGCGCTGCACCGACGCGTACTCCTTGGCGGAGGAGAAGGCCGCCAGGGCGCGGGTGCGCTGGATCATCTCGGGGTTGCTGGTGGCCTCCGCCATGTCCTGGGAGAGGTCCAGCAGGTTGGTGATGAGGCGGTGGTAGGACTCGACGGTCTGCGTCGAGTTGTCCTGGGCCCCGTAGGCGGAGTTGCGTATCTTCGCCAGGTCGCCCAGGTCGCGGACGAGGCCGACCAGGGTCTCGCGGACGCCGAGCAGCTGGCCGTTCGCCGTGCTGGAGGTGTCGATCTCCTCCGCGGCGTCCTTGAAGTTGGTCACGGACCGGTCCGTCTTGTCCCGGTAGCCCTTGACCGTGTACGCACTGGCCTTGGAGCCGTGCGCGAGGGGGCCGGCTGACTGGTCGCGCTCGTCCTGGAGCGCGGCGGCCAGTTCGGTGGCCTGCTTGGTCATGTCCGTCAGCAGCTTCATGTTGTCGAGCTGCTGGATGTCGTCCATGTTGTCGCTGATGCGCAGGGCGCCCAGCGAGGTGGCCGCCACCACCGGGAGCGCGAGCAGCGAGACCAGACGCGTGGAGATGCGCCAGTTGCGCAGGGCCACACGCGACCCCGGGCCGCTCGGGCCCGTGGGCGTCCTGGCCGGCGCGGCGGTGGGGCCGGCGGACCCGGAAGACGCCGTCGGGCCGGGGCGCCCGGCACGGTCGCCGCCGTCGCCGGACGGGGCCGGGCCCGGGTTCTGGGCGTGCTGGGGCGAGGAGCTGCCGGCCATGGGGCCAGTCCCGCCGTGCGGCTCCGGCTGAGCCGAAGCGCCGTTATCCCTCTTGAAACGTCCCTGCACTAGCGTCGCAACCTCTGGACCAGGCGCCCCTCCGGGTGAACGGAGGGACACGGTGTCGGCGTTGTGGGGAACGCCCTGAAAACGCCCCCCGGGTGGTCGTGAGTGACCGGCGCTGGCTCCCCCTGTCTCGCCGCCACTCGGCGCTGCGTTGCGCCCCCTGCGCGCCGGCTCGACCCTGCGGCGGTCCGTGGAATTCCAGCACAGTGCAGGATCTCCAACAAGGCCCGTGGGCCATGCCGTGACGCACGTGACAGGTTGTGAGTGCCGGGTCACCGGACGTAGAAGGAGATCCGGTTAATATCGGACGTATGCCCGCGAGTCGTCCGGTGGTGACTCGTGTCCCAGTCGCCATGATCAGGAGCGGAAAGGTGGCTTCAGGGGGTCAATGTCCGTTTCGGGCCGGTGGGTTGCAGGCCGGAATTGACCGGTTTGCCGCGGGTGCAGTGAGCAAACTCACACGGTGATCACGGCTTCCCCGGGGCTTCCGAAGGGAATTGCATGTTTAGCCTGACGGTTTACAGGACGTAACACTTTGACAACCGTGCCCGGGATGGGGCTTTCGCCGCACGCGGGTGCCCGTACACGACAAGGTCGACTACAACCGTGAAGACGACGATGATGTTCCGCACGACAGCCAACCCGCGGCGCACGACGCTGGCGCACCTCGAGGACGCCGACGAGCTGCAGACCCCGGAGCAGCCGGAGCACCCCGTCGAACTCCCCGCCCAGACCGCCAACCCCAGGCGCACCGTCCTCATGGACGTGCCCGTCGCGGCCGCCGCCGAGTAGGCGGAGCAGGCCCGCGATTCAGCACGCGCCGGCCGCCGATCACCCTATCCGGCCGGTCACCGCGAGCCCCGGAGGCCATGCCGCCTCCGGGGCTCGCGCCGTGACGCGCGAGGTCCCCGCCTTGTTGCCGCGTTAGCCTGGAGCGTCAGACTCCAGTCGGTTCAGTTAAGGGGCGCAGGCATCCCGTGCGCATCGCCAGATTCTCCATCGACGGGAACGTCGCCTTCGGCGCGGTCGAGGGCGACAGGCCGGACGAGCTCGTCCTCGACATCATCAAGGGCATCCCGTTCGCGGACTTCGAGCTCTCCGGCACGAAGGTCCCGCTGAACAAGGTCCGCCTGCTGCCCCCGGTGCTCCCCAACAAGGTCGTCGCCTTCGGCCGCAACTACGCCGAGCACGCGCGCGAACTGGGCAACGAGGTACCGGACGCGCCCTTCGCCTTCTTCAAGCCGTCCACCTCGGTGATCGGCTCCGGCGACGAGATCGCGTACCCGTCCTTCTCCGAGGAACTGCACCACGAGGCCGAGCTGGCCGTGGTCATCGGCCGCATGTGCCGAGAGGTCCCCCGCGAGCGCGTCAAGGACGTGATCCTCGGCTACACCTGCGCCAACGACGTCACCGCCCGCGACGTCCAGCGCCGCGAGAAGCAGTGGGCCCGGGCCAAGGGCTTCGACACCTCCTGCCCCCTCGGTCCCTGGGTGGAGACGGACCTGGACCCGAGCGACCTGACGATCCAGCTCACGGTCAACGGCCAGCAGCGCCAGCTCGGCCGCACCAGCGAGATGATCCACCCCATCGAGGATCTGATCGTCAACATCTCCGAGGCCATGACGCTGCTCCCCGGCGACGTGATCCTCACGGGCACCCCCGCGGGGGTCGGCCCCCTCAACGTCGGCGACGAGGTCGCCGTCACCATCGAAGGCATCGGCACTCTCACCAACAAGGTTGTCAAGCGTGGCTAGCGCATCCGGCTCCTCCTCCCCCAAGTCCTCGACCCCGCTCGACCAGGGGGTACCCCCACGCGTCCGTTTCTGTCCCTCGCCCACCGGTAACCCGCACGTGGGCCTGGTGCGCACCGCCCTGTTCAACTGGGCGTTCGCCCGGCACCACCAGGGCACCCTCGTCTTCCGCATCGAGGACACCGACGCGGCCCGCGACTCCGAGGAGTCCTACGACCAGCTCCTCGACGCGATGCGCTGGCTCGGCTTCGACTGGGACGAGGGCCCCGAGGTCGGCGGCCCGCACGCGCCGTACCGCCAGTCGCAGCGCATGGACCTCTACAAGGACGTCGCCGCCAAGCTGATCGAGGCCGGCCACGCCTACCACTGCTACTGCTCGCAGGAAGAGCTCGACACCCGCCGCGAGGCCGCCCGCGCCGCCGGCAAGCCGTCCGGCTACGACGGCCACTGCCGTGACCTCACCGACGACCGGGTCGAGGAGTACCGGGCCCAGGGCCGCGAGCCCATCGTCCGTTTCCGGATGCCCGACGAGACGATCACCTTCACCGACCTGGTGCGCGGCGAGATCACCTACCTCCCGGAGAACGTCCCGGACTACGGCATCGTGCGCGCCAACGGCGCCCCGCTGTACACGCTGGTCAACCCCGTCGACGACGCCCTGATGGAGATCACCCACGTCCTGCGCGGCGAGGACCTGCTCTCCTCCACCCCGCGCCAGATCGCCCTCTACAAGGCGCTGATCGAGCTGGGCATCGCCAAGGGCGTCCCCGAGTTCGGCCACCTCCCCTACGTCATGGGCGAGGGCAACAAGAAGCTGTCGAAGCGGGACCCGCAGTCCTCGCTCAACCTCTACCGCGAGCGCGGCTTCCTCCCCGAGGGCCTGCTCAACTACCTCTCGCTGCTGGGCTGGTCGCTCTCGGCCGACCGGGACATCTTCACGATCGGGGAGATGGTCGCGGCCTTCGACATCGCGGACGTCAACCCCAACCCGGCCCGCTTCGACCTCAAGAAGTGCGAGGCGATCAACGCCGACCACATCCGCCTGCTGGACGTGAAGGACTTCACGGAGCGCTGCGCGCCGTGGCTGCGGGCCCCGTTCGCCCCCTGGGCGCCGGAGGACTTCGACGAGGCCAAGTGGCAGGCCATCGCGCCGCACGCGCAGACCCGCCTGAAGGTCCTGTCGGAGATCACCGACAACGTCGACTTCCTGTTCCTGTCCGAGCCGGTCTTCGACGAGGCGAGCTGGACGAAGGCGATGAAGGAGGGCTCGGACGCCCTGCTGCGCACGGCGCGGGAGAAGCTCCAGGCCGCGGACTGGACCTCCGCCGAGTCCCTGAAGGACGCCGTGCTGGCCGCCGGCGAGGCCCACGGCCTCAAGCTCGGCAAGGCCCAGGCCCCGGTCCGGGTGGCCGTCACCGGCCGCACGGTCGGCCTGCCGTTGTTCGAGTCGCTGGAGGTCCTGGGCAAGGACGCGACGCTGGCCCGCATCGACGCCGCCCTGGAGAAGCTCGCGGCGTGACGCACGCGCGTGTGAAGGGCGGCGGCCGACACGGCCGCCGCCCTTCCGCTTCCGCACGCGCGCGCGGGCGGGCGCGCGTCGGGGCGCCCACGACCGAGCCGTTTCCCGGACGCCTCCGCCCCGGCCGGGTTACCGTCGGAGCATGAGCATTCGGGCCGTGGTCTGGGACGTCGACGACACCCTCTTCGACTACACGACAGCGGACCGTGTCGGCATGCGCGACCACCTGGCGGCCGAGGGCCGGCTCGACCGGTACGGCACCGCCGAGCAGGCCCTCGCCCACTGGCGGCGGGTGACCGACCAGCAGTGGGCCAGGTTCTCGGCCGGCGAGACCACCTTCGAGGGCCAGCGCCGCGAGCGCGTGCGGGTCTTCCTGGACGAGCCGCTGACCGACGCCGAGGCCGACGCCTGGTTCCAGCGTTACGTACGCCACTACGAGGCCGCCTGGGCCCTCTTCCCGGACGTCCTGCCCGTGCTCGACGCCCTCTCCGCCAGTCACCGGCACGCCGTGCTGTCCAACTCGAGCCTCGCCGTCCAGGACCACAAGCTGCGCGTGCTCGGTGTGCACGACCGCTTCGAGACCATCCTGTGCGCCGCGGAACTCGGCGTCTCCAAGCCGGCGGCGGCCGCCTTCCTGGCCGCCTGCGACGCCCTGGGCCTGGCCCCCCACGAGGTCGCGTACGTCGGCGACCACCCCGAGATCGACGGGCGCGGCGCCGCCGACGCCGGACTGCTGTCGGTGTGGATCGACCGCGGCGGCGTGTACGCGGACGCCGGCACGTTCCGCGGTCCCCGCCGGATCGCCTCCCTCGCGGAACTCCCGGCGATCCTCGGCGCGGAACTCGTTTTGGAGCCCCGTCCACCTTCGGGTAATGTTCTTCCTGCGCCGCCGGGGAGCGGGCCGAAAGGCCGGAAACCGGGGGAGTGAACTAGAACGAGAACCCCGTAGGGGCTTGCGTTCCAGTGGCCTATGGTGTAATTGGCAGCACGACTGATTCTGGTTCAGTTAGTCTTGGTTCGAGTCCAGGTAGGCCAGCTCGCAGAGCTCATCTGCACGCGCGGATCACATCCGCAAGCCCCCGTTGTGTAGCGGCCTAGCACGCTGCCCTCTCAAGGCAGTAGCGCCGGTTCGAATCCGGTCGGGGGTACTGATCTCGATCACTCGGGATCGCTAGGGCCCCCGTTGTGTAGCGGCCTAGCACGCCGCCCTCTCAAGGCGGTAGCGCCGGTTCGAATCCGGTCGGGGGTACTGACTGGTCTAAACCACATTGGTCTATGGTGTAATTGGCAGCACGACTGATTCTGGTTCAGTTAGTCTTGGTTCGAGTCCAGGTAGACCAGCTCGGGCCTGCGGAAACGCAGCGTCCACGCCCCCGTTGTGTAGCGGCCTAGCACGCCGCCCTCTCAAGGCGGTAGCGCCGGTTCGAATCCGGTCGGGGGTACGCGTCACGAAGGCCCTCCACTCAGGTGGAGGGCCTTCGTCGTGTCCCGGCCCGCCGCTCACTCGAAGCCGTAACGGCGGGCCGACTCCTCCTCCTGCGCGACCCGCCGCAGGGCGCTCAGCACCGGTTCGAGCAGCACCGTCCCCAGTACCGCGACCTCCACCCGCTCCGCCTCCGACGCGTGCGTCTCCACGAAGTCCAGGTCGAGGACGGCCACCTGGTGCATCAACCGCGCGTACGGCACCGTCAGTTCGATGTCCCAGTCGTAGCCGAGCCGCCGGAACGCGGCCAGCCCCGTCACCAGCGAGCGGTAGGCGGGGGAGATGGTGCTGAGCGCCTGCGCGTTCGACCAGCCGAGCCGCTCCAGCATCCGCTCCACCTCGGCGCGCGCTCGCTCCACGAACTCGTCCTCACCGTCCGGATCGGGCACCTGGGGCAGCGCCCACAGGGCCGCGCCCATCCGGACCGTCCGGCCCAGGGAGTCGTCGTCGATGTGCCCCAGCACCTCGCGGACCGTCGCCACCGGAAGCCGCCCGATCTGGACGAGCGCCCGCACCACGCGCAGCCGGCGCAGATGCTCCTCGTCGTACTCGGCGGTCCTGGCGTTGATCTGGCGGCCCGGCGCCAACAGCCCTTCGCGCAGGTAGTACTTGATCGTCGCGATGGGCACACCGCTGCGCTTGCTCAGTTCCGCCAGCCGCACCTCTTGCGCCTCTCCTTGGGGAGTGTCACTATCCAATCACCGCACAGAAGGATAGTTCCGGTATCCAATCAGGGACCACGGGGGTGCCCCATGTTCGCAAAGCCGATTCCGGGCCGTACGACCGCGGCCGCCGAAGGCGATGTGGTGGTCCTGCTGATCGGGATGCGTGTCAATCACTTCTGGGCGGTGCACCAGTGGCTCCCGGTGATGCTGTCGATGTTCCGCATGCTGGGGGAGCTTGCCCGGGACAGCAGCCGGGGGCTGCTGGGGCGCGTCCTGCTGACCGCCTCGCCGCGCACCTACTACGTCGTCCAGTACTGGGAGTCCAAGGAGAAGCTCTACGCCTACGCGTCGTCGCCGGAGATGTTCCACCACCGGGTGTGGGGGATCGTCAACCGCAAGGAGCGGGCGGGGAAGGTCCGCGGGCACGTGGGGCTGTGGCACGAGGCGTACGTCGTGCCCGAGGGCTCCTACGAGTCGATCTACTTCGACATGCCGGCGTTCGGCCTCGCGGCGGCCACGGGGGTGCTGCCGATCGAGCGCCGGGGACGGACGGCCGCGGCGCGGTTCGCCCGGGGGGAGGCACGCGGCGGGGACGCCTAGCGGCGCCCCCGCCGCGAGGCCGGTCGTCCGGGCGGTCGTCCGGGGGCCGGCCGTCGCGCTGTCGGGGCAGGGCTGCCGCGGCGTTGAGGCCGCCCTGTCCCGTCGGCGCGGAAGCCGGCGTGTGCGGATCAGCCCGTGCGGCGCAGGGCTTCCGAGAGACGGGCCGCGGCGTCGATGACCGCCTGGGCGTGCATCCGGCCCGGGTGGCGCGTCAGGCGCTCGATGGGGCCGGAGACCGACACGGCGGCCACCACGCGGTTGGAGGGGCCGCGCACGGGCGCGGACACGGAGGCGACACCCGGCTCGCGCTCGCCGATCGACTGGGCCCAGCCGCGGCGGCGCACGCCCGACAGGGCCGTCGCCGTGAAGCGGGCGCCCTGCAGGCCGCGGTGCAGGCGCTCCGGCTCCTCCCAGGCCATCAGGATCTGCGCGGACGATCCGGCCTTCATCGTGAGCGTCGAGCCGACCGGGACCGTGTCCCGCAGCCCGGACAGGCGCTCCGCCGCGGCGACACATATGCGCATGTCGCCCTGGCGGCGGTAGAGCTGGGCGCTCTCGCCCGTGACGTCCCGCAGGTGGGTCAGCACCGGGCCCGCGGTGGCCAGCAGGCGGTCCTCGCCCGCCGCTGCGGCCAGTTCCGCCAGGCGCGGGCCGAGAATGAAACGGCCCTGCATGTCACGTGCCACCATGCGGTGGTGCTCCAGGGCGACCGCGAGTCTGTGGGCCGTCGGTCGTGCCAGTCCGGTCGCCGCCACCAGACCCGCGAGGGTGGCCGGGCCGGACTCCAGGGCGCTCAGGACAAGGGCCGCCTTGTCCAGAACGCCCACGCCGCTACTGTTGTCCATGCAACGATACTCGCGTCTCACTCTGTGAAACGCAAGTTCAATTTTCCGTGGAACGCGCCACTCTTGGATGACACAGCGGCCCGTGAACGTGAGGGCCCGGCGGCGGACGCCCGGAACAGGGGCGCGGGTGCCGCCTCCTCAAGATCTCTAGTTGGGCCGGTGGACTCTTGCCGGCCGGAGGGAAAGCGATGGGTAGGACACTCGCGGAGAAGGTCTGGGACGACCATGTCGTCCGGCGCGCCGAGGGCGAGCCCGACCTCCTCTACATCGATCTGCACCTGCTGCACGAGGTGACCAGCCCGCAGGCCTTCGACGGGCTCCGCAAGAGCGGGCGCGGCGTGCGCAGGCTCGACCTGACCATCGCCACCGAGGACCACAACACCCCCACCCTCGACATCGACAAGCCCATCGCGGACCCGGTCTCCCGGGCCCAGCTGGAGACGCTGCGCAAGAACTGCGCCGAGTTCGGCGTCCGGCTGCACCCGCTGGGCGACGTCGAGCAGGGCGTCGTGCACGTCGTCGGCCCGCAGCTGGGCCTGACCCAGCCCGGCACCACGGTCGTCTGCGGCGACTCGCACACCTCCACGCACGGCGCCTTCGGCGCGCTGGCGTTCGGCATCGGCACCTCGCAGGTCGAGCACGTGCTGGCGACCCAGACGCTGCCGCTGGCCCGCCCGAAGACCATGGCGATCACGGTCGACGGCGAACTGCCCGAGGGCGTCACCGCCAAGGACCTGATCCTGGCGATCATCGCGAAGATCGGCACCGGCGGCGGCCAGGGCTACATCCTGGAGTACCGCGGCTCCGCCATCGAGAAGCTCTCGATGGAGGCCCGGATGACCATCTGCAACATGTCGATCGAGGCCGGCGCCCGCGCGGGCATGATCGCCCCCGACGAGACCACCTTCGCGTACCTCCAGGGCCGCCCGCACGCCCCCGAGGGCGCCGACTGGGACGCGGCCGTCGAGTACTGGAAGACGCTGCGGACGGACGACGACGCCGAGTTCGACGCCGAGGTCGTGATCGACGCCGCGTCGCTGTCGCCGTTCGTCACCTGGGGCACCAACCCCGGTCAGGGCGCGCCGCTTTCGGCGTCCGTCCCCGACCCCGCTTCGTACGAAGACGCTTCGGAGCGCCTCGCCGCCGAAAAGGCCCTGGAGTACATGGGGTTGGAGGCCGGGCAGCCGCTGCGCTCCATCGAGGTGGACACCGTCTTCGTAGGCTCGTGCACCAACGGCCGCATCGAGGACCTGCGCGCCGCCGCCGAGATCCTGCGGAGCCGCAAAGTCGCCGACGGCGTACGGATGCTGGTCGTCCCGGGCTCGGCGCGGGTGGGCCTGCAGGCCGTCTCCGAGGGCCTGGACGTCGTGTTCAAGGAAGCCGGCGCCGAGTGGCGGCACGCGGGCTGCTCGATGTGCCTGGGCATGAACCCCGACCAGCTGGCCCCCGGCGAGCGCTCCGCCTCCACCTCCAACCGCAACTTCGAGGGCCGGCAGGGCAAGGGCGGTCGTACGCACCTGGTGTCGCCGCAGGTCGCCGCCGCGACGGCGGTCCTGGGCCACCTGGCCTCCCCGGCCGACCTGACCGACACAACCGCCGCATCTGTGCCCGCTGGAGTCTGATCAGTCATGGAAGCTTTCACCACGCACACCGGCCGGGCCGTCCCGCTGCGCCGCTCCAACGTCGACACCGACCAGATCATCCCTGCTCACTGGCTCAAGAAGGTGACCCGGGACGGTTTCGAGGACGGGCTGTTCGAGGCCTGGCGCAAGGACGAGAGCTTCGTCCTCAACCGCCCCGAGCGGCAGGGCGCCACGGTCCTGGTCGCCGGCCCCGACTTCGGCACCGGCTCCTCCCGCGAGCACGCCGTCTGGGCGCTGCAGAACTACGGCTTCAAGGCCGTGATCTCCTCCCGCTTCGCGGACATCTTCCGCGGCAACTCGCTCAAGAACGGCCTGCTCACGGTGGTTCTGGAGCAGAAGATCGTGGACGCCCTGTGGGAGCTCACGGAGGCGGACCCCCAGGCCGAGATCACCGTCGACCTGGAGAACCGCGAGGTGCGCGCCGAGGGCATCACCGCCTCCTTCGACCTGGACGAGAACTCGCGCTGGCGGCTGCTGAACGGCCTGGACGACATCTCGATCACGCTGCAGAACGAGGCCGACATCGCGGCCTACGAGCAGAAGCGGCCCTCGTACAAGCCGCGCACGCTGCAGGTCTGACCTCCGGCTCCGCAAGAGCTGGTTTCGGCCACCTCCGACTCCCCGCTGTACCCCCGATCGCCACGATCGGGGGTACAGCCGTTTCCGGTCCCGGACGGCGCTGCGCCTGCCTCCGGGAACCCTCAACTCCCCAGGTTAGGACGCTTGTTGCCGGGGTAACCGGGTGCTGCGACAGCGGCTCGTGCCGGTGCCGAAAGGGCCGTCCGGGGCGGGAGTTGCCCCCTGCGCAGGCGACAACTTGCCCCAGATGGCACAATCTGTGCATGGAACACGACGGCCAACTCGAGCTCTATGCGGCAGTCGCGGACCAGCTGAAAGAAGCGCACTCGACGGTGCGCGCACTGCAAGTCCCGGAGGGCGTACGGATGGCGCTGACCCGGAAGCTGTTGGCCATTACGGCCGCGGCCAAGCACGATCTCGCCGACGCGGCAAGGCGGCTGGAGGGGTTCCGCGCGGACCTCGACGAGGGTCGATTCCCCGGAGAGGAACGCTGATCAACTCCCAGGCAGTCGAGTTCCGCTGCGGCACAAGGGTGATAAGCCCGTTTCGTGTTTGATTTGCGGTATATATCTGCCTAACGTGCGAAAAAGCTTGAACACTTTCGTTCTGGCGATGTCTCCGAAGGGGAAGACGTGAACAAGGCGCAGCTCGTAGAAGCGATTGCCGACAAGATGGGCGGCCGCCAGCAGGCCGCCGATGCTGTCGACGCCGTCCTGGACGCCATCGTCCGTGCGGTGGTCGCGGGTGACCGGGTCTCGGTCACCGGCTTCGGTTCGTTCGAGAAGGTCGACCGCCCGGCCCGTTACGCCCGCAACCCTCAGACGGGCGAGCGGGTTCGGGTCAAGAAGACCTCTGTGCCGCGCTTCCGCGCGGGGCAGGGATTCAAGGACCTGGTGAGCGGCTCGAAGAAGCTCCCGAAGGGCGACATCGCCGTCAAGAAGGCCCCCAAGGGCAGCCTGAGCGGCGGGGCTGCCGCCACGGTCAAGAAGGCGGCGGCGAAGAAGGCCACCACCAAGACCGCCGCCGCGAAGAAGGCCGCCGCGAAGAAGGCGCCGGCCACGAAGACCACGGCCGCCGCGAAGAAGACCGCCGCGAAGAAGGCGCCCGCCAAGAAGACCACGGCCGCCGCCAAGACGACCGCCGCGAAGACCGCCGCCAAGAAGACGACGGCCAAGAAGGCCCCGGCCAAGAAGTCGCCGGCCCGTACCACCGCCAAGAAGGCCACCGCCCGCAAGAGGTAATGACGCAGGGGCACTCACGCGCCGGGCCGGACTCCGTACGGAGTCCGGCCCGCGGCGCGTTACGGGAGTTTCCCGAGGGGCTCAGAAGGTCTGGAGGGTCACCAGCGTGATGCGGCGCCCGGCGCCCTCGCCCTCGGTCTCGATGCGCACCCGCTGCCCGGGCCGCAGCAGCCTCAGCCCGCCCGCGTCGAACGCCGACGCCTCGAAGGGCACCGGCGTCCCGTCGTCGAGCAGCACCTGCCCGCTGCGGGTTTCGGGGTCGTACGTGTATGCGGTCGCCTGCATGTCGGCAGCCTACTGCCCAGGGATCAGCAGCCGTGCGGCCGCCGCGGCCGTCCGCGGCCCGACTCCCAGGCTCAGGGCCGCCCGCAGATCGTCGCCGGTGTCCACGTCCTGGCGCACCGAATCGACCGCGTCGAGGGAGAGTTCCGCGGCGCCGGACGCGCGGTGCCGGGCCCGGGAATCGGCGCCGAATGCCGGGCGCAATTCCCGGCCGGGGGCGGCGGCCAGCACGGTCGTCCCGATCGCCGCAGCATCCGGGAGAAAAGCGCGGGGGAATTCCGCGGCCGCGTCCAGAACCCGGGACAATTCCGCCGGACGCAGCGCCGGCAGGTCCGCGTTCAGGGCCGCCACCGCGCCGCCGGGGCGCGCGGCGCGCACCGCCGCCGCCGCGTGCGCCAGCGCCGGGTTCAGGCCGCCGCCGGGTTCGCCGGCGACGATCCGGGCGCCCAGTGCGGCCAGTTCACGGCCGGCCAGGGCGTCGTCGGTGACGACGGCCACATGCCCGACCGCCGGGCAGGCCAGCGCGGCGGCCACCGTGTCCTGGGCGAAGGCGAGAGCGAGGCCCGGGCGCAGTCCGTCGTCGGCGGTGTCCGAGAGCCTGCTCTTGGCACGCGCCAGAGGTTTCACGGGGATGACCAAGGTCCACTGCACTAGCGTTCCCTCCCTCCGGTCCGCGGCCATTGTCACTCAGCCGTCACCCCGGCCGTCCGGCGGGCGGGGCGGAGGGCAGGGGCATAGGGCGCGAAGCTCCTTGGAAGGGTGGGGGTGGGCGACGGGCGGGCGTACGGTGTTCTCGACAGACCGGCGGCCTGGGGCGACACTTGTCCGGCCCCCCGGCCCGACGTCCTTGATCCCTAGAGGAAGGTGTCCGCGTGCCCCGCCGCAGAATCGGCTTCTGGTACCGCTTCGCCGCGGTGCTCTGCAAACCGCCGCTGGTGGTTCTGATCAAGCGGGACTGGCGTGGAATGGAGCACATTCCGGCCGAGGGCGGATTTATCACCGTGGTGAACCACAATTCCCACGCGGATCCCTTCGCATACGCGCACTTTCAGTACAACACCGGACGGGTCCCCCGATTCCTGGCGAAGAGTGGCCTTTTCCGGAAGGGAATCGTCGGCGCCGCGATGCGCGGCACCGGGCAGATCCCCGTCTACCGGGAGAGCACGGACGCCCTGAGCGCCTTCCGGGCGGCGATCGACGCCGTGGAACGCGGCGAGTGCGTCGCCTTCTACCCCGAGGGCACCCTCACCCGCGACCCGGACGGCTGGCCGATGACCGGCAAGACCGGCGCCGCCCGCGTCGCCCTGCAGACCAAGTGCCCGGTGATCCCGGTCGCCCAGTGGGGCGCCAACGAACTGCTGCCGCCGTACGCGAGGAAGCCGGACCTCTTCCCGCGCAAGACCCACCACGTGCTCGCCGGCCCGCCCGTGGACCTCTCGCGCTTCTACGACAAGGAGATGACTCCCGAGCTGCTGAAGGAGGCGACCGAGACCATCATGGCCGCCATCACCCGCCAGCTGGAGGAGATCCGCGGCGAGAAGGCGCCCACGACGCCTTACGACCCGCGTCGTGAGCGGATCGAGCAGCGCCGCAGGACCGAGGCACAGACCGGCCGGACGCGGGTCGGCCGGGAAGGGGGCGGCAGCAAGTGAGCGAACCTGTCAAGGCGGCGGTCTTCGGCGCCGGTTCGTGGGGCACGGCGTTCGGCACGGTGCTGGCCGACGCGGGCTGCCGGGTCAGCCTGTGGGCGCGCCGCGCGGAGGTCGCCGAGGCGATCAACTCCGGCCGCACGAACCCCGACTACCTGCCCGGCGTGGAGCTCCCGGAGAACCTGCGGGCCACCACCGACCCCGCCGAGGCCGCCGCGGGCGCCGACTTCACGGTCCTGTCGGTGCCCTCCCAGACGCTGCGCGCCAACCTCGCCGGGTGGGTGCCGCTGCTGGCCCCGGACACGGTCCTGGTCTCGCTGATGAAGGGCGTCGAACTCGGTTCCGCCATGCGGATGAGCGAGGTGATCGAGGACGTCGCCAAGGTCGGCGCGGACCGGATCGCCGTGGTCACCGGGCCCAACCTGGCCCGGGAGATCGCCGCCCGGATGCCGGCCGCCTCGGTGGTCGCGTGCACCGACGAGGCCGTCGCCCGGCGGTTGCAGGCCGCCTGCCACACGCCGTACTTCCGGCCGTACACCAACACCGACGTGGTCGGCTGCGAACTGGGCGGCGCGGTCAAGAACGTCATCGGTCTCGCGGTCGGCATCGCGGACGGCATGGGCCTCGGCGACAACGCCAAGGGCTCCCTCATCACGCGCGGACTCGCCGAGACCACCCGGCTCGGGGCCGCGCTGGGCGCCGACCCGCTGACGTTCTCCGGGCTGGCCGGGCTGGGTGACCTGGTGGCGACCTGCTCCTCGCCGCTGTCGCGCAACCACACCTTCGGCACCAACTTGGGCAAGGGCATGACCCTGCAGGAGACCATCGCGGTCACCAAGCAGACCGCCGAGGGCGTCAAGTCCTGCGAGTCCGTGCTGGATCTGGCGCGTCGGCACGGCGTCGACATGCCCATCACCGAGACGGTCGTCGCCATCGTGCACGAGGGCAAGTCCCCGGTGGTCGCCGTCAAGGAGCTGATGTCGCGCAGCGCGAAGCCGGAACGGCGCTGAGCGCCCCGGCGCCCGGCGCCGGGCGCCGGGTGGTGCGGGCCCGCGCGGGTCCCCGCCACCGACGCCGACGCGCCCTCCGGCTCACCGGGGGGCGCACGCTGTCTCCGGGCACCACCACCGGGTACGCTCATCGCGATATGAGCACCGAGAACCTTCCCCAGAGCCCTGAGCAGCCGCCTCGCAAGCCGCGCGTGGCCGTCGTGTTCGGGGGGCGCAGCTCCGAACACGGGATCTCCACGGTCACCGCCGGCGCCGTCCTGAGGGCCATCGACCGGACGAAGTACGACGTCCTGCCGATCGGCATCACCCGGGAAGGCCGCTGGGTGCTCACCGCCGACGAACCGGACCGCATGGCGATCACCGACCGCCGCACGCCGGAGGTCGAGGAGCTGGCCGAGTCCGGCGAGGGCGGCGTGGTGCTCCCCGTCGACCCCGCCAACCGCGAAGTCGTCTACAGCGAGCCCGGATCGGTGCCCAAGGCGCTCGGCGAGGTCGACGTCGTCTTCCCCGTCCTGCACGGCCCGTACGGGGAGGACGGCACCCTGCAGGGACTGCTGGACCTGGCCGGTGTGCCGTACGTCGGCTCGGGCGTGCTCTCCTCGGCCGTCGGCCAGGACAAGGAGTACATGAAGCGGGTGTTCGCCTCCTTCGGGCTCAAGGTCGGCCCGTACGTGGTGATCCGTCCGCGCGAGTGGCAGCGGGACGAGCCGGCCGCCCGCAAGAGGATCGTCGACTTCGCCGGCGAGCACGGCTGGCCGCTGTTCGTGAAGCCCGCGCGCGCGGGCTCGTCCATCGGCATCACCAAGGTCGACGACCTCTCGGGCCTGGACGAGGCGATCGCGGAGGCCCAGCGGCACGACCCGAAGATCCTCGTGGAGGCGGCCGTGCGCGGCCGTGAGATCGAGTGCGGCGTGCTGGAGTTCGAGGACGGTCCGCGCGCCTCGGTGCCCGCGGAGATCCCGCCGCCGGACGCGCACGCCTACTACGACTTCGAGGCGAAGTACATCGACTCCACCCCGGGCATCGTGCCGGCGCCGCTGACGCCGGAGCAGACCGCCGAGGTGCGGGCGCTCGCCGTGGAGGCGTTCGAGGCGGCCTCCTGCGAGGGGCTGGTGCGCGCGGACTTCTTCCTCACCGAGGACGGGGAGTTCGTGATCAACGAGATCAACACGATGCCCGGCTTCACGCCCATCTCGATGTACCCGCAGATGTGGCAGGCCAGTGGGATCGGCTACCCGGAGCTGGTGGACCGGCTGCTGCAGGCGGCGCTGCGCAGGTCCACGGGCCTGCGCTGAGCCGCCGGCCCGCGCGGGCCTGAGCCGAGGGCCCGCGTCGAGCCGGCCCACGGCGAGTCGGTCGGCGCCCCGGTCGTCGGCGCCTCGGTCGGTGACGCGCCTCGGTCGGTGACGCGCCTCAGCCGGTGACGCGCCTCAGTCGGCGATCCCCTCGGGGATCGCCTTCGCGACGGCCGGGGCCAGGTCCACCAGCGGCGCCAGGCCGTTGCCGGTGCGCGCCTTCGGGACCGTCACCTCCACGTACGCCAGGCGCAGCGTCGTGGTGAAACGGAACGAGCCGTCGTCCCGCTTCTGCAGCAGCCAGCCCACCCCGTTCGCCTCCACGCCGTCCGCTTCCGGGTCGTTCATCTCCGCGGGCCGCGGCACACCGCACCGCAGTATGATCGCCGGGCTCCCCCAGCCCGCGGTCAGCGCGGACTCGGGCTCGGGATCCCGGCGGCTCTGACCGTCCACCTTCGCGGGCAGCGCCTCGTCGAGGTTCCGGCACAGTTTCGCGGCCTTCGGGGAGGGGCTGGGAACCGCCGCCGTCGCATGCTCGTCCGGAGAGGAGCACGCGGCGACGGTGACCAGCAGGGCGAACGCGGACAGGCCGATGAGCCGGTGACGGAAGAACTTCACCGGCCAAGGGTAGACGGGGGCTACAGATGCACGACCGGGCAGGTCAGGGTGCGCGTGATGCCGTCCACTTGCTGGACCTTCGCGACCACCATGCGACCGAGGTCGTCCACGGTGTCGGACTGGGCGCGCACGATCACGTCGTACGGTCCGGTCACGTCCTCGGCCTGGATGACTCCAGGGAGTTTGCTGATCGTCTCGGCGACGGTCGACGCCTTGCCGACCTCCGTCTGGATCAGAATGTACGCCTGTACCACGGAACCTCCAGGGCGGCCACGAGGATCATGTGGGGAAAAGGAACGCCACCGTATCGCGTCGCCGCGTGCCACGGGGAGACCCGCGGTAGCCGGGGCCTGCGCGCCGCGGTGCGGGCACGACCGAAGCCGACGGCCACCCCGACCGTATCGGGGACACTGGTGACGCGCGACCGGGCACGGCACGGGACGGAAGGGGAGCAAGGGAAATGAAGGGCACTGTTGGTGAGCTCGGGGAGTTCGGGCTCATCAGGGAGCTCACCTCCCGTCTCACCACCACCCCGGCGGTCCGGGTCGGCCCCGGCGACGACGCCGCGGTCGTCGCCGCGCCCGACCGGCGGGTCGTGGCCAGCACCGACATCCTCCTGGAGGGACGGCACTTCCGCCGCGACTGGTCCACCGCCTACGACGTGGGACGCAAGGCGGCCGCGCAGAACCTCGCGGACATCGCCGCCATGGGCGCCGTGCCGACCGCGCTGCTGCTCGGCCTGGTCGTGCCGGCCGAGCTGCCGGTGACCTGGCCGAGCGAGCTGATGGACGGCCTGCGCGACGAGTGCCAGGTCGCGGGCGCCTCCGTGGTCGGCGGCGACGTCGTACGCGGCGACACGATCATGGTGTCGATCACCGCGCTCGGCGACCTGCGCAACCAGGAGCCCGTCACCCGGGGCGGCGCGCAGCCCGGCGACCGGGTCGCGGTCACCGGCTGGCTGGGCTGGTCCGCGGCCGGGCACGCGGTGCTGTCCCGCGGCTTCCGCTCCCCGCGGGCGTTCGTGGAGGCGCACCGGCGCCCCGAGCCGCCCTACCACGCCGGGCCGGCCGCCGCGGCGCTCGGCGCGACCGCGATGTGCGACGTCAGCGACGGGCTGATCGCCGACCTCGGGCACATCGCCGAGGCCAGCAAGGTCCGTATCGACATCCGCTCCGGAGCCATAGACATCCCCTCCCAGATGAACGACATCGGGCAGGCCGTCGGTGTCGACCCCATGCAGTGGGTGCTGACCGGGGGAGAGGACCACGCGATCGTGGCGACCTTCCCGCCGGACGTGAAGCTGCCCGCCCGCTGGAAGGTGATCGGCGAGGTGCTCAACCCCTCCGCGCTGCCCCAGGTGACGGTCGACGGGGCGCCGTGGACCAGCAAGGGCGGCTGGGACCACTTCGGGGACATCGAGGCGTGATCCCGCGCGTGCTGACGGTGGCGGGCTCCGACTCCGGCGGGGGCGCCGGGATCCAGGCCGACCTGAAGACCATGCTGGCGCTCGGGGTGCACGGGATGAGCGTCGTCACCGCGGTCACCGCGCAGAACTCCCTGGGCGTGCAGGGCGCCTGGGAGCTGCCGGTGGAGGCGGTGCGGGCCCAGTACCGCAGCGTGGTCGACGACATCGGCGTACAGGCCGTGAAGACCGGGATGCTCGCCTCGGCCGAACTCGTCGAGACGGTGGCCGAGTTGATCGGCGCGACGGACGCACCGGCGGTCGTCGACCCGGTGGGCGTCTCCAAGCACGGGGATCCGCTGCTCGCGGCCTCCGCGCTGGACGCCGTACGCACGAAGCTGCTCCCGGTCGCGACCGTCGCGACGCCGAACCTCGACGAGGTGGCCCGGCTCACGGGGGTGCGGGTGGAGTCGGAGGCGCAGCTGCGCCGGGCCGCGGCGGCCGTGCTGGCGTACGGTCCGGCCTGGGTGCTGATCAAGGGCGGTCACCTGCCCGGCGACGCCGTGGACCTGCTCACCGACGGCTCCGCGGAGCACTGGCTGCGCGCGCCCCGGCTCGGCAACCGGCACACGCACGGCACCGGCTGCACCCTCGCCTCGGCGATCGCCGCGCAGCTCGCGCGGGGGCGGTCCGTGCCCGAGGCGGTGGCCGCGGCCAAGGAGTACGTCACCGGGGCGATCGCCGCCGGCTTCCCGCTCGGCGCCGGCATCGGACCCGTCGACCACGGGTGGGCCCTCGGGCGGCGGACTCCCTCGCCCTGACCGGCCTCCGGGCCGCGGGCGCAGCAAGAAGCCGGCCCACCTGGTGGTGGACCGGCTCCGTGCAGCGAACCAGCGGTGGCCGCGCGCTCAACAGCAGAGCGTCAGCGCGAGACCTTGCCGGCCTTGATGCACGAGGTGCAAGCGTTCACGCGCTTCGGCGTCCCGCCCACCACGGTACGCACACGCTGGATGTTCGGGTTCCAGCGGCGGGACGTACGGCGGTGCGAGTGCGAGATGTTGTTGCCGAAGCCCGGCCCCTTGCCGCAGACGTCGCAGTTGGCAGCCACGGGTCACTCCAAAGACTTCAGATGCACTTACGGTTGATCCCGGCATGCCGGGATCAAGATCGAGGATCAGAGATCTGGATGGCGCTGCCAGGGGAATGGCCCGATCAGGATCGGGCAACCGGAGCAGCATACAACGACCGCGCCGGTGCAACGAAACTACCATGGCTGCTCAGACCCCCGCTCCCGGCCCCCGCCCGGCCCGCCGCCGGGTCCGCACCGGCCCGGGGTCTACGCTGCGTGCAGTCCAGCAGCTCAAGGAGGCGCAGGTGGCGCACGTGCCGCAGACATTCTTCGATGCTCTCGCGGTGCGCACCTGGTGCGGCCTCGCGCTGGAGGCGCTCGGACGCGCGCGCGAGGAGATCGACGCGATCAACGTCTTCCCGGTCGCCGACGGGGACACCGGCACGAACCTGTACCTGACCGTGGAGTCCGCCGTCGCGGCGGTCGAGGCGGTGTTCACGGCCCACGAGGCCGGCTCCCGGGCGCCGGCCAGACCCGACGGGCCCCTGCTGGCCGACGCGGTGCACGCGATGGCGCACGGGGCGCTGATCGGCGCGCAGGGCAACTCCGGGACGATCCTCGCGCAGTTGCTGCGCGGCATGGCCCAGGTCCTCGCCGACGGTGAGACGCCGCACACCGACGGCCCCGGTCTGCGGCGCGCCCTGCACAACGCCGCCGCCTCCGCCCGCCGGGCCGTCGAGCACCCCGTCGAGGGCACGGTCCTGTCGGTCGCCGCCGCCGCCGCGGAGGCGGCCGTCGCGGCGGACGGGGACTGCGGGGCGGTCGCGCGGGCCGCCTACGAGGGCGCGCGCGCGGCACTCGCCGCGACGCCCGGCCAGTTGGGGGTGCTGGGCCGCGCCGGGGTGGTCGACGCCGGCGGCCGGGGGCTGGTGGCGGTGCTGGCCGCGCTGGTGGAGACGTTCACGGGGGAGACGCCGAGGGCGGTGCCGGTACGGGTCGTCCCGGTCCACGCGCGCGTGGCGGACCCGGCCGGCGGGCCCGAAGCGGACGCAGCGGACCACGCGACCGCCGGCGTCGGCGACGAGTGCGCCGACGGCCCGGAGGACGGCGGCCCCGCCTTCGAGGTGATCTACCTCCTGGAGGCCGGGGACGCGGCCGTGGCGCGGCTGCGCGAACGCCTCGACGGCCTCGGGGACTCCCTGGTCGTGGTCGGCGGCGACGGGCTGTGGAACGTGCACGTGCACGTGGACGACGCGGGTGCCGCCGTGGAGGCGGGCATCGAGGCCGGACGCCCGTACCGGATCAGGATCACCCACTTCGGGGCCGGCGCCGTGCACACGCGCGCCGGTGAGCGCCTGCCGCAGGAGCCCGCCCAGCGCGCGGTGGTGGCCGTCGTGCCCGGCGAGGGACTGGCCGGGCTGTACGCCGAGGCCGGCGCGACCAGCGTGCTCGCGCGCCCGGGGGAGCCGCCCGCCAGCGGGGAGCTCGTGGACGCCGTACGGCGGGCCCACGCGCGCGAGGTCGTGCTGCTGCCCAACGACGCCGAGTTGCGCCACACCGCCGCCGCGGCGGCCGAGCAGGCGCGCGCCGAGGGCGTCCGGGTGGCCCTGATCCCGACCCGCTCCCCGGTCCAGGGGATCGCGGCGCTGGCCGTGCACGAGCCCGGGCGCCGCTTCGACGAGGACGTCGTGTCGATGACCTCGGCGGCGGGTGCGACCCGGTACGCCGAGGTGGCCGTCGCCGAACGCGAGTCCTGGACCACGGCCGGCATCTGCCAGGCCGGCGACGTGCTCGGCCTGATCGAGGGCGACGTGGCCGTGATCGGCTCCGACGTGACCGCCGTCGCCGAGACGGTCCTCGACCGCATGCTCGCGGCCGGCGGCGAACTCGTCACGCTCGTCCTCGGCGACGAGGCGCCCGAGTCCATCGCCGGGCACCTCGAAGCACGCGTGCGTGAGTCGTACCTCGCCGTCGACACGGTCGTCCACCACGGCGGACGGCAGGGCGCGCCGCTGCTGATCGGCGTCGAGTAGCGCGCCGCCGTCGCCCTGCGCCCCTGCCGCCCTGTACCCCTGCCGCCCTGCCGTCCTGCCGTCCTTCGGGGGCTGTCGCCCCGTGTGGCCCGGCGGCTCGCGGGCCGTTCAGCCCGCCTGCTGTTCCCGGACGACCCGCAGCAACCGCTCCGCCTCCGCCCGCCGCCCCGCGACCGTCCCGTCGGACCGGTGCATCCCGTCGGTCCCGTCGGCCCCGTCGATCCCGCCGGGCTCCCCGGCCCCGTCGGTCCCGTCGGCCCCGTCGGGCTCGCCGGTCGCCTCCGCCTCGTCGCGGCCGTCGTACGCCGCCAGCACCGCACGCGCGTGTGCCGACGCCCGCTCCGGCCGGCCGAGGTCGGCCTCCAGCCACCCGGCGGCCAGTTCGGCGCCGGTGCGGCTGTGCAGGGCCTCGCCGCCGAGCGAGGCGAACACCGCGGCCGCCTCGGAGACCTGGGACAGGGCCGCCTCCAGCGTGGCCCGGACGGCGTCGTCGTCGGCCTCCTCGGCGGCGGAACGGGCCAGCAGCTCGCCGAACTGGCGGTGCGTGTGGCCGAGTTCGGCGAGCAGTTGCGGCCGCGCCGGCTCGTCGGGCGGGCCGGCGTCCAGCGCCGCCCGGCACTCCCGGACCGCGTCCGCCATCAACTCCCCTGCCGCCTCGGCCCCGTCGTCCGTCCGCAGCGCGAGCCACGCGCGGGCGCGCAGGGAGCGCACCAGGCCGTGGACGTCGCCGAGGGAGCGCCACAGCTCGCCCGCGCGCGCATAGGCCCGGTCGGCCTCGGCCGGCAGGCCAGCGTGCCCGAGGGACTCGGCGGCGAGGTGGGCGAGCGTGGCGTGGTCGTGCTGCTCCGGCCAGTGCCGGGCGATCTCGGCCGCCCGCAGCCGCCGTTCCGCGGACGCGCGGTGCTCGCCGAGTTCGCTCAGGCAGTCGCCGAGCCACCACAGCGTCTGCACGACCGCGCCGTCGCCGTGGGTCCGGGCGGTCAGGTCGGGCAGCGCGGACTCCAGCACCTCCGCGGCCTCCGCCCAGCGGCCCTGGCGCAGCAGGAGACCGCCGAGCTGGTGCCGGGCCCAGGCGCCCAGCGCGGGCCCCTGGTCGGCCTCGTCGGCCCAGTGCGCGGCCTCCAGGGCGTGCGCGGCGGCCTCCCCGGCCAGGTCCCGCCCGCCGAGCACCTCGGCGAGCTGGAGGTGGAGCTGGGCCCGTCCGACCGCCTCCAGGTACGGTCCGCCGTGCTCCAGGGCCGCCCGCAGCGCCCGCTCCGTCTCCGCGACGTCGCCCAGGTGGTGCGCCAGTCCGGCCAGCCGCGCCTCGTACTCCACCGCGAACCACGGCAGCCCCGCGTCGACGAACTGAGCGGCGGCCCGCCCGAAGAGCTCCGCCGCCTCCGCCACGTTCCCCGCACGGGCCGCGAGGTCCGCCAGCATCGCCCGCGCCTCGGCCGCCCGTGAGGCGAGCCGTACGTCGCCCCCGGCGTGCCCGTCGACGAGGGTGAGCACCTCGCGCACCGCGGCCCCGGCCCCGGCGGTGATCTCCTCCGCGACGCCGCCGCCCCCGGCGGCCTCGCCCGCCTCCTGCACCCGCCGCATCCAGATCCGCGCCCGCCCCATCAGCACGGACGCCGTCTGCCGCAGGCCGGTGGCCCCCTCGGCGTACAGCGCCAGGACCCCCTCGCAGGGCTCGGCGACCGCGGCGAGGGCCTCCTCGACCCGGCCCGCCAGGGCGCGTACGTAGGCCGCACGCGTGCGTGCCGCCAGCGCCTCCCCGGGGTCGCCCGCCTCCGCGTACAGCTCGGCGGCCCGCTCGAACAGCTCGGCGCCCTCCGGTCCCAGCCCCATCGCCTCGTGGTCGACGACCTCGGCCCGGTCGCGGGCGTCCAGCCGGTCGCCCCCGGCCGCCTCCGCGGCCCGTGCGACCGCCGCCCACGCCTCGACGGCGTGCGGTCGCAGACCCGCCGACAGCCGCCGCGCCTCGGCCAGCAGGGCGTCCAGGCCGGGCTCGCCCGCGCCCGCGGCGGCCGGCGCCGCCGCGGGGGGCGGCGGCGCGGAGACCGGCCGGGCGGTGCGCACACCGAGCGGCAGCCGTTCCACCAGCGGCTCCTGCGCCATACGCGCGCGTGCCCGGTCACTGACGTACGGGGTGCCGTTGCGCTCGTCGAACCGCGCCGCCAGGGCGAGGGCCTCCGCGCGCGCGTGCGCGCCCAGTTCCCGCGCCGTCCACGCCCGGCCCGCCGGACCCGGCACCCGCTCCTCGCCCAGCCCCCGCCGCTGAAGCCGGTCCATGAGCAGCGCCACGACCGTCATGAAGTCCAGCTTGCTGCGCGGATGCCCGGTGTCCGTGAAGTACGCCGGCCGCTCCGCCAGCAGTTCGAGACCGCGCGCCTCGTTGCCGGTCAGCGCGCAGAACTCCACATGGTCCGCGTACGCGCCGCGCATGCTCTCCATGGACCGCACCAGCCGGAAGCCCCGCAGGTGGTTGGCGCGCGCCTCGTCGGGCCGGTCCAGCCGCAGCAGCGGGACCAGGGAGGACGCCAGCACCGTGTGCGGTTCGTGCGCGCAGGTGAACTCGCCGTCCAGGACCGGCCGCCACAGCAGCAGCGCCTCCGCGTCCCGGCCCCGCTCCGCCTGCCACCAGCCCTGTCCGTGCAGCTCGCACGCGTGGCAGTCGGCCATCGCGTCCCGGTCCGCGGCCAGCCACGCGGCGTACGCCCGCTCCGCCCGCGCCACGTCCCCGACATGCGCGGCCACGCTCAACTCGGCGCTGCGCACCGCCCGTTCGGAGTGACCCGCGAGCCGGTAACGGTGCTCCATCTCGGCGAGCCACTTCTCGACCGAGGCGAGCGGGATGTGCGGCTGGTCGAGCATGCCGGCCGACATCCACTTGAAGACCCAGTGCAGCGAGTGCGTCTCGTACTCGTCGAAGTCCTCCGGACGCTCGTCCCACATGCGCAGCAGACGCGCGAAGGGGACGAACATCTTGTCCTTCTCGGAGCTGTAGTTGTAGACCTTCAGCTGGTGCCCGAGCGCCTCGATCACGGCCAGCGGGACGTCCAGCCTCTCGGCCTCGGCGAGCAGCTGCTCCGCGCGCGCGTTGCGGGCCGGCCCCTCCGGCTGTTCGGAGTTGTCCGCCATCGCCCGGCGGAGGGAGTCGAGGTCCGTGATGCCGCTCACCGGTGACCGTCCTCGCCGTGCGTGGCCCACTCCAGCAGGCCGATGAACGCCCTGTTCAGCAACGCCGAGTCGGCCGGCCGCAGCGGTCGCTGGGACATCAGCAGGGCCTGCCCGTACAGGGACTCCGTCGCGGTGCCGATCAGCTCCGGATCACCCAGCGAACTGATCCGCCGCACCAGCGGATTGAGGTGGTTGAGCACCAGACGCGCGCGCGGGGCGCTGCCGCGCAGCGAGCCGAGGATGCCGGCCCACAGGTCGTCGGCCCGCTCCTCCGCCTCGGCGCGGGCCTGCTCGTGACGGGCGGCGCGGTCGTCGAGGTGGAGGGCGGGGACGGACAGCGGGTGGAAGGCGCGCAGCACGATGTCGCACCCCACCGGGTCCAGCCTGGCCCGCGCCGCCGCCAGGAACCCGGCCAGCGCCAGCTCCTCCGACGGGTCGACGGCGTCCAGGTGCGCGGTCACCGTGTCCGCGTCCAGCTCGGCGACCACCGTCCCCGGCCGCACCGACGGCAGCGCCTCGACCAGCTCGCTGTCGTACGTGTAGCCGCCGTTGATCACCCCGACGCCCTGCGCGGACGCGATCGGCGCGACCTGCCGGTACTCCTCGACGGTCCGCGTGAAGTGCACCACCGGGTGCCGTTGCGCGAACTCCTCCAGCGACAGCCGCCCGTCCGTGGTCTCGAAGGGCAGCCACGGCAGCATCGTGCGCAGCATCTCCCGGTCGTGCCGCGCGAGCGACTTCACGCCCAGGTGGTGCACGGCCAGGAAGGCGGCCAGCCGCTCCGGGTCCCCGGCCGCGAGCCCCGTCAGCCACGACCGGATCCGCTCGCCGAGCGCCTCCCGGACGGCCGCCAGCGTCTCGTCCTCGTAGAGCGACTCCCGCGAGGCGGTCGGCCGCAGGCTGTCCGTGTCCAGGACGCAGCGCACGAAGAACGCCCAGTCCGGCAGCAGCTGTTCGGCCCGCTCGGTCAGCAGCATGCCCTTGAGGTGGACGCGGTGCGTCGCCCGCTGGGCGGGGCTGACGGCCGACGGCAGGACGTAGGCCACACCGCGGATCCCGGCGAGCGGCACGTCCAGCGCGATCGAGTCCAGCGGGGTGAAGCCGAACAGCTCGTGGCAGTGGCGCGCCAGGGCCGCCCGGCGGGCGGCGGGGGAGGGGTAGGGACGGTCCCAGGGCGCGGGCAGTTCGGTGACCGTCTCGTCGCCGGCCCGGACGTCGTAGGGCAGCAGGGAGCCGAAGTGGCGCGCGAGGGTGCGCACCCGCTCCGGCGACAGCCACTCCGCGGCCCCGGCCCGCGCCACCAGGTGCACGGTGGTGCCCGGTTCGGGCCGCGCCGCCCGGGGCAGCGTCCGCACGGTGTACGAGCCGTCGTCGCTCGCCGTCCACTCCACGGGCGCCGCGTCCGGCGTCCGGGCGCTGCGGCTGACCACCCGGATCCGCTCGGCGACCACGAAGCAGGCCAGCAGGCCGATGCCGAACTGCCCGAGGAAGTCCGAGCGGACCTCCTGGATGCCGTCGGCGCGCTTGGAGCTGCGTCCGATGGTGGCCAGCAGGTCGTGCACGTCCGACTCCGTCAGCCCGACGCCGGTGTCCTCGATCCGCAGGGCGGCGCGGCCGGCCGAGGAGTCCGCGTGCAGCCGCACCCGCGCGGGGGCGCCGGGCTCTTCCGCGCGCCGGGCCGTGATGGCGTCGACGGCGTTCTGCAGCAGCTCCCGCAGGTAGACCTTGGGGCTCGAATAGAGGTGATGGGACAGCAGGTCCACCAGGCCGCGCAGGTCGACCTGGAACATGTGAGGTGGGTGGGGTGAACGGGACGGGTGGGACGACTGTGAGGTCTGGGAGTCCATCATCGCTGCGCCGGTGGGGGGACGGGGGAGGCGCGGGGTCGGGCGGTCCCTGGTGGGGCGGTGACCGCGGGATGGCCGGAGGCGCGTCATCCTAGGGCCGGAACGAACCGCCTGACCATGGGTTTCGGGGTACGCATAAGGGAATGTCAGTGCCGTGGTGTGCAATGGATCCCGTGCCCGCACTGCAAGGACCACTGCAACAGCCGCTGAAGTCGGTGCTCGGCCCCGCCACCGCGAAGGTGATGGCCGAGCACCTCGGCCTGCACACCGTCGGCGACCTCCTCCACCACTATCCGCGCAGATACGAGGAGCGCGGCCAGCTCACCCACCTCGCCGACCTCCCCATGGACGAGCACGTCACGGTGGTCGCGATGGTCGCCGACGCCCGCCTGCACGCCTTCGCCTCCTCCAGGGCCCCCCGGGGCAAGGGCCAGCGCCTGGAGGTCACGATCACGGACGGCAGCGGCAGGCTCCAGCTGGTCTTCTTCGGCAACGGCGTGCACAAGCCCCACAAGGAACTCCTGCCGGGCACCCGCGCGATGTTCTCGGGCAAGGTCTCCGTCTTCAACCGCCGCCTCCAACTGGCTCACCCCGCCTACGAGTTGCTGCGCGGCGCGGAGGACGACCCGGGGGAGACGGCGGAGACCTGGGCCGGTGCCCTGATCCCCATCTACCCCGCCACCGCCAAGCTGGAGTCCTGGAAGATCGGCAAGGCGATCCAGACGGTGCTGCCCGCCGCCCGGGAGGCGGTCGACCCCCTTCCGCCCTCCCTGCGCGGGGGCCGCGGCCTGGTCCCGCTGCCCGAGGCCCTGCTGAAGATCCACCGCCCGCACGCCAAGGCCGACGTCGCCGACGCCCGCGCCCGCCTGAAGTGGGACGAGGCCTTCGTCCTCCAGGTGGCCCTGGCCCGTCGCCGCCACGCCGACACGCTGCTCCCCGCCGTACCCCGCAGACCGTCCTCCGACGGCCTCCTCGCGGCCTTCGACGCCCGCCTCCCCTTCACCCTCACCGAGGGCCAGCGGAAGGTCTCCGAGGAGATCTTCGCCGACCTGGCGACCGAGCACCCGATGCACCGGCTGCTTCAGGGGGAGGTCGGTTCGGGCAAGACCCTGGTCGCCCTGCGCGCCATGCTCGCCGTCGTCGACGCCGGCGGTCAGGCCGCGATGCTCGCGCCCACCGAGGTGCTCGCCCAGCAGCACCACCGGTCGGTGGTGGAGATGATGGGCGAGCTGGCTGAGGGGGGCATGCTCGGCGGGGCCGAGCACGCCACCAAGGTGGTCCTGCTCACCGGCTCCACCGGCGCGGCCGCCCGGCGGCAGGCCCTGCTCGACCTCGTCACCGGCGAGGCCGGCCTCGTCATCGGCACGCACGCGCTGATCGAGGACAAGGTGCAGTTCCACGACCTCGGGCTGGTCGTGGTCGACGAGCAGCACCGCTTCGGCGTCGAACAGCGCGACGCCCTGCGCGGGAAGGGCAAGCAGCCGCCGCACCTGCTCGTCATGACCGCCACCCCCATTCCGCGCACCGTCGCCATGACCGTCTTCGGCGACCTGGAGACCTCCGTCCTCGACCAGCTCCCGGCCGGCCGCTCGCCCATCGCCAGCCATGTCGTGCCGGCCGCCGACAAGCCCCACTTCCTCGCCCGCGCCTGGGAGCGGGTGCGCGAGGAGGTGGCGGGCGGCCACCAGGCGTACGTCGTCTGCCCGCGCATCGGCGACGAGGAGGACGAGGGCGCGGACCCGAAGAGGCGGAAGTCGCCGGAGGACGAGGCCGAGAAGCGGCCCCCGCTCGCCGTCCTCGACGTGGCCGCCCAGCTCGCGAAGGGCCCGCTCCAGGGGCTCCGCATCGAGGTCCTGCACGGCCGTATGGCGCCGGACGACAAGGACGCCGTCATGCGCCGCTTCACCGCCGGCGAGACCGACGTGCTGGTCGCCACCACCGTCATCGAGGTCGGCGTCAACGTCCCGAACGCCACCGCGATGGTGATCATGGACGCCGACCGCTTCGGCGTGTCCCAGCTCCACCAGCTGCGCGGCCGCGTCGGCCGGGGCTCCGCGGCCGGACTGTGCCTGCTGGTCACCGAGATGCCGGAGGCCGCCCCGGCGCGTCAGCGCCTGAGCGCGGTCGCCGCCACCCTCGACGGCTTCGAGCTCTCCCGCATCGACCTCGAACAGCGCCGCGAGGGCGACGTCCTCGGCCAGGCCCAGTCCGGCGCCCGCACCAGCCTGCGCATGCTCACGGTCATCGAGGACGAGGAGATCATCGCCGAGGCGAGACAGGAGGCGACCGCCGTGGTGGCGGCCGACCCGGAGCTGACCGGCCTGCCGGGCCTGCGCACGGCCCTGGACGCCCTGCTGGACGAGGAGCGGGAGCAGTACCTGGAGAAGGGGTGAGTCCGAGTGCCGACAGCGCGTGAGCATCCCCTTGCCCCCGGCTGCGAGACTGGACCCGCGGCCGTCCGGCCGGCCTTCCGGCGACCCGTCGGACGACCCGTCCGGCGACCCGTCCATGACCCATCCGACGAACGAGGACCCGCGATGACCCGCGTGATCGCCGGCGCGGCCGGCGGACGCCGCCTGGCCGTCCCTCCCGGTACCGGCACCCGCCCGACCTCCGACCGCGCGCGCGAGGGCCTGTTCTCCACCTGGCAGTCCCTGCTCGGCGGCCCCCTCGACGGCGAGCGGGTCCTCGACCTGTACGCCGGCTCCGGCGCCGTCGGCCTGGAGGCGCTCTCCCGCGGCGCGGCCCACGTCCTCCTCGTCGAGGCCGACGCCCGCGCGGCCCGCGTCGTGCGGGAGAACGTCGGCCGCCTCGGCCTGCCGGGCGCCGAGGTCAGGGCGGGCCGCGCCGAACAGGTCGTCCGGTCGCCGGCTCCCGAGGAGCCGTACGACATCGTCTTCCTCGATCCGCCCTACGCCGTCCCGGACGACGATCTTCGGGAGATTCTCCTCACACTCCGCTCGCAGGGCTGGCTCGCGGCGCGGGCCCTCGTCACCGTGGAGCGCAGCACCAGAGGCGGCGAGTTCAGGTGGCCGGACGGTTTCGCCGCGATCCGGGCCCGTCGCTACGGCGAGGGAACGTTTTGGTACGGTCGCGCCGCCTCTACGTGCGAAGACGCACGATGACCGGACCGGAGAGCGAGGGATCACAAGTGCGCCGCGCCGTATGTCCCGGGTCGTTCGACCCGATCACCAACGGACACCTCGACATCATCTCCCGCGCCTCCCGCCTCTACGACGAGGTGTACGTCGCGGTGATGATCAACAAGTCCAAGAAGGGCCTGTTCGAGATCGACGAGCGGATGGACCTGATCCGCCAGGTCACCGCCGAGTACGGCAACGTGACCGTGGAGGCCTTCCACGGCCTCCTCGTCGACTACTGCAAGGAACGCGACATCCCGGCCATCGTCAAGGGCCTGCGCGCGGTCAGCGACTTCGACTACGAGCTGCAGATGGCCCAGATGAACAACGGGCTCTCCGGCGTGGAGACCCTGTTCGTGCCGACCAACCCCACCTACAGCTTCCTGTCCTCCTCGCTCGTCAAGGAGGTGGCGACCTGGGGCGGCGACGTCTCCCACCTGGTGCCGCCGGTGGTCCTGGAGGCCCTGAACGAGCGCCTGCGCCAGGGCTGATGGGGCTACAGTCGTCCCGTCCGTCTCCAACACATCGGCAGGAAGTGGCGAGCACACGGTGGACGTGCAGAAGAAGCTCGACGAGATCGTCGCCGCGGTCTCCGGGGCCCGGTCCATGCCCATGTCGGCCTCGTGCGTGGTCAACCGCGCCGAACTGCTCGCGATGCTGGACGAGGTGCGCCAGGCCCTGCCCGGCTCGCTGGCGCAGGCACAGGAGCTGATCGGCGACCGCGAGCAGATGGTGGAGCAGGCCCGTCAGGAGGCCGAGCGGATCATCGGGCAGGCGCACGCCGAGCGCGGCTCCCTGGTCTCCGACACCGAGATCGCCCGCCGCTCCCAGGCCGAGGCGGACCGCATCCTCGCCGAGGCCCGCAAGGAGGCCGAGGAGGTCCGCGCCGAGGCCGACGACTACGTCGACTCCAAGCTCGCCAACTTCGAGGTCGTCCTGACCAAGACCCTCGGCTCGGTCGGCCGCGGCCGCGAGAAGCTGCTCGGCACCGGCCCCGGCCTCGACGAGCAGGGCTACGTGGACCCAGAGGAAGACGACGCCCCGGAACGCAGCCACGACCCGGAGACCCTGCGCCGCGACGCGGACGCCTACGTGGACAGCAAGCTGGGCGCCTTCGAAGCCGTCCTCGCCAAGACCCTGGAGGCCGTCGGCCGCGGCCGCCAGAAGCTGCACGGCCGCATCGCCACCGACGACCTCGGCGCCCTCGCCGACGACCAGGGCACCGTGCAGCACTCCAGTGACGCCGACTACCTGGCCGACCTGGCGGCCCTGGCGGAGCAGGACGCCCAGGCGGCGGCAGGCCGGTCCCAGCAGTACGACCAGCAGTCGGCGTACTCCACCGCCTCCGGCTACGCCCCGGCGGCAGGCGCCCCCGTCCAGCAGCAGGACGCCTACGGCGGCTACCAGCAGCAGTACGGCGGCCAGCCGGACCCGTACGGCTACCAGCAGGCCGACCCCTACTCCACCGCCTCCGGCTACGTTCCGGCCGACGCCCTCCAGGGCTACGACGCCCAGCAGTCCGCCTACGACCCGAATCAGGCCCCGCAGCCTCCGCAGGCCTCGCAGGCCCAGGCGGGATACGCCCTGGACGAGACCAGCCTGTTCGACACCGGCATGATCACCCCCGAGCAGCTGCGGGCGTACGAACAGGGCCGCGGCCAGTGAGCAACCCGCCGATTGGGCCGTAGCCGAATGGTCCAGTATCCTGGCTGTTCGGTCGCGCGTACTTCCGCGATCAACGCTGCCCGCACACCGTAGGGCGGCGTCCCCCGAGTTCACAGATCGAAAGCAGGAATGGCCTCCAACGCCCGCCTCGACCACCGCAACCCTCTCGTGTTCGACACGCACGAGCTGGGCCGGCGGCCCGGCGCGCTGCAGCGCCTGAACCGCACGATCGACGCTCCCAGGGACCTGGGTATCCAGGGAGTCATCGGAGTGCCGGAAGGCGCCCCGGTGGAACTCGAACTCCGGCTCGAGTCGGTCATGGAAGGGGTGCTCGTCACAGGCACCGCCCGTGCACAGGCCGAGGGGGAGTGCGTAAGGTGTCTGGAGCCGCTTCAGCTCGATGTCGAAGCGGACTTCCAGGAGATGTTCTCGTACCCTGACGCCGACGACCGGGGCCGCACGCACCACGCGGAACCGGGCGACGACGCCGAGGACGACGAGGACAGGCTCTTCATCGAGGACGGCCTGTTCGACCTCGAACCAGTGCTGCGTGATGCGGTGGTGCTCGCACTGCCGATGCAGCCGGTGTGCCAGGAA
The DNA here is from genome assembly GCF_035656535.1 of Streptomyces sp. H51. NCBI lineage: Bacteria > Bacillati > Actinomycetota > Actinomycetes > Kitasatosporales > Streptomycetaceae > Streptomyces > Streptomyces sp. H51. The sequence goes on from NZ_JAYMHD010000076.1 coordinate 40,984, forward strand.
GACTGCCCGGGACTGTGCGCCGAGTGCGGCGCACGCCTCGCGGACGACCCGGACCACCACCATGACGCCGTCGACATCCGTTGGGCGGCACTGCAGGGACTCGCCGACACCGAGACGGACGGCGAGAAGGACGAGATGAGCGGCGACGCGACTCGATCAGCGCGCGTCGACGAGAAGCAGGAGAAGTAGCCGTGGCTGTTCCGAAGCGGAAGATGTCGCGCAGCAACACGCGCCACCGCCGGTCGCAGTGGAAGGCTGCGGTCCCCACCCTGGTTGCGTGCGAGCGCTGCCACGAGCCCAAGCTGCAGCACATCGCGTGCCCGTCTTGCGGCACCTACAACAAGCGCCAGGTCCTCGAGGTCTGAGCGGCTGGTGAGAGGCACCGTGTCCACTGCCAAGAAGGCGGATGACGCCAAGGCGGACCCGTCCGCCAAGAAGAAAGCGGACAGCACGGCCTCGTCCCACACGCTTCTGGAAGGGCGGCTCGGCTACAAGGTCGAGTCCGCCCTTCTGGTGCGAGCGCTGACCCACCGTTCCTACGCATACGAGAACGGCGGTCTGCCGACCAACGAGCGCCTGGAGTTCCTCGGGGACTCCGTGCTCGGCCTCGTGGTCACGGACACGCTGTACAACACCCACCCCGACCTGCCCGAGGGCCAGCTGGCCAAGTTGCGGGCCGCGGTGGTCAACTCGCGTGCGCTGGCGGAAGTCGGCCGCGGTCTCGACCTTGGCTCCTTCATCCGGCTCGGCCGCGGTGAGGAAGGCACGGGAGGCCGGGACAAGGCGTCCATCCTCGCCGACACCCTGGAAGCGGTGATCGGCGCGGTCTATCTCGACCAGGGCCTCGACGCGGCCTCCGAACTGGTGCACCGCCTGTTCGACCCGCTGATCGAGAAGTCCTCCAACCTCGGAGCCGGCCTGGACTGGAAGACGTCCCTGCAGGAGCTGACCGCGACCGAGGGGCTCGGCGTCCCCGAGTACCTGGTCACGGAGACCGGCCCCGACCACGAGAAGACCTTCACCGCTGCCGCCCGCGTCGGGGGCGTCTCGTACGGCACCGGCACCGGCCGCAGCAAGAAGGAGGCTGAGCAGCAGGCAGCCGAGTCCGCGTGGCGGTCCATCCGGGCCGCGGCGGACCAGCGAGCCGCGGCGGCGGCCGAGACGGCGGCCGAGGCGGTCGCCGGGGAAGCCGCCGGAGAGACCGCCGGAGACGGGGAGAGCCCGTCGTCGCTCTCCGCCTGACCGCACAGCCGACAGCACATCCCGAGCGCCCGTTCCCGTCCCGGGACGGGCGCTCGGCCCGTACACCGGTCTGCCCACGGGGGATCCCATGCCCGAGTTGCCCGAGGTCGAGGTCGTCCGGCGCGGCCTGGAACGGTGGGTCGCCCACCGGGTCGTCGCCGACGCCGAGGTGCTGCACCCGCGCGCCGTGCGCCGGCACGTGGCCGGCGCCGACGACTTCACGCACCGTCTCAAGGGTCACCGCGTCGGCGTGCCCAGCCGCCGCGGCAAGTACCTGTGGCTGCCCCTGGAGGACACCCGCCAGTCGGTGCTGGCGCACCTCGGCATGAGCGGACAGCTGCTGGTCCAGCCGCGGGAGGCGCCGGACGAGAAGCACCTCAGGGTCCGGGTCAGGTTCGCCGACGACCTCGATACCGAGCTCCGCTTCGTCGACCAGCGCACCTTCGGCGGGCTGTCGCTGCACGACACCACCGACGACGGCCTGCCCGACGTCATCGCGCACATCGCCCGCGACCCCCTGGACCCGCTGTTCGACGACGAGGCCTTCCACCGGGCCCTGCGCCGCAAGCGGACGACGATCAAACGGGCCCTGCTCGACCAGTCGCTGATCAGCGGGGTCGGCAACATCTACGCGGACGAGGCCCTGTGGCGCGCCCGCATCCACTTCGAACGCCCCACCGCGACCTTCACGCACCCGCGCACCGCAGAACTCCTCGGCCACATCCGGGACGTGATGAACGAGGCCCTGGCGGTCGGCGGCACCAGCTTCGACAGCCTCTACGTCAACGTCAACGGCGAGTCCGGCTACTTCGACCGCTCGCTCGACGCGTACGGCCGTGAGGGGCTGCCCTGCAGGCGCTGCGGTACGCCGATGCGCCGGCGCCCCTGGATGAACCGGTCCAGCTACTTCTGCCCGCGCTGTCAGCGGGCGCCGCGCGTCCCGTCGTAGCGGCGGCGGGCCTCGAGTACCTCGTCCATGCGGCCCTCCACGAAGTGGATGAGCCCCAGCAGGCGCTCGGCGACCTCGCCGCCGAGCGGGGTGAGTTCGTAGTCCACGCGGGGCGGGTTCGTCGGCTGGGCCTCGCGGTGCACCAGGCCGTCGCGCTCCAGCGCGTGCAGCGTCTGGGACAGCATCTTCTCGCTCACGCCGTCGACCCTGCGGCGCAGTTCGTTGAAGCGCAGGGAGCCGTCGTGCAGCGCGCCCAGGATGAGCGCGCCCCAACGGCCCGTGACGTGCTCCAGCGTGCCGCGCGACGGGCAGGCCCTGGCGAACACGTCGTAGGGGAGGTCCCGCGCCGGCGCGCGCTCCTCGGTGCTGTCCATGACGTCAGCGTACTCGGACGCAGCGCTGCCCCACGGGTTGCGCTGCACGGCGGTCAGCGCTCACCTTCCGTGACGGTGGCGTGCCCGCGGTCGCGCCGGGCCGCCCCGCCGGCCGGCCTGCGGCGAGCGGGTGCACACCGGTGACCCGGCGGACCGTGGACGGCCCGCCGGACCAGGCGACGCCGGTCCCCTCAGTAGCCGAAGTCCTGCGTCCACCAGGGGCCGCCGGACCCGAAGTGCACGCCGACGCCCAGCGTCTTGAAGTCGCAGTTCAGGATGTTCGCGCGGTGGCCGGGGCTGTTCATCCAGGCATCCATCACCGCGGCCGGGTCCGTCTGGCCGCGGGCGATGTTCTCGCCGCCGAGGTTGCCTATGCCGAGCTTCGCCGCCCGGTCCCACGGCGTCGCGCCGCTGGGGTCGGTGTGGTCGAAGAAGCCCTCCTCGGCCATGGCGTCGCTGAAGTCGCCGGCCAGCTCGCCCAGCGAGCTGTTGGCGGCCAGCGCGCTGCAGCCCACCTTGGCACGCTCGCCGTTGACCAGCCTGAGCACCTCGGCCTCGGCGGCCGTCGCCGCCGACACCGTCACCGCGGGGGCGGCGGTCTTCGCGGGCTTCGGGGTCTGCTTCTTCGAGGGCGTCGTCCTGGGCTTCCTGGTCCTGCCCGGCTCGGGCTCCGGCTTCGGCCGCTTCGTCGTCGGTGCCTCGCTGGGCGCGGCCGTCGACGTGGACGGCGCCGGGGACGAGGGCGAGGAGGTGTCGCCGGTGCCGCGGCTCGTCGAGGAGTCGGTGGCGCGGCTGTCCGCGCTGCCGGACGTGCCGCCCTGCTCGCTGGCCGAGTTGGTCGGCGAGCCCGCGGCCTGCACCTTGTCGCCGCTGCTGCTGCCGCCGAGTTTGTAGTTGTCGAGCCCCGGCACCGCGCCGGTGGTCACCGCGACGGTGCCCAGGGCGACCGCCGCCGAGACGCCGAGCAGACCGCTGCGCACCGGTGTCACGGCCCGCCTCCTGCGCCGGCGGTGGTTGCCGCCCCGCCGCGTGCCGCCGTCGGGCGTGAACCCGTGCTCCGGGAAGACCGTGGCGAAGTCGTCCTCGCTGGCGAAGAGGTACGCGGCGCTCCTGGCCGACGCCTCGGCGTACGCCTCGGTGTCCAGGAACGGCGCGGTGCCCATGCCGGGCGACCCGTCCGGGGCGGACGTCCGGAGCGGGTCGTCCGAGGCGGAGGTCCGGGGCGGGTCGTAGGTGTACGAGTACTGCGGGGGGTCGTAGCTGCCCGGGTAGGAGCCGCCCGTTTCTGTGACCCCCGTGGCGCGGCCCGTGGCGGCGCGGCCGGCGGCGGAGCGTCGGTGGCGTCCCATGTTCTGGCCTTCCTCGTCCTGGCGGTCAGCCCGGCTCGCACGAGGCGTGCGGGTGACGCCGCTCACTCGAAGGAGTGAGTTTCATATGAGATTCATTGGGTCGGGACGGTACCGCATGCCGTGCGGGGAGGAAGTGCCCGAGGAGACATCGGCCCGCTAGGTTGCAGCCATGAGCGAGGATGTGCGACTGGTCGCCTGGGTGCGGGGACGCGTCCAGGGTGTGGGTTTTCGCTGGTTCACGCGGGCCAAGGCCCTCGAGATCGGCGGCCTGAGTGGTTTTGCTCTCAATTTGGGCGACGGACGGGTCCAGGTGGTCGCGGAGGGCCCGCGGGAGCACTGCGAGGGGCTGCTCGACTGGCTCCAGGGCGACGACACGCCCGGACGCGTGGACGGCGTCACCGAGATCTGGGACACACCCCGCGGGGGCTACGACGGCTTCGCCGTCCGGTGAGCCGGCCCGGCGCCGTCCGGGTGCCGGAGCCCGGTACATGCCGCCGGCACCTGCCCGAACCGGGACTGACCTGGTGGTTGCCAAGAACCGCTCGTCGTGGCAGGCTCCGCACCTGAGGATGATCTCCCCGCCCCCGGGGCCCCGCAGGGATCGCGGCGCCGCCCCTTCCGGCCGCGCGACCCAGAGTCGCCCGCCGATACGGGGCGTGATCGTGTTGACCGTCAAACTTTTTGGTGAGACGCTGAAAGTACCCCGCGCACCCTGGCTGTTTGGCATGGTTGAACGGCAGTGTGAGCTCAACAGTGTCAAGCACCGCGGGTGCGAATCCCTCACGACCCACACCGCATCGGTCGGTCACTCATTGTGGAGGACCATCCATCATGGCAAAGGCGCTTCTCGGTTACGTCGGCGGCTCCGACCCTCGACTCCTCGCCGAGATGCGACGGCTCCAGCAGCGCGTACAGGACCTGGAATCCGAGCTGGTACGGATCCAGGCCGAGAACGAGGCGCTGACGGCTGCCGCTTCTCACGACAGGATCATGGAGAGCATCGACGCACACCAGGCGGAGCCTGCGCTCACCTGATCACTGCAGCACACGATGACAGCGGTGGTTGGGGGTGCTCGTACCAACCACTGGGTTGTCAGATTTGCAAGGGACGCCTCGGCGTCCCTTCTTTCTTCTCCCCCCGCGCCTTCTAGTCCCCCGCGCATCCTTTCAGCGTCTTAACTTCTGGTGTGCCCTGCGCCATCGTGGGTGAAACCGCAAGTGCGCCGTCGTTCACGGTGGGAGACGGACCCCGGAAGGTAGAGTCCAGCGGCGTGCACCTCAAGGCCCTGACCCTCCGCGGCTTCAAGTCGTTCGCCTCGGCGACCACGCTCCGGTTCGAACCGGGGATCACGTGCGTCGTCGGCCCGAACGGCTCGGGCAAGTCCAACGTGGTGGACGCCCTCAGCTGGGTCATGGGCGAACAGGGCGCCAAGTCGCTGCGCGGCGGCAAGATGGAGGACGTCATCTTCGCCGGCACCACCGGCCGCCCCCCGCTCGGCCGGGCCGAGGTCTCCCTGACCATCGACAATTCCGACGGCGCCCTCCCGATCGAGTACACCGAGGTCACCATCACGCGGATCATGTTCCGCAACGGCGGCAGCGAGTACCAGATCAACGGCGACACCTGCCGGCTGCTCGACATCCAGGAACTGCTCTCCGACTCCGGCATCGGCCGGGAGATGCACGTCATCGTCGGCCAGGGACAGCTCGACTCCGTCCTGCACGCCGACCCCATGGGCCGCCGCGCCTTCATCGAGGAGGCGGCCGGCGTCCTCAAGCACCGCAAGCGCAAGGAGAAGGCGCTGCGCAAGCTGGACGCGATGCGGGCCAACCTCGCGCGCGTGCAGGACCTGACCGACGAGCTCAGGCGGCAGCTCAAGCCGCTGGGCCGGCAGGCGGCGGTCGCGCGGCGGGCGGCCGTCATCCAGGCCGACCTGCGCGACGCCCGGCTGCGCCTGCTCGCCGACGACCTGGTACGGCTGCGGGAGGCGCTGAAGGCCGAGATCGCCGACGAGGCCGCCCTCAGGGAACGCAAGGAGACCGCCGAGCGGGAACTGCGCGAGGCCCTGCGGAACGAGGCGCTCCTGGAGGACGAGGTACGCAAGCTCACACCGCGCCTGCACAGCGCCCAGCAGACCTGGTACGAGCTCTCCCAGCTCGCCGAGCGGGTGCGCGGCACGGTCTCGCTGGCCGACGCGCGCGTCAAGAGCGCCACCTCCGCGCCCCCCGAGGAGCGGCGCGGCCGCGACCCCGAGGACATGGAGCGCGAGGCCGCCCGCATCCGTGAGCAGGAGGCCGAACTCGAAGCGGCCCTGGAGGCCGCCGAACGTGCCCTGGAGGACACCGTCGCGCACCGCGCCGACCTGGAGCGGGACCTCGCCCTGGAGGAGCGCCGCCTGAAGGACGTGGCCCGCGCCATCGCCGACCGGCGCGAGGGACTCGCCCGGCTCAGCGGGCAGGTGGGCGCGGCCCGCTCGCGGGCCGCCGCCGCGCAGGCCGAGATCGACCGGCTGGCCGCCGCCCGCGACGAGGCGCAGGAGCGGGCCGCCGCGGCCCAGGAGGAGTACGAGGCCCTGCAGGCCGAGGTCGACGGCCTCGACGCCGGGGACGCCGAGCTCGCCGAACGGCACGAGGCGGCGAAACGGCGGCTGGCGGAGGCCGAGGCCGCCCTGACCGCCGCCCGGGAGGCCGCCACCATGGCGGAACGCCGGCGCGCGGCGACCCAGGCCCGCCACGAGGCGCTCGCCACCGGCCTGCGCCGCAAGGACGGCACGGGGGCGCTGCTCGGTGCGAAGGACCGCCTCACCGGGCTCCTCGGCCCGGCGGCCGAGCTGCTGACGATGACCCCCGGATACGAGGTCCCGCTGGCCGCCGCCCTCGGCGCCGCCGCGGACGCCGTCGCGGTGACCACGACGTCCGCGGCCGCCGACGCCATCCGCCTGCTGCGCAAGCAGGACGCGGGCCGGGCGACGCTGCTGCTGGCGGGCGACCCGGAGGAACAGCGGGACGCCGAGCCGGCGCACCTCCGCGCCGGCGCCGCGCCCTTCGCCGCCGACCTCGTCCGCGGCCCCGCCGACCTCATGCCGGCGGTACGCCGCCTGCTGCGCGGCATCGTCGTCGTCGGCACCCTGGAGGACGCCGAGGACCTGGTCCACGCACGCCCCGCTCTGACCGCGGTGACCGCCGAGGGCGACCTGCTGGGCGCGCACCTGGCGCACGGCGGGTCCGCGGGGGCGCCCAGCCTGCTGGAGGTGCAGGCGTCGGTGGACGAGGCCGCCGCCGAGCTGGCCGAACTCGTCGTGCGCTGCGAGGAACTGGCCGAGGCGCAGCACACGGCGGCCGAGCGGCGCCGGGATTGTGCCGCGCTCGTCGAGGAACTGGGCGAGCGCCGACGGGCCGCCGACCGGGAGAAGTCGGCCGTGGCCCAGCAGCTCGGCCGGCTCGCCGGGCAGGCCAGGGGAGCGGCCGGGGAGGCCGAGCGGTCCGTGGCCGCCGCCGCCCGCGCCCAGGAGGCCCTCGACAAGGCCCTGCGAGAGGTCGAGGAACTCGCCGAGCGCCTTGCCGTCGCCGAGGAGATGCCGGCCGAGGAGGAGCCCGACACGTCGGTACGCGACCGTCTCGCCGCCGACGGCGCCAACGCCCGGCAGACCGAGATGGAGGCCCGTCTCCAGGTCCGCACGCACGAGGAACGCGTCAAGGGGCTCGCCGGACGCGCCGACTCCCTGGACCGGGCCGCCCGTGCCGAGCGCGAGGCCCGCGCCCGTGCCGAACAGCGCCGTGCCCGGCTGCGGCACGAGGCGGCCGTCGCCGGGGCCGTCGGCCACGGCGCCCGCCAGGTCCTCGCGCACGTGGAGGTGTCCCTCGCCCGCGCCGAACAGGAGCGGGCCGCCGCCGAGGCCGCCAAGGCCCGGCGCGAGCAGGAACTCGCCGCCGCCCGCACCACCGGCCGGGACCTCAAGGCCGAACTCGACAAGCTGACGGACTCGGTCCACCGGGGCGAGGTGCTCGGCGCCGAGAAACGGCTGCGCATCGAACAGCTGGAGACCAGGGCGCTGGAGGAACTCGGCGTGGAACCGGCGGGCCTCGTGTCCGAGTACGGCCCGCACCAGCCGGTCCCGCCCTCGCTCCCGGCCGACGGCGAGCAGCTGCCCGAGGACCCGGAGCACCCGCGCAACCGGCCGAGGCCGTTCGTCAGGGCCGAGCAGGAGAAGCGGCTCAAGGCCGCCGAACGCGCCTACCAGCAGCTCGGCAAGGTCAACCCGCTCGCCCTGGAGGAGTTCGCGGCCCTGGAGGAACGCCACCAGTTCCTCAGCGAACAGCTCGAGGACCTCAAGAAGACCCGCGCCGACCTGTTGCAGGTGGTCAGGGAGGTCGACGAACGCGTCGAGCAGGTCTTCACCGAGGCCTACCGGGACACGGCCCGGGAGTTCGAGGGCGTCTTCGGTCGGCTGTTCCCGGGCGGCGAGGGGCGACTGGTCCTGACCGATCCGGACAACATGCTCACCACCGGCGTGGACGTCGAGGCGCGCCCGCCGGGCAAGAAGGTCAAGCGGCTGAGCCTGCTCTCCGGCGGCGAACGGTCGCTGACGGCCGTCGCGATGCTCGTGTCGATCTTCAAGGCCCGCCCGAGCCCCTTCTACGTCATGGACGAGGTCGAGGCCGCCCTCGACGACACCAACCTGCAGCGGCTGATCCGCATCATGCAGGAGTTGCAGGAGACCTCGCAGCTGATCGTGATCACCCATCAGAAGCGCACCATGGAGGTCGCCGACGCGCTGTACGGCGTGTCCATGCAGGGCGACGGGGTGTCGAAGGTCATCAGCCAGCGGCTCCGCTGAGCGGGAGCACCCGGTCAGCAAGTTCACATCACGAACACATGACGCTCCAGATCCGTCGTCCATGCCACCTTCTGTGCGCTGCTTGACTTCGAAACCTGAAGGAACATCCTCGGCGGCGTGGTTTTTGTCTTCATGTCTCAGTGGCGTGTCACGGGTGCGCGACGGGGCATTCGTAAGGGGCCGACCCCCCACCCGGCGACCCGCCGGTGGCCCGAGGAGTGGAACGTGACCAGCACGACGCGGACGCAGCAGCCAAGAGCCGGGACGGCTCACCCCGATCATCTCGGGCACGTCGTATTCATCGCTGCGGCGGCCGCGATGGGCGGTTTCCTCTTCGGCTACGACAGCTCCGTGATCAACGGTGCCGTCGAGGCCGTCCGGGACCGCTACGACGTCGGCTCCGCGGCCCTGGCCCAGGTCATCGCCGTCGCCCTGATCGGCTGCGCCGTCGGCGCCGCGACCGCCGGCCGCATGGCCGACCGGATCGGCCGCATCCGCTGCATGCAGATCGCCGCCGTGCTGTTCACCGTCAGCGCCGTCGGCTCGGCGCTGCCGTTCGCCCTGTGGGACCTCGCCCTCTGGCGCGTCGTCGGCGGCTTCGCCATCGGCATGGCCTCCGTGATCGGCCCCGCCTACATCGCCGAGGTCGCCCCGCCCGCCTACCGCGGCCGGCTCGGCTCCTTCCAGCAGGCCGCGATCGTCGTCGGCATCGCCGTCTCCCAGCTGGTCAACTGGGGCCTGCTGAACGCCGCCGGCGGTGACCAGCGCGGCAGCCTGATGGGCCTGGAGGCCTGGCAGGTCATGCTCGGCGTCATGGTCGTCCCCGCCGCCCTCTACGGCCTGCTCTCCTTCGCCATCCCGGAGTCCCCGCGCTTCCTGGTCTCCGTCGGCAAGTACGACCGCGCCCGCGGGATCCTGACGGAGGTCGAGGGCGAGGACGTCGACCTCGACGCCCGTATCGCCGAGATCGAACTCGCCATGAGGAGGGAGGACAGGTCCACCTTCCGGGACCTGCTCGGCGGCTCCTTCTTCTTCAAGCCGATCGTCTGGATCGGCATCGGCCTGTCGGTCTTCCAGCAGTTCGTCGGCATCAACGTCGCGTTCTACTACTCCTCGACGCTCTGGCAGTCGGTCGGCGTCGACCCCACGGACTCGTTCTTCTACTCGTTCACGACGTCGATCATCAACATCGTCGGCACCGTCATCGCCATGATCTTCGTGGACCGCGTCGGCCGTAAGCCGCTGGCCCTGATCGGTTCCGTCGGCATGGCGGTCGGCCTCGGGCTGGAGGCCTGGGCCTTCTCCTACGACCTGGTCGACGGCAAGCTCCCGGCCGCCCAGGGCTGGACCGCCCTGATCGCCGCGCACGTCTTCGTCCTCTTCTTCGCCCTGTCCTGGGGGGTGGTCGTCTGGGTCTTCCTCGGCGAGATGTTCCCGAACAAGATCCGCGCCGCCGCCCTGGGCGTCGCCGCCTCCGCGCAGTGGCTCGCCAACTGGGCCGTCACCGCGAGCTTCCCGTCGCTGGCCGACTGGAACCTGTCCGCGACCTACATGATCTACACGGCCTTCGCCGCGCTCTCCGTCCCCTTCGTCCTCGAGTTCGTCAAGGAGACCAAGGGCAAGGCGCTGGAGGAGATGGGCTGATCCGGCCCCGCGCGAGCCCCCGGACCCGGGGAGAAGGGCCCAGTCCCCGCCGCCCCTCTCCTCGCCCCTCCTCGCCCCGTGGGCGCACCGCCCCGGCTCACGCACCGAGCCGGGGCAGTACGTCCTCGCAGAACAGCCGCAGGCCGCGCCACCCCTCGTCCACCGGCATCCCGCCCGCCAGCGGGTGCAGGACGAGGCTGTCCAGGCCCTGCGCCACGCACTCGTCCGGCGTGAGGACCCGGTACACGCCCTCGGCGCGCAGCCGGTCCACGGTCGTGGCCGCCGACCGCACCGCCGACCGGATGGAGCCGGACTGCCAGGAGGCGTAGGTCCGGGCCTCGTGCAGGAAGTGCTCGCCGTACGCCGCCCAGACCCGGTCGGGATCCTCCGCCACGTGCAGCAGCGGGGTCTCGGCCGCCGGCATCATGGTCCAGCCCTCGGTGCCGTACTCGGCCAGCCGCTCCTTGTAGTACGCCTCCAGCTCCGGCAGGTGCGCGCTCGGGAAGAACGGCAGGCCGAGCCGCGCGGCACGGCGGGCGGCGGCCTTCGAGGAGCCGCCGACCAGCAGCAGCGGGTGCGGCGCGGAGCAGGGGCGCGGGGTGACCCGCACCCTACGGCCCCGGTAGCTGAACTCCTCGCCGGTCCAGGCCTTCAGCAGGGTCTCCAGCAGTTCGTCCTGGAGCCTGCCGCGACGCTCCCAGTCGACGCCGAACTGCGCGTACTCCTCGGGCGGGTACCCGATCCCGGCGACCGTCACCAGCCGTCCGCCGCTCAGCAGGTCCAGCACCGCGATCTCCTCGGCCAGGCGCAGCGGGTCGTACAGCGGGCCGATGGCGGCCGACACCGTGACCGCGATCCGCCGGGTCGCCCCGAAGACCGCGCCCGCGAAGGCGAACGGCGACGGCAGCCAGTTGTCGGCGACGCCGTGGTGCTCCTCGGTCTGCACGGTGTCGACCCCGCGGGCGTCGGCGTACGCGGCCATCTCCAGGGCGGCCCGGTAACGGGCGGCGAGGGAGGCCGGGCCGGCGCCGGGTTCGACGAGGTTGAAGCGTACGACCGTGACGGGCATGGCGGTCCCCTCGGCCGGGGCGGACGGGTGTCGGTGCCGGGACCTTAACTGACGTACCGTCAGGTTGCCAGGGTCGCGGCACGCCTCCGTTCGGCCGCCGGGCGACGGTCCGCCGGGGGAGGGGTCGCGCATACTGGAGCCGTTATGGAATTCGTCATCCTTGCTGTAGTCATCGCCGTGGTCGTGTTCGGCGTGCTCGGCGGGCTCATCGTCGGCAGCCGGCGCAAGAAGTCGCTGCCTCCGCCGCCGCCCGCCGCGCCCGACATCACCGCCCCACCGGCCGAGCCGCACGTCGGCGAAGAGGCCGAGACGCCGCGCGAGGAACCTCGCCGGACCATAGAGGAGGTGGATCTTCCGGGCGGCCCGGCTCCGGTCGTCGTCGAGGAACCGATCGCCGCCGCCGAGGCGCCCGCGATCGAGATCCCGGAGCCCACCGCCGGGCGCCTGATCCGCCTGCGCGCCCGCCTCTCCCGCTCCCAGAACGCCCTCGGCAAGGGGCTGCTCACGCTGCTGTCGCGCGAGCACCTCGACGAGGAGACCTGGGAGGAGATCGAGGACACGCTGCTCACCGCCGACGTCGGCGTGGCCCCCACCCAGGAGCTGGTGGACGGCCTGCGCGGGCGCGTGAAGGTCCTCGGCACCCGCACCCCCGAGGAGCTGCGCGGCCTGCTGCGCGCGGAGCTGCTCAAGCTGGTCGGCACCGACCTCGACCGCACGGTCAGGACCGAGCCCGCGACCAGCAAGCCCGGCATCGTGATGGTCGTCGGCGTCAACGGCACCGGCAAGACCACCACCACCGGCAAGCTCGCCCGCGTCCTGGTGGCGGACGGCCGCAGCGTGGTGCTGGGCGCCGCCGACACCTTCCGCGCCGCCGCCGCCGACCAGCTGCAGACCTGGGGCGAGCGCGTCGGCGCCTACACCGTGCGCGGGCCGGAGGGCGGCGACCCCGCCTCCGTCGCCTTCGACGCGGTGAAGGAGGGCAAGGAGATGGGTGCCGACGTCGTGCTCATCGACACCGCCGGGCGGCTGCACACCAAGACCGGCCTCATGGACGAGCTCGGCAAGGTCAAGCGGGTGGTCGAGAAGCACGCGCCGCTGGACGAGGTGCTGCTCGTGCTGGACGCCACGACCGGGCAGAACGGTCTGGTGCAGGCCCGCGTGTTCGCCGAGGTCGTCGACATCACCGGCATCGTGCTCACCAAGCTCGACGGCACGGCCAAGGGCGGCATCGTGGTCGCGGTGCAGCGCGAGCTGGGCGTGCCGGTGAAGCTGGTCGGCCTGGGCGAGGGCGCGGACGACCTGGCGCCGTTCGAGCCGGAGGCGTTCGTGGATGCGCTCATCGGCGACTGAGCAGGAAGCACGCGCGAAGAAGCGCCCGCCCCCCGAGGTGCAGTCGGGGAGCGGGCGCTTCGCTGTGCGGGCCTGCCGGGGCCCCGGTCGCGGGCCCTACGCGCGTGACCGGTGGGCGACGTACGCCAGCGTCCCCAGCAGCAGGCGGGCCGGCGGTGGTTTCGAGGCCGCGTCCAGGGCGGGGGAGCGCAGCCAGCGGACCGGGCCCAGGCCCGCCCGGTCGGAGGGCGGGGCGGTGATGTACGCACCGGGGCCGAAGCCGCGCAGGTCGAGGGAGGCCGGGTCGTCCCAGCCCATGCGGTACAGCAGCCCGGGCAGCTCGGCGGCGCCGCCCGGCGCGACGAAGAAGTGGGCGCGGCCCTCGGGGGTCGCGGTGACCGGGCCGACGGGCAGGCCCATGCGCTCCAGCCGGACCAGGGCGTGGCGCGCGGCCGGCTCGGCCACCTCGATCACGTCGAACGCGCGGCCCACCGGCAGCATCACCGCGGCGCCGGGGAACTCCGCCCACGCCCTGGTCGCCTCGTCGAGCGTGGCGCCGGCCGGGACCGGAGGCGCGAACTCCAGCGGGTGGGCGCCCGGTGCGCGGCAGTCCGGCAGGCCGCACGAGCACGAGCCCGCCGCCGTCCGCGCGCCCGGCACCACGTCCCAGCCCCACAGTCCCGTGAACTCGGCGACGGCGGTGCACTCCGAGGAGCGGCCGCGCCGACGCACGCCGGAGCGGATCTCCCGGATCCCGCCGATCGTGAAGTCCATGCCCCCTCCAACGGTCCCGGCGCGCCGACGGTTACGGCACGGAAGCGGAACGTGACTCTCTGTTTCGGACTCCCCGGCTTCGCGCGATCCATGCGGCGCGTTGACGCGCCGTCGGTGGTGATCCCGGCGGTGCGCGCCCCCGAGTGCAACGCTCCGCCCGCGTTCGGTTGTCCTGTGTCAAGTGAATCGTGCGGAGGCTGCTGTGGATTCATTCGAAGGGGTGGCGAATGGTGGCGTTTCCGTGTTCGCCATGGCTGGACGGGTGATCGTAGGATTACGGTGAGTGCGCGAGTCCCTGGGGCACATGCGCTCATGGGTATGCCGGAGGCAAGGCGGCTCCCCGTTCGACGGGTGAGGACGGCCGGACGGGCGACCGTATCCACCGGCATTCTGGTAGGGCTTGGCGCACTCGGCGGCAAGTGGTCTCAGGAATGGGGGCGTTCCAGTGAGCGGCAACGGAGGAAGCGGGACGGCCGCGGCCGGCGCGGAGAAGCGCCCCAACGAGCTGCTCGTGTCGTGGTTCGTCCGCAGCGGCTGGTCGAAGGGCGAGCTCGCCCGTCAGGTCAACCGCAGGGCTCGGCAGCTGGGGGCCAACCACATCTCCACGGACACCTCGCGGGTGCGTCGCTGGCTGGACGGTGAGAACCCCCGCGAGCCCATCCCCAGGATCCTGTCCGAGCTGTTCTCCGAACGCTTCGGCCTCGTGGTCTCCGTCGAGGACCTCGGTCTGCGCGCCACCCGCCAGTCGGCGTCCGTGACCGGCGTCGACCTGCCCTGGACGGGACCGCAGACAGTGGCCCTGATCAGCGAGTTCTCGCGCAGCGACCTGATGCTGGCGCGGCGCGGCTTCCTCGGGAGCTCGCTGGCCCTGTCCGCGGGCCCCGCGCTCATCGAGCCCATGCAGCGCTGGCTCGTACCCACCCTCCAGGCCGCCCAGGCCTCCCGGATCCCGCAGCCCGAACCCGAGCCCACGCCCGCGAGCCGCCGCCCGGGCCGGCTGTCCGAACCGGAGCTGGACCTGCTGGAGTCCACCACGGTGATGTTCCGGCGGTGGGACGCCCAGTGCGGCGGCGGCCTGCGCCGCAAGGCGGTCGTCGGCCAGCTGCACGAGGTGACCGACCTGTTGCAGGAGGCTCATCCCGAGGCCACCACCCGCCGGTTGTTCAGGGTCGCCGCCGAGCTGGCCGAGCTGGCCGGATGGATGTCCTACGACGTCGGGCTCCAGCCCACCGCGCAGAAGTACTTCGTGCTCGCCCTGCACGCGGCCAAGGAGGCGGGCGACAAGCCGCTCGGCTCGTACATCCTCTCCAGCATGAGCCGCCAGATGATCCACGTCGGGCGGCCCGACGACGCCCTGGAACTGATCCACCTCGCACAGTACGGCAGCCGGGACTGCGCGAGCCCGCGCACCCAGTCGATGCTGTATGCGATGGAGGCCCGCGCGTACGCCAACATGGGCCAGCCGGGCAAGTGCAAGCGGGCGGTCCGGATGGCCGAGGAGACCTTCACCGAGGCCGGCGAGTGGGACGAGCCCGACCCGGACTGGATCCGCTTCTTCTCCGAGGCGGAGCTGTACGCCGAGAACAGCCACTCCTTCCGCGACCTCGCCTACGTCGCCGGCCGCAGCCCCGCGTACGCCTCCCTGGCCGAACCCCTGATGCGGCGGGCCGTCGAACTGTTCGCCGACGACCCCGAGCACCAGAGGTCGTACGCGCTGAACCTGGTCGGCCTGGCCACGGTGCACCTGCTGCGGCGCGAGCCCGAGCAGAGCACGCTCCTGGTCGAGCGGGCCCTGCGGACCGCCAGGAACGTCCGCTCCGAACGCGTCAACACCCGCATCCGCAAGACCGTCGACGCGGCCGTACGCGATTACGGTCACGTCGCCGAGGTCGTCGACCTCACCGAGAAGCTCG
This sequence comes from Streptomyces sp. H51, assembly GCF_035656535.1. Classification (NCBI taxonomy): domain Bacteria; kingdom Bacillati; phylum Actinomycetota; class Actinomycetes; order Kitasatosporales; family Streptomycetaceae; genus Streptomyces; species Streptomyces sp. H51. The sequence continues at coordinate 56,465 of NZ_JAYMHD010000076.1, forward strand.
CGATCGCGCTGCCGGAGACCGCCGAGGCGGTCTGACCCCCCGACTCCGGCCGCGGCCGGCCCTCCCGAACCGCCCGACTCGGCTCCCCCCATGCCAGGTCATCGGAAGGCCGGCCGCGGCCGGATCCTTGCCTGCGCGGAAGGTTGCGCCACGATAACGATCGCGCGGCGGGACATCCGGGGGTTCATCGACGCGTAACACGCAAGGCGCCTTCGTCACTGCGGCGAAACAACGAGGGGCGTCCACGGAAACGGTGCTGCGCCAATCTCATGGCTCATAACCGGCCCACCCCTCACATCCGCTCAGGCTTCGCCCGCACGCGGCCGTACCAACGACGAGGAGACGCCGATGGCACCAGCCATCACGCTTGCCGCAGACAAGCTGTCTGCCGCCAACACGGGCTTCATGCTCATCTGTTCCGCCCTGGTGCTGATCATGACCCCGGGCCTCGCCTTCTTCTACGGAGGCATGGTCCGCGTCAAGAGCACCCTCAACATGCTGATGATGAGCTTCATCAGCATGGGCATCGTCACCATCCTGTGGGTGCTCTACGGCTTCTCCATGGCGTTCGGCACGGACCACGGCTCGCTCATCGGCTGGGAGTCCGACTTCGTCGGATGGACGGGCATCGACAAGGCCGACATCTGGTCCGGCTACACCATTCCGGTCTTCGTCTTCGCCGTCTTCCAGATGATGTTCGCGATCATCACCCCCGCGCTGATAAGCGGCGCCATCGCGGACCGCGTCAAGTTCACCGCCTGGTCGATCTTCCTCGTGCTGTGGGCGACGATCGTGTACTTCCCGGTCGCCCACTGGGTATGGGGCACCGGCGGCTGGGCCTTCGAACTCGGCGTGATCGACTTCGCCGGCGGTACGGCGGTCCACATCAACGCCGGTGCCGCGGCGCTCGGCGTGATCCTCGTCATCGGCAAGCGCGTCGGATTCAAGAAGGACCCGATGCGCCCGCACAGCCTCCCGCTGGTCATGCTCGGCGCCGGCCTGCTGTGGTTCGGCTGGTTCGGCTTCAACGCCGGCTCGTGGCTCGGCAACGACGACGGCGTCGGCCCGCTGATGTTCGTCAACACGCAGATCGCCACCGCCGCCGCCATGCTGGGCTGGCTGCTGTACGAGAAGATCCGCCACGGCGCGTTCACCACCCTGGGCGCCGCCTCCGGCGCGGTCGCCGGTCTGGTCGCCATCACCCCCTCCGGCGGCGCGGTCACCCCGGTCGGCGCGATCGCGGTCGGCGCCATCGCCGGTGTGCTGTGCGCCATGGCCGTCGGCCTGAAGTACAAGTTCGGCTACGACGACTCGCTGGACGTCGTCGGCGTCCACATGGTCGGCGGTATCGCCGGCTCCCTGCTGATCGGCTTCTTCGCCAGCGGCAAGGGCCAGTCCGACGTCAAGGGCCTCTTCTACGGCGGCGGCCTGGACCAGTTCTGGAAGCAGTGCGCCGGTGTCTTCGCCGTCCTCGCCTACTCCCTGGTCGCCTCCGCGATCCTCGCCTTCCTGCTCGACAGGACGATCGGCATGCGGGTCGGCGAGGACGAGGAGATCTCCGGCATCGACCAGGCCGAGCACGCCGAGACCGCATACGACTTCAGCGGCGCCGGCGGCGGTGCCGCCCGCACCGTCCCGGCCCCGGTCGCCGACACTGCGAGCAAGAAGGTGGACGCATGAAGCTCATCACCGCCGTCGTGAAGCCCCACCGGCTCGACGAGATCAAGGAAGCCCTGCAGGCCTTCGGGGTGCACGGACTCACGGTCACCGAGGCGAGCGGTTACGGTCGTCAGAGGGGGCACACCGAGGTCTACCGCGGTGCGGAGTACACGGTCGACCTGGTGCCCAAGATCCGCATCGAGGTCCTGGCCGAGGACGACGACGCCGAACAGCTGATCGACGTCATCGTGAAGGCGGCGCGGACCGGCAAGATCGGTGACGGCAAGGTCTGGTCCCTGCCGGTCGAGACGGCCGTCCGGGTCCGCACCGGCGAGCGCGGCCCGGACGCGCTCTGAACGGAAAGAAAGACGGGAGTCGCTGGGTGACGAGTACGGACGTGGACAAGCAGGCGGATGACTCGGGACCCAGCGGCTACGCGGCGGCCCGGCTGCGCCTCCTCACCGAGGGGGCGCGGTCCGGGCCGCCGCGCCGTACGGCCCTCTCCGAGCTGACGGACGACTGGCTGTCGGGCCTGTTCGGCGCGGCTGCCGACCGGCTGCGCGGGGTCTCCCTGGTGGCCGTCGGCGGTTACGGGCGCGGTGAGCTCTCGCCGCGCAGCGACCTCGACCTGCTCCTGCTGCACGACGGCGGCGACACCAAGGCCGTCGCCGCCCTCGCCGACCGCATCTGGTACCCGGTCTGGGACCTGGGCCTCGCCCTCGACCACTCCGTACGGACCCCCGCGGAGGCCCGCAGGACGGCCGGCGAGGACCTCAAGGTCCAGCTCGGCCTCCTGGACGCCCGCCACATCGCCGGCGACCTCGGCCTGACCACCGGTCTGCGCACGGCCGTCCTCGCCGACTGGCGCAACCAGGCGCCGGGGCGCCTGCCGGAACTGCGGGAACTGTGCGCCGAACGGGCCGAGCGCCAGGGCGAGCTGCAGTACCTGCTCGAACCCGACCTCAAGGAGGCCCGCGGCGGCCTCCGCGACGCCACCGCGCTGCGCGCCGTCGCCGCCTCGTGGCTGGCCGACGCCCCGCGCGAGGGCCTCGACGACGCCCGGCGCCGCCTCCTCGACGTCCGCGACGCCCTCCACCTGGCCACCGGCCGCGCCACCGACCGGCTCGCGCTGCAGGAGCAGGACCAGGTCGCCGCCGAGCTCGGCCTGCTGGACGCCGACACGCTGCTGCGGCAGGTCTACGAGGCGGCGCGCGTCATCTCGTACGCCAGCGACGTCACCTGGCGCGAGGTGGGGCGCGTGCTCAGGTCGCGCGCCGTGCGACCGCGCCTGCGCAAACTGGCGAGGGAGCGAAGCGACTTCCTCAGAAGAGCGGTGGTGGGCGACGGGAGGGCCCTCGGCGGTAAACCGGCCGCCGAGCGCTCCCCGCTGGCGGAGGGCGTGGTGGAGCAGGACGGCGAGGTGGTGCTCGCCCGCGCCGCCCGCCCCGAACGCGACCCGGTGCTGCCGCTGCGCGCCGCGGCCGCCGCCGCGCAGGCCGGACTCCCGCTCTCCCTGCACGCCGTACGGCGCCTCGCCGCCACCGCGCGCCCCCTGCCCACGCCCTGGCCCGCCGAGGCACGCGAGCAACTGGTCACCCTGCTGGGCTCCGGACAGCCCACCGTCCCGGTCTGGGAGGCGCTGGAGGCCGAGGGCCTGATCACCCGCCTGCTGCCCGACTGGGAGCGGGTGCGCTGCCGCCCCCAGCGCAACGCCGTGCACGTCTGGACCGTCGACCGGCACCTGATCGAGACCGCGGTGCGCGCCTCCGAGTTCACCCGCCGCGTCGGCCGCCCCGACCTCCTCCTGGTCGCCGCGCTGCTGCACGACATCGGCAAGGGCTGGCCCGGCGACCACTCGGTGGCCGGCGAGATCATCGCCAAGGACGTCGCCGCCCGCATCGGCTTCGACCACGCCGACGTCACCGTCCTCTCCACCCTCGTACGCCACCACCTGCTGCTGGTCGAGACCGCCACCCGGCGCGACCTGGACGACCCGGCCACCGTCCGCTCGGTCGCCGAGGCGGTCGGCACCCAGAGCACGCTGGAGCTGCTGCACGCCCTGACCGAGGCGGACGCGCTGGCCACCGGCCCGGCAGCCTGGTCGTCCTGGCGCGGCTCCCTCGTCGCCGACCTTGTCCGGCGGGTCTCCGCCGTCCTCGCCGGGGACCTCCTCGACGAGCCCGCGGCCGCCGCGCCCACCGCCGAGCAGGAACGTCTCGCCATCGAGGCGATCGCGACCGGCGGCCCGGTGCTGTCGCTGCGCGCCCAGACCGAGCCGCCGGCGCAGGATGACGAGCCGGCCGTGCCGGGCGAGCCGGAGCCGCTCGGCGTCGAACTGCTCATCGCCGTCCCCGACCAGCCGGGCGTGCTGCCCGCCGTGGCCGGCGTGCTGGCGCTGCACCGGCTCACCGTCCGCACCGCCGAGCTGCGGGCGCTGGAGCTGCCGGAGGGTGTCGAGGGCTCCGTGCTGCTGCTGGACTGGCGGGTCGCCGCCGAGTACGGCTCGCTGCCCCAGGCCGCCCGGCTGCGCGCCGACCTGGTCCGCGCGCTCGACGGCTCCCTGGACACCGCGGGCCGCCTCGCCGAGCGGGACGCCGCCTACCCGCGCCGCCGGGGCGTCCTGGCACCGCCGCCCCGGGTGACCGTGGCGCCGGCCGCGTCCCGGCTCGCCACGGTGATCGAGGTCCGGGCCCAGGACGCCCCGGGGCTGCTGTTCCGGATCGGGCGGGCACTGGAGGACGCGGCCGTACGCGTGCGCAGCGCGCACGCGAGCACGCTCGGCGCCAACGCCGTCGACGCCTTCTACGTGACGACGCCCACTGGCTCGCCGCTGCCGAGGCAGGAGGCGGAGGCGGTGGCGCGGAAACTGGAGGAGATGCTGCGGGGGTGACTTCCCGCCCATGCGCTCGTTGACGGCCGGCGGCGGTGCGGCCCCCCGCCGTGGCCGAGACGATCCGGGGGCGGAGAGCCGTTCGGAGACCGTCTCCGACCGCTCCCCGCCGCCGCGGGGACGCGCCCCCGTCCACTGTGGTAGAGCGGGCGGGGGCGATTTGCCTGCCGGGCCGGATACCCTGGAGGGCAGCCCAGCTCCGCCCCCGACCCCCGAGGACCGACGCCGCCGTGTTCGACACTCTCTCCGACCGCCTGTCAGCGACTTTCAAGGGCCTGCGCGGCAAAGGACGGCTCTCCGAGGCGGACATCGACGCCACGGCACGCGAGATCCGCATCGCACTCCTCGAAGCCGACGTGGCGCTGCCGGTCGTCCGCACGTTCATCAAGAACGTCAAGGAACGGGCGCTCGGCGCCGAGGTCTCCAAGGCGCTCAACCCCGCGCAGCAGGTCCTCAAGATCGTCAATGACGAGCTGGTCCGCGTGCTCGGCGGCGAGACCCGGCGCCTGCGCTTCGCCAAGCAGCCGCCGACGGTGATCATGCTGGCCGGTCTGCAGGGTGCCGGTAAGACCACCCTCGCGGGCAAGCTCGGCCGGTGGCTGAAGGAGCAGGGCCACTCGCCGCTGCTGGTCGCCTGCGACCTCCAGCGCCCCAACGCCGTCAACCAGCTCAGCGTGGTCGCCGAGCGCGCCGGCGTCGCCGTCTACGCGCCGGAGCCGGGCAACGGCGTGGGCGACCCGGTCAAGGTCGCCGCCGACTCCATCGACTACGCCAAGTCCAAGGTCCACGACATCGTGATCGTGGACACCGCCGGCCGCCTGGGCATCGACCAGGAGATGATGCAGCAGGCCGCGGACATCCGCGACGCCGTCCGCCCCGACGAGATCCTGTTCGTCGTCGACGCGATGATCGGTCAGGACGCGGTCAACACCGCCGAGGCCTTCCGCGACGGCGTCGGCTTCGACGGCGTGGTGCTCTCCAAGCTCGACGGCGACGCCCGTGGCGGTGCCGCCCTGTCGATCCGCGAGATCACCGGCAAGCCCATCATGTTCGCGTCGAACGGCGAGAAGCTCGACGACTTCGACGCCTTCCACCCGGACCGGATGGCCTCCCGCATCCTCGACATGGGTGACCTGCTCACCCTGATCGAGCAGGCGGAGAAGACCTTCAGCCAGGAAGAGGCCGCCAAGATGGCCTCCAAGCTGGCGTCCAAGAAGGGCCAGGACTTCACCCTCGACGACTTCCTGGCCCAGATGGAGCAGGTCAGGAAGATGGGCTCGATCTCCAAGCTGCTCGGCATGCTGCCGGGCATGGGCCAGATCAAGGACCAGATCAACAACCTCGACGAGCGGGACGTCGACCGCACGGCAGCGATCATCAAGTCGATGACCCCGGCCGAGCGCCAGGACCCCACGATCATCAACGGCTCGCGCCGCGCCCGCATCGCCAAGGGCTCCGGCGTCGAGGTGAGCGCGGTCAAGAACCTCGTCGAGCGGTTCTTCGAGGCCCGCAAGATGATGTCCCGCATGGCCCAGGGCGGCGGCATGCCGGGCATGCCGGGGATGCCGGGGATGGGCGGTGGCCCGGGCCGCGGCAGGAAGCAGCCGAAGAAGACCAAGGGCAAGCAGCGCTCCGGCAACCCGATGAAGCGCAAGCAGCAGGAGCAGGAGGAGGCCGCTCGCCGTGCCGCCGCCGCGCAGGGCGGCGGCGCCTTCGGCCTGCCGGGCCAGCAGGCCGGCCAGGAGTTCGAGCTGCCGGACGAGTTCAAGAAGTTCATGGGCTGACCGCCCGCCGCACGCATGACCGGGGGCGCCTCCCGTACTGGGAGGCGCCCCCGGTCATGCGTATCCGTGGCCTCTTGCGCGCTTCTCGTCCTCCCGGGCTTCCCCGGGCCTCTTTCACCGCGCCTTTTCGGCCGATCTGCCGGACCGGGTGGTCACGGGACGCGGGCGATCAGATACCGGAACACGTTCGGCATCCACACCGTGCCGTCGCCGCGCAGATGCGGGTGCAGCGCCTCGGTCAGCTCCTTGTCCACCCGCGCCTGGTCGGTGGCGCTGATCGCCGCGTCGAACAGGCCGGTGGACAACAGGCCCCTCAGGGCGCTGCCCACGTCGGCGTACCCGAACGGGCAGGGCACCCGTCCGGAGCCGTCCGGCCGCAGCCCGGCCCGCTCGGCGACCTCCTCCAGGTCGTCCCGGCGGCCGGCGCGCCGGCCGCCCGCGCCGCGCAGCGGTTCCGTCAGCTCGGCGGCCACCCGCAGCACGGACGACGTGGCGCACCGCTCCGGCGGACCCCAGCCGGCCAGCACCACCGCGGCCCCGCGCTCGGCGAGCGGGGCCGCCGCCCGCAGCGTCTCGCCCAGCTCCTCGGAGTCGCCCGCGCGGCACCCGATCGGCGCGAAGGCGGTCACCAGGTTGTACGCGGGCGTCTCCGCGTCGGCCGCGTCCTCGGGTGAGCCTTCGACGATGCGGGTACCCGCCGGCGTGCGGGTTTCCCGGCCCTCCGGCAGCAGCCGCCGGCGTGCGAGGGCCAGCAGCCCGGGAGTGGAGTCGACACCGGTGACGGCCGTGGCGCCTCTCGACACGGCCAGCAGCAGGGCCAGCCCGGAGCCGCAGCGAAGCCCCAGCAGCCGCGTGCCGGTGCCCACTCCGAGTCGCTCGTAGACGGCCTCGTAGAGCGGTACCAGCATCCGCTCCTGGATCTCGGACCAGTCACGCGCGCGTGCACACGGGTCCACGCGGGGCGCCGCGCCCGCGTGGGGTAGGTGCTGCCGCACGAGCGTAGGTGTCATCAAAAGTGCCCCAATCCGCCGAGTCCTGCAGCCGATCCCGTTTCCGTGGCCCCCCCCGTGACATGCGCTCGCGTTCCCCCGTATGCCAGGTAACTCCGCACCCGCGGCCGCGTCCAGGGGTCGCGGGGCCCGGCTTGCGCCCTGTGCGTGCCGGTGGCGAGATTTCACCTCCCGGCAATCCGGGCCCGTACGATCGCGCCATGGCAAAGGCACCCGTTCTCACCCCGCAGACGGACGACTTCCCGCGCTGGTACCAGGATCTGATCAGCAAGGCGGAGCTGGCCGACAACGGACCGGTGCGCGGCACCATGGTCATCCGACCGTACGGCTACGGGCTGTGGGAGCGGATGCAGGCCGAGATGGACGCCCGCATCAAGGCCACCGGCACCCAGAACGCGTACTTCCCGCTGCTGATCCCGCAGTCGTACCTCACCAGGGAGGCCGATCACGTCGAGGGGTTCGCGCCCGAGCTCGCCGTGGTCACGCACGGCGGCGGCAAGGAGCTGGAGGAGCCCGCCGTCGTCCGGCCCACCTCCGAGATGATCGTCAACGAGTACTTCGCCAAGTGGGTGCAGAGCTACCGCGACCTGCCGCTGCTGATCAACCAGTGGGCGAACGTGGTGCGTTGGGAACTGCGGCCGCGGCTGTTCCTGCGCACGACGGAGTTCCTGTGGCAGGAGGGCCACACCGCGCACGCCACCTTCGAGGAGGCCCGCGACTTCGCCGCGCACATCCACCGCCGGGTCTACGAGGACTTCATGGTGAACGTCCTGGCGATGGACGTCGTCCCGGGCCGCAAGACGGCCCGGGAGCGCTTCGCCGGCGCCGTCAACACCCTGACCCTCGAAGGCATGATGGGCGACGGCAAGGCGCTGCAGATGGCCACCAGCCACGAGCTGGGCCAGAACTTCGCCAAGGCCTTCGACACCCGGTACCTGTCGAAGGACGGCCGGCAGGAACTGGTCTGGCAGACCTCCTGGGGCTCCACCACCCGCATGATCGGCGCCCTGGTGATGATGCACGGCGACGACAACGGCCTCCGGGTCCCGCCGCGCCTCGCCCCGACCCAGGTCGTCGTGGTGGCGGTCAAGGACGACGACGCGGTGGTGACCGCGGTCCGCGGGATCGGCGACCGGCTGCGCGCGGCCGGTCTGCGCGTGACGGTGGACGACCGCACGGACACGCCGTTCGGACGTCGTGCCGTCGACTGGGAGCTCAAGGGCGTGCCGGTGCGCGTCGAGGTCGGCCCGCGCGACCTGGCGGCAGGCACCGCGATGCTGGTCCGCCGGATCCCGGGCGGCAAGGAGCCCGTCGCGCTGGACGCGCTCGCCGCCCTGCTCCCGGCGATCCTCGAAGAGGACCAGGCGCTGCTGCTGGCGCAGTCCCGCGAGCGCCGCGAGTCCCGCACGGCGGAGGTGTCGACCCTCGCGCAGGCCGTCGAGGCTGTCGGGTCCGCAGGCGCCGGCGGCTGGGCGCGCGTCCCGTGGGCGGCCCTCGGCGAGGAGGGCGAGGCCGCGCTGGCCGAGCACGGGATGACCGTACGGTGTCTGGTCGCCGAGGACGGGTCGGTTCCGGCGGCCGACGACGCACCCGGTAACGTCGCGGTCGTCGCACGCGCTTACTGATACGGCGCCCTCCGTCACCCGTGCGGCCGAAACGCCTCTTGCGCATCCACGCATCGCGGCCGCACCGGCGCGTGGACATCGTCCGCTCACCGGTGCGTACCGGGAACTACGCACCAGCTTGGTAGGAGCTGTGCCGCTTCTCCGCAGATCAGCGCACCCGCCCTCGTCAGGACGCATCAGCGGCAACTGACGGGTAAGTGCAAATTATTTGGGATGCCCCGGAATCGGAACACAGTGGCACTCCCGCTCGTTGTCATTACGTGAGCACGACACAGACACCACCTGTTCTCGCCGCAGAGCTGGCAGAGGCGTGGGCCGACATTCAGCGGTACCACCCCGAGCTGCCCGATCTGGCCGCGCCCGAGTCCCTGATCGGAGAGTCGTCGTCCGCGTGCGGTCACGAGCTCTCCTTCGAGCGACTGCTGCATGAGGCAGTCCATGGCATCGCCGCCGCGCGCGGTGTGCGCGACACGTCCCGCGCCGGCCGCTACCACAACCGCAGATTCCTCGCCATCGCCGAGGAGCTGGGCCTGGACCACCCCGAGGAACCGCACCCCAGCAGCGGTTTCTCGCTGGTCACGCTCAGCCCCGAGGCCAAGGGCCGCTACCGCCCGACGATCGAGCGGCTGCAGCGCGCCCTGAAGGCCCACACGGCCGCCACCTCCGCCGACACCTCCCGCACCTTCCGCGGCCCGGCCGCCCGCCACGGCTCCTCCGGGGGTGGTGTGCGGGTCAAGGCCGTCTGCGACTGCGGCCGCAACGTACGGGTCGTCCCGTCCGTGCTGGCCCAGGCGCCGATCGTGTGCGGCGGCTGCGGGAAGCCGTTCCGGATCCCCGAGGTCGCGGGAGCGGCGTAACCGCTCGGGTCGTACCGGCATCTCGTGGCTGCCGGTGCCGCGTGCGGCACGAGGGGCGCCGCCCTCCTCGGCGCCCCCCTCGCCACGCCGGCCGCGCATCCGGTGACCCCACCACCGCGCCGGGTGCCGATCAGGCGTGCCCGGGGACGGCCCGGCCGCCCCCCGGAGGAAGGGACCCGCCGGGTATGGCAGAATGGTCAGCTGTACTCGACAGCCGCACAGGACCCCTCTCTCCTCCGGCTGACGCGTCCACTCGGGCACTCGGGTACCGCAACCCCACGCGGCCGTCTCGCCGTGCCCAACCACGTCAAATCCAGGAGAACCCACTCCCGTGGCAGTCAAGATCAAGCTGAAGCGTCTGGGCAAGATCCGTTCGCCTCACTACCGCATCGTCGTCGCCGACTCCCGCACCCGTCGTGACGGTCGTGCGATCGAGGAGATCGGCCTGTACCACCCGGTGCAGAACCCCTCGCGCATCGAGGTCGACGCCGAGCGCGTGGCGTACTGGCTCTCCGTCGGCGCCCAGCCGACCGAGCCCGTTCTCGCCATCCTGAAGAAGACCGGCGACTGGCAGAAGTTCAAGGGCGAGCCCGCCCCGGCTCCGCTGCTGCAGCCGGCCGAGAAGGCCACGCGTCCGTCGTTCGAGGCCCTCGGTGGCGAAGACGAGGGCAAGGGTGAGGCCATCACCCAGAAGAAGAAGGCTGAGAAGAAGGACGACGCAGCCGCTGCGTCCTCTTCGTCTGAGTCGACCGAGGCCTGAGCATGCTCGAGGAGGCTCTCGAGCACCTCGTGAAGGGCATCGTCGACAACCCTGACGATGTGCAGGTCGCCTCGCGCAACCTGCGCCGCGGGCGCGTGCTCGAGGTCCGGGTCCACCCGGACGACCTCGGCAAGGTGATCGGCCGCAACGGTCGCACCGCGCGCGCTCTGCGCACCGTCGTGGGCGCCATCGGCGGCCGCGGTGTCCGCGTCGACCTCGTCGACGTCGACCACGTCCGCTGACGCCGAAACGCAGCACGCAGCACCGGCTCGGGCCGGGGAAGGCCAGTGAGCCGTCCCCGGCCCGTAGTCGTATGACAGGAGACCCAAACAAGTGCAGCTGGTAGTCGCGCGGATCGGCCGCGCCCACGGCATCAAGGGCGAGGTCACCGTCGAGGTCCGTACCGACGAGCCGGAGCTGCGGCTCGCGCCCGGCGCCGTCCTGTCCACGGATCCCGCCCCGGTGGGACCGCTCACCATCGAGACCGGCCGCGTGCACAGCGGCCGCCTGCTCCTGCGCTTCGAGGGCGTCGCCGACCGCAACGCCGCCGAGGCCCTGCGCAACACCCTCCTGATCGCCGAGATCGACCCGGAGGAGCTGCCCGAGGAGGAGGACGAGTACTACGACCACCAGCTCATCGACCTCGACGTGGTGACGAAGGACGGCGTGGAGGTGGGCCGGATCACCGAGATCTCGCACCTGCCCTCGCAGGACCTGTTCATCGTGGAGCGGCCCGACGGCAGCGAGGTGATGATCCCGTTCGTCCAGGAGATCGTCACCGAGATCGACCTCGAGGAGCAGAAGGCCGTCATCGACCCGCCCCCCGGCCTGATCGACGACCGGGCGGAGACCGCCTCCAGCAGGGACGAGGACGAGGGCGCATGAGACTCGACGTCGTCACGATCTTCCCCGAGTACCTCGAGCCGCTGAACGTCTCCCTGGTCGGCAAGGCACGCGCGCGGGGACAGCTGGACGTGCACGTCCACGACCTGCGCTCCTGGACCTACGACCGCCACAACACCGTGGACGACACCCCGTACGGCGGCGGCCCCGGCATGGTCATGAAGACCGAGCCCTGGGGGGACGCCCTCGACGAGATCCTCGCCGACGGCTACGAGACGGGCTCCCGCGCGCCCGCCCTGATCGTCCCCACCCCCAGCGGCCGGCCCTTCACCCAGGAACTCGCCGTCGAACTCTCCGAGCGCCCCTGGCTGATCTTCACCCCGGCTCGCTACGAGGGCATCGACCGCCGCGTCGTCGACGAGTACGCGACCCGCGTGCCCGTCTACGAGGTGTCCATCGGCGACTACGTCCTCGCCGGCGGCGAGGCGGCCGTCCTCGTCGTCACCGAGGCGGTGGCCCGGCTGCTGCCCGGCGTCCTCGGCAACGCCGAGTCCCACCGCGACGACTCCTTCGCCCCCGGCGCCATGGCCAACCTCCTCGAAGGCCCCGTCTACACCAAGCCGCCCGAGTGGCGCGGCCGCCCCATACCCGACGTGCTGCTCAGCGGCCACCACGGGAAGATCGCGCGCTGGCGCCGCGACGAGGCCCTGCGGCGCACCACGGCCAACCGGCCCGACCTCATCGAACGGTGCGAGCCGAAGGCCTTCGACAAGAAGGACCGCGAGATGCTCTCGATCCTGGGCTGGTCCCCCGACCCGGCGGGGGAGCCGTACGGCCGATTTTGGCGCAGGCCGCAGGGCGTGGAAGAATAAGCCGCTGCTGTGCGCCGTCCGGTGTGGCGCCCCTGCCACAGGGGGACACGACGCCCGCCCCGACCGCGCACGGCTCCGTTCCGAAATCCACGTTCCCGTTGATGACCTGTGGCATCAGCGAAGAAAGCAGACGAAATGTCTCACCTGCTCGACACCGTCGACGCCGCGTCGCTGCGCAGCGACATCCCGGCCTTCCGCCCGGGTGACACCGTCAACGTCCACGTCCGCGTCATCGAGGGCAACCGCTCCCGTGTGCAGCAGTTCAAGGGCGTGGTGATCCGCCGCCAGGGTTCCGGCGTGCGCGAGACCTTCACCGTCCGCAAGGTCTCCTTCTCCGTCGGCGTCGAGCGCACCTTCCCGGTGCACACCCCGATCGTGGAGAAGATCGAGCTCGTCACCCGCGGTGACGTGCGTCGCGCCAAGCTGTACTACCTGCGCGAGCTGCGCGGCAAGGCGGCGAAGATCAAGGAGAAGCGCGACAACTGAGCGCTTCCGGGTGGTCTCAGCGGGGCGGATAGCATCTGACCCCGATGGACACCGAAGCACAGCCGACGGAGCGCGACCGCTCCTCACGCCCTTCCGGCCCCGGGGACACCCCGGACAGCCAAGGGCGCGAGGGGCGGTCGCGTTCGTCGTGGGCGGCGCGGATCACCGACTGGCTGCCCGGCGGGCGGATCACCCTGACCCTGCTGGCCTGCCTGGCGTTCCTGCTGCTCCTCAGCACGTTCGTGGCGCAACCTTTCCAGATTCCGAGCCTGTCCATGGAACAGGGATTGAGGATCGGGGACCGCGTTCTCGTAAACAAGTTGGCGTACCGTTTCGGTGCCGAGCCGCGGCGGGGCGATGTGGTCGTGTTCGACGGAACCGGGTACTTCGGGGACGCCGACTACATCAAGCGCGTTGTGGGTGTGGGGGGAGACCATGTGGTCTGCTGCGACGAAGAGGGCAGGATCGAGGTGAACGGCCGGCCGGTCGACGAGTCGGGTTTCCTGTACCCCGGTGACAGTCCGTCCACGGTGCCCTTCGACGTCGTCGTGCCCGACGGCACTCTCTTCGTCCTCGGCGACCACCGCGGCGACTCCGCCGACTCCCGCGACCACCTGGGTTCGCCCGGCGGCGGCATGATCCCCGTCGGGCGGGTCGTCGGCCGCGCGGACTGGATCGTGTGGCCGTCCGCCCGCTGGGCCCGTCTGCACCGCCCCGGCGCCTACGCGCGCGTGCCCGCGGGCGGCGGACCGTCACCCGCGCCCGGCCCGGTGACGGCGGCGACGGACGGTGACCATGGGTAACCGCGGCAAACCGCGCCGCACGGGGCCGAACGGCCCCTTCGGCACCGAGGACCTGCTGCCCACCGGCACCCGCCGCACCTCCGCCCCGTCCGCGGGCGGCCGCAGCCGCGCCGAGCGGCGCAAGCTCCAGCGCAAGGTGAAGCGGAAGCGCAGGCGCGGCGCGGTCAAGGAGATACCGCTCCTCGTCGGCGTCGCCGTCCTCATCGCACTGGTCCTGAAGACCTTCCTGGTCCAGGCGTTCGTGATCCCGTCCGGCTCCATGGAGCAGACGATCCGCATCGGCGACCGGGTCCTGGTGGACAAGTTCACGCCATGGTTCGGCTCCAAGCCCCAGCGCGGGGACGTCGTCGTCTTCAAGGACCCCGGCGGCTGGCTCCAGGACGAGCAGACCACGACGACGAAGAACGACCCCGTCGTCGTCAAGCAGGTGAAGGAGGGGCTGACCTTCATCGGCCTGCTGCCGTCCGCCGACGACAAGGACCTCATCAAACGGGTCGTCGGCGTGGGCGGCGATCACGTCAAGTGCTGCGACAGCCAGGGGCGCGTCACCGTCAACGGCGCGCCGTTGAACGAGGGCGACTACCTGTACCCCGGGAACACCCCGTCCGACCAGCGGTTCGACATCACCGTCCCGCAGGGGCGGCTGTGGGTGATGGGCGACCACCGGGCCAACTCCGCGGACTCCCGGGCGCACCGGAACACCGACTACGGCGGCACGGTCTCCGAGGACTCGGTGGTGGGCCGGGCCATGGTCATCGCCTGGCCGATCGGCCACTGGACCACCTTGCAGGAACCTAAAACTTTCGCCTCGGTGTCCGACTCCGTGTCGGGGACGACCGCGTCCTCCCGGCTGTCGCATAGGGTTGCATCCGACGAACCGAACGGAACGATCCGACTCCCGAGCCCTGCGGAACTCCCGCTCGTTATGGGAGTAGTGGGCCTGCGCCGCGCATGGGGCAGGCGGCGGCAGAGAGTAAGGAGTTGGCGTGGGGGATGTGGCGGTTGGCGCACGGTCCGGACACGACGGCGAGGAGCACCGCGGACGCCCCGCGGAGTCGGCCGTCCCGGCCGCGGACGGCGCCGTGACCCCCGGCAGTGACGCCGGGGCGGCCCAGGACGGCCCCGCGGACGAGCCCACCGGCGAGCAGGGCTCCGGACCGCGGGACGACTGGCCCGGCGACTCGCCCCCCAGGCAGCGCAAGCAGCGTTCCTTCTGGAAGGAACTGCCCATCCTGATCGGCATCGCGCTGGTGCTCGCGCTGCTGATCAAGACGTTCCTGGTGCAGGCGTTCTCGATCCCGTCCGACTCGATGCAGAACACCCTCCAGCAGGGTGACCGCGTCCTCGTCGACAAGCTGACGCCCTGGTTCGGCTCCGAGCCCGAGCGCGGCGAGGTCGTCGTCTTCCACGACCCCGACAACTGGCTGGCGGGCGAGCCCACACCCAACCCGAACGCGCTGCAGAAGGTGCTCAGCTGGATCGGCCTGATGCCGTCCGCCGAGGAGAAGGACCTCATCAAGCGCGTCATCGGCGTCGGCGGCGACACGATCTCCTGCAAGGGCAGCGGCCCGGTGAAGGTCAACGGCAAGGCGCTGAACGAGACCTCGTACGTCTACGCGGGCAACACGCCCTGCAGCGTCGACGACCAGGGCGGCCAGTTCACGGTGAAGGTCCCCAAGGGCTACATCTGGGTCATGGGCGACCACCGCCAGAACTCGCGCGACTCCCGCTACAACCGGGACGACAAGCACAACGGCATGGTCCCGGTGAGCAAGGTCGTCGGCCGCGCCGTCGTCATCGCCTGGCCGGTCAACCGCTGGGACACCCTCCCGGTCCCGGACACCTTCGACCAGCCGGGCCTGAACGACCGGTCGTCGGCGTCCGCCGCCCTGACGGCCGCCCCGGCCGCGCTGGCGCTGGCCGGTGCGGTGCCGGTGGTGCTGTGGCGGCGCCGGCGCGGCGCGGCGGCGGAGAACGGCTGAGGCCGCTGAGGCCCGCCCGACGTGCGCCCGGCCGCGGGTGAAACACCGGCGGGGCTTGTGACCGTGGTCATTCCACAAGGGCTGACCGGGTCACGTACCGCCGGGTAGGGTGCGGATCCATGGGTGGCGAGAGCACAACGCGTACGGCCCCGCGCAGCGGCGGCACAGGCACCGGCCCGGTGGGCGGCAGGACCGGACAGCGACTGTCCGGGCTGGCCGTCGCGCTGGGCATTGTGCTGTTCCTCGGAGGGTTCGCCTGGGGAGCGGTGGTCTACCGCCCCTACACGGTGCCCACCAGTTCGATGTCGCCGACGATCGGCGCCGGCGACCGGGTGCTGGCGCAGCGGGTCGACGGCGGTGAGGTCCGCCGGGGCGACGTCGTCATCTTCAAGGACAAGAGCTGGGTCACCAACGCCGCCGTGGTCAAGCGCGTGGTCGCGGTCGGCGGCGACAAGGTCTCCTGCTGCACGGACGGCAAGCTGACCGTCAACGGCAAGCAGATCGACGAGCCGTACCTGCCCGCGGGTACCCTGGCCGAGATCAAGAACTTCCCCACTGTCACCGTTCCCAAGGGCAGGCTGTTCCTGCTCGGCGACGAGCGGCAGGGTTCCCTGGACTCCACCGCCCACCTCACGGACGCCGCGGGCGGCACGGTCGCGCGCGGTGCCGTGACGGCCCGCGTCGACGCCGTGGTCTGGCCGATGGACGGCATGCTGAAGAAGCCGACCGGGTTCGAAGTCCTCGGCGAGCTGTCCACGCCGGGTCCGCTGCGCACGATCGTCACCATGATCGTGGTCGGCGCGGTGCTCGTCCTCGGCGGCGGCGCGTACGGGCCCGTCGCCGAGCGGCTTGGGGGCCGTCGCTCGCGTACCGGGACGGAGCCCGTGGGTGTCCGCTGAGGAATCCGGTCCGGACGGGCTGCGCAAGGTCGCCCGCGTGGTCCTGCTCGACCCGCACGACCGCATCCTGCTCCTGCACGGCCACGAGCCGGACGATCCGTCCGACGACTGGTGGTTCACGCCCGGCGGCGGTCTGGAGGGCGCCGAGACTCGTGAGGAGGCCGCTCTCAGGGAACTCGCCGAGGAGACCGGCATCACCGAGGTGGAACTCGGTCCGGTGCTGTGGCGGCGGACGTGCTCGTTCCCGTTCGCGGGCCGTCGCTGGGACCAGGACGAGTGGTACTACCTGGCCCGTACGAGCCAGACCGTGATCGAGGCCGCGGCGCTCACGGAGCTGGAACGGCGCAGCGTCGCCGGAGCGCGCTGGTGGACGTGTCAGGAACTGACCCGGGCACATGAGACGGTGTATCCGACCAGACTCGCCGAGCTGCTGCGCAGGCTGCTCGACGAAGGTCCCCCGGCCGGGCCCGTGACCCTGGACACCGAAATCGTCTAGGGGCTGGCGGGACTGGCGCACAATGGTGGGATCGCACGGCTGAAGGGGAACATGCCATGAGCGCCGAGGACCTCGAGAAGTACGAGACCGAGATGGAGCTGAAGCTCTACCGGGAGTACCGCGATGTCGTCGGTCTGTTCAAATACGTGATCGAGACCGAGCGCCGCTTCTACCTGACCAACGACTACGAGATGCAGGTGCACTCGGTCCAGGGCGAGGTGTTCTTCGAGGTGTCGATGGCGGATGCCTGGGTCTGGGACATGTACCGGCCGGCTCGTTTCGTGAAGCAGGTCCGCGTCCTCACATTCAAGGACGTGAACATCGAGGAGCTGAACAAGAGCGACCTGGAGCTTCCCGGAGGGTGACGGAGTTGTCCACAACCGGTGAGTAGTCCACCGGGCCCGGCACGGTCGGGCCGGATGCGTGACGGTTGGCGCCGGAGGTGGTGCCGACATGAACGCACGAGGCGCACTCGGCAGGTACGGCGAGGAACTCGCCGCGCGACGGCTGACCGAGGCCGGGATGACCGTTGTGGAACGCAACTGGCGGTGCGGCCGGACGGGTGAGATCGACATCGTGGCCAGGGACGGCGACGTCCTGGTGATCTGCGAGGTCAAGACCCGCCGGGCGGGCTCCTTCGAGCATCCGATGGCGGCGGTCACCGCGGCCAAGAGCGACCGGCTGCGGGGGCTGGCGGAGCGCTGGGCGCAGGAGCACGGAGGCGCTCCACCGGGCGGCGTCCGCATCGACCTGATCGGCGTCCTGCTCCCCGACCGCGGCGCCGCCGTGGTCGAGCACGCCCGGGGGGTGGCGTGATGGGGTTCGCCCGCACGTGCTCGGTGGCGCTGGTCGGCGTCGAGGGCGTACTGGTCGAGGTCCAGGCCGATCTCGAACCGGGCGTGGCGGCGTTCACGCTGGTGGGCCTGCCGGACAAGAGCCTGTCGGAGAGCCGGGACCGGGTACGGGCGGCCGTGGTCAACTCGGGCGGCGAGTGGCCGCAGAAGAAACTGACGGTGGGGCTCAGCCCGGCCTCGGTGCCCAAGGCCGGCAGCGGTTTCGACCTCGCCGTGGCGTGTGCGGTGCTCGGCGCCGCCGAGCGGATCGACCCGCGGGTGCTCGCCGACATCGTGATGATCGGCGAACTCGGGCTCGACGGACGGGTACGGCCGGTGCGGGGCATCCTCCCGGCGGTGCTGGCCGCGGCGGACGCCGGCTACGAGCAGGTGGTCGTGCCGGAGTGCGCCGCCGCCGAGGCGTCCCTGGTGCCCGGCGTGTCGGTGCTCGGAGTGCGCACCCTGCGGCAGCTGATCGCCGTGCTGGCCGACGAACCCGTGCCCGAGGAGGAACCGGACGAGCAGGGCCGCCCGGACCCGCTCCTCGCGGGCCTGCGGGTGCCGGGCACCGGCGCGGCCACCGGGAGTTCCGGCGCGGGCACCGCACCCCACGACCAGGGCCACGACCTGGCCGACGTGGTGGGACAGCTCTCGGCGAGGACGGCGGTGGAGGTCGCCGCGGCGGGCGGCCACCACCTGTTCCTGGAAGGCCCGCCCGGCGCCGGGAAGACGATGCTGGCGGAGCGGCTGCCCGCCGTGCTGCCCCGGCTCACCCGCCAGGAGTCCCTGGAGGTCACCGCGGTGCACTCGGTGGCCGGACTGCTGCCGCCGGGCAGGCCCCTGATCGACGCGGCCCCCTACTGCGCCCCGCATCACTCGGCGACCATGCAGGCGCTGGTGGGAGGCGGCCCCAGCACCGCCCGGCCCGGCGCCGTGTCGCTGTCCCACCGGGGCGTCCTGTTTCTGGACGAGACGCCCGAATTCAGCAGCAAGGCCCTCGACGCGCTGCGGCAGCCGCTGGAGGCCGGGCACGTGGTGATCGCCCGCAGCGCCGGTGTGGTGCGGTTCCCGGCGAAGTTCCTCATGGTGCTCGCGGCCAACCCCTGTCCGTGCGGTCGCTTCTCGCGGACCGACGACTTCTGCGAGTGTCCGCCCTCGGTGATCCGCCGCTACCAGGCCCGGCTGTCCGGACCGCTGCTCGACCGCGTCGACCTGCGGGTGGAGGTCGACCGCGTCACCCGCGCCGAACTGACCGGGCACGGTGCCCGGGGCGAGACCACGGCGACGGTCGCCGACCGGGTGCGGGCGGCCAGGGAGCGGGCGGCGGCCCGGCTCGCGGGCACCCCGTGGCGCACCAACGGCGAGGTGCCCGGCCGGGAACTGCGCGGCCGCTGGCACGCCGCGGCGGGCGCGATGGACGAGGCGGAACGCCACCTGGAGCGGGGCGTGCTGACCGCACGCGGCATCGACCGCGTGCTGCGGGTCGCCTGGACCGTCGCCGACCTGGCCGGCCACGACCGGCCCGGCGCGACGGACGTCGCCCTGGCGCTGCAACTGCGCACCGGCGTGCCCCGAGGGGTGCCCATGGCGATCGGGGCGCTGACATGAGCACCGGCACGGGCGGCACCGGCACCGCCGCCGGCCGCGACCGGGACGGCGGCGACCGCGTCGCGAACCGCGACAACGGCGACCGGGACCGCGACAACCGCGTCGGGAACCGCGACCGCGATGACCGCGACCGTGACAACCGCGTCGGGAACCGCGACCGCGATGACCGCGATGACCGCGACGACCGCGGCCGTGAGCTGCTCGCCCGTGTCTTCCTCGCCCGGGTCGCCGAGCCGGGCGACGAGGCGGTCGGGCGCTGGGTGCGGGAGTACGGGGTGTGTGAGGTCGCCCGGCGCCTGGCGGGGGACCGTGCCCCCCTGCCGGGGATCAGCCGGCGGCGGTGGGACGGGCTGCGGGCCCGGGCCGAGCGCGCCGACGCCCGGCGGGACCTCGCTCTGGCCGGTGACGTGGGGGCGCGGTTCGTGGCGCCCGGGGACGTGGAATGGCCGGGGCAGCTCGACGACCTGGGGGACGCGCGGCCCCTGGGCCTGTGGGTGCGGGGACGGCCCAGCCTGCGGATCTGGGCGCTCAGATCGGTCGCCCTCGTGGGCGCCCGCGCCTGCACCGAGTACGGCGCGCACATGGCCGCCGACCTCGCCGCGGGCCTCGCCGAACGCGGCTGGGTGGTGGTCTCCGGCGGCGCCTACGGAGTCGACGGCGCCGCCCACCGCGGCGCGCTCGGGGCGGGCGGCGCCACCGTCGCCGTACTCGCCTGCGGGGTCGACCGGCCCTACCCCCGTGGCCACACCGCGCTGATCACCAGGATCGCGGAGCAGGGACTCGTGATCGGGGAACTGCCGCCCGGCGATCACCCGACGCCGAGCAGGTTCATCGTGCGCAACAGGGTGATCGCCGCGCTGACCCGGGGCACCGTGGTCGTCGAGGCCGCCCGCCGCAGCGGCTCGCTGGCCACGGCGCGGGCCGCGCAGCGCCTGGGCCGCCACACGATGGGCGTCCCGGGGCCGGTGACCAGCAGTCTCTCCGCGGGCGTGCACGAACTGCTGCGCTCGGAGGGGGTACTGGTCACCGATGCCGCTGAGGTCGCCGAACTGGTCGGTGACATGGGAGAACTGGCGCCCGTACGCCACGGCCCGGTGCTGCCCCGCGACCTCCTCGAACCCGCGGCCCGCCGCGTCCTCGCCGCGCTGCCCGGCCGCGGCACCGCGCCGCCGGGCGAGATCGCCCGGGGCGCGCAGACCACGCAGGACGACGCCATCGCCAGACTGTACGAACTCCGATCACTCGGTTACGTCGAACGACATGGCGACGACTGGAAGTTGACACGCCAGGCGATGATCTCGGTCCGCGCCGACCCCGGCCCGTGCTGACCGAGCGTGTTCGGCCGTCCGGGGGAGGCCGGACACCTGTGGAAATTCCCGCAGTTGGCACGCCGCGCCGATCACGCAGAGCGATCGGCGCGCCCCGGCGTGCCTCACGGAACGTATCTGCGGACGCGTGGCACTCCGCCCTTCGCGCACCGCGACGCCGCAGTCACGCTACGCTCACGAGGATCCCGGCGCAGACCGGCCACGGCAGGCAATCTCGACACTCGACACCCAAGCGACAGCTCCCCCAGGCATCCCCACTTCACGGCAGAACGGCACAAGGCGACGAATGCCCCAGCACACCTCCGGGTCCGACCGGGCGGCGATCCCCCCAGCCGCCCGCGACGGTGGCAGCGTGCGGCCGCCCGCTCCCTCGACGCTCGACGAGCTGTGGCGGTCGTACAAGGCGACGGGAGACGAGCGGCTGCGGGAGCAGCTGATCCTGCACTACTCGCCCCTGGTGAAGTACGTGGCGGGCCGGGTGAGCGTCGGTCTGCCGCCCAACGTGGAACAGGCCGACTTCGTCTCCTCCGGGGTCTTCGGGCTCATCGACGCGATCGAGAAGTTCGACGTCGACCGGGAGACCAAGTTCGAGACCTACGCGATCACCCGCATCAGGGGCGCGATGATCGACGAGCTGCGGGCGCTCGACTGGATCCCGCGGTCGGTGCGGCAGAAGGCTCGGAACGTGGAACGGGCGTACGCCGCGCTGGAGGCACGGCTCAGGCGCACCCCGACCGAGGGGGAGGTGGCCACCGAACTGGGCTTCACCGTGGAGGAACTCCATTCGGTGTTCAGCCAGTTGTCGCTGGCCAACGTGGTGGCCCTGGAAGAGCTGCTGCACGTCGGGGGAGAGGGCGGCGACGGGCTCAGCGTGATGGACACGCTGGAGGACACCGCCGCCGCCGACCCCGTGGAGGTCGCCGAGGACCGCGAGCTCAGGCGGTTTCTGGCGCGGGCGATCAACACCCTGCCCGAACGCGAGAAGACCGTCGTCACGCTCTACTACTACGAGGGGCTCACGCTCGCCGAGATCGGCAACGTGCTCGGTGTCACCGAGAGCCGGGTCAGCCAGATCCACACCAAGTCGGTGCTGCAGCTGCGGGCGAAGCTGGCGGCCTTCGGCCGCTGAGCGACGCGTCACTCCCGCCGGCGGCGGTGCGTCCGTAGAGTGTTCGGCGTGCCAAGGATTCGAGCGGCCTCCGTGGCCGAGCACAGGTCGATGCAGCGAGCCGCCCTGCTGGACGCGGCCCGGTCCCTGTTGTCCGAGGGCGGGACGGAGGCGCTGACCTTCCCGGCCCTCGCCGAGCGCACGGGCCTCGCGCGATCGTCGGTGTACGAGTACTTCCGCTCGCGCGCCGCGGTCGTCGAGGAGCTGTGCGAGGTCGACTTCCCCGTCTGGGCGGCGGAGGTCGCCGCGGCGATGGAGCTCGAGCGCACGCCGGAGGCCAAGGTCGAGGCGTACGTGCGCAGGCAGCTGGCGCTGGTGGGCGACCGGCGGCACCGGGCCGTGGTCGCGATCTCGGCGAGCGAACTCGACGCCGGCGCCCGGGAGAAGATCCGGGCCGCGCACGGCGGCCTCGTCGCGCTGATCGTCGAGGCCCTCGGTGAGATGGGGCACGCCGAGCCGCGGCTGGCCGCGATGCTGCTCCAGGGCGTCGTGGACGCGGCCGTACGGCGGACCGAGCTGGGGGCGGCCGAGGACCCGGCGGCGATCACGGAGGCTGCCGTGGCGATGGCACTGCGCGGCGTACGCGGCTGACCCCGCAAGCCCCGCGGCGCCCCGCAGACCTCGCGAGCCCCGCAGACCCCGCGGTCACGACGGCGGACGGCACGCGAACTGCAGGCGAAGGGCACGCGGACGTCACGTGGACGTCACGGCGGGGCGGCACACGGTCGCCGCGCCGCGGAGGGACGGCGTGCGGTCGCGGCGCCGACGAGGCCCGGTCATGGCTGCACCGCGGTCCGCGGCCATGGCGACGGCCCGGCCGCCTCGCGGCAGCGGCCCCGGTCCGCGCCGGCGGCTACGCGCGGCGGCTACGGCAGCGGCACCCCGAGTACCGGCAGCAGGCGGGACGGTCCCCGGCCCAGCAGCCAGGGCGGCAGCAGCGACAGCGGGTCGAGGTAGGTACCGTCCCGGAGCAGCCCCCAGTGCACGCACACCACCGAGCAGTGCGCCGCCGTCGGCTCCACCGTGCCCACCACCTCGCCCGCCGCCACGTCGTCCCCCGTCCGCACCGACGCCCGCACCGGCTCGTACGTCGTCCGCAGCCCGGTGCCCGCCAGCGCCACGGAGACCACGCCCCGGCCCGCCACCCGGCCCGCGAAGGACACCCGGCCCGCCGCCACCGCCCGTACCGGCGTTCCGGCCGTCGCCGCCAGATCCACACCCCGGTGACCCGGTCCGTACACGGTGGCCGGGGGCTGCCAGCCGCGCAGCACCGCCGGCCGGTCGCCCACCGGCCAGACCCGGGCGACGGCGGGCACCGGAGGAACCGACCCGGTCGGCGCAACCGGGGCGTCCGCCCACGCCCAGGGCGCCAGGACGGCCGACACCACCCCCAGCAGCACCGCGCCCGCCCGGCCCGTAGCTCGTTTCGCTCCCATGCCGCAACCGTCCCGCACCCCCGCCGGCCGGGGCCGGAACCTGTGGACCATCACCCGGTTGTGGACAACGGCGTCACCCGGCACCTCGCCGGTCCCGTACACTTCTTCTGGCGATCCGGGTCACCGGGTCGACTTCGCACGCCCCGACACCTGGTGATCACAAGCCGGAGTCAGCGCCCCTCGGTCCCTTGCGGCAAGGCGCACGCGGGCGTCAGGCGCGGGAGCCGTCCGGCATCCGCGGCACAACCGAGAACTTCAAGGAGATACGGCCATGGCCGTCGTCACGATGCGGGAGCTGCTGGAGAGCGGCGTCCACTTCGGTCACCAGACCCGTCGCTGGAACCCGAAGATGAAGCGCTTCATCTTCACCGAGCGCAACGGCATCTACATCATCGACCTGCTCCAGTCGCTGTCGTACATCGACCGCGCCTACGAGTTCGTCAAGGAGACCGTCGCCCACGGCGGCACGGTCATGTTCGTCGGCACGAAGAAGCAGGCGCAGGAGGCCATCGCCGAGCAGGCCACCCGCGTCGGCATGCCCTTCGTCAACCAGCGCTGGCTGGGCGGCATGCTCACCAACTTCTCCACCGTCTACAAGCGTCTGCAGCGCCTGAAGGAGCTGGAGCAGATCGACTTCGAGGACGTCGCGTCCTCCGGTCTGACCAAGAAGGAGCTCCTGGTCCTCTCGCGTGAGAAGGCCAAGCTGGAGAAGACCCTCGGCGGTATCCGCGAGATGCAGAAGGTGCCCAGCGCCGTCTGGATCGTGGACACCAAGAAGGAGCACATCGCGGTCGGCGAGGCCCGCAAGCTCAACATCCCGGTCGTCGCGATCCTCGACACCAACTGCGACCCCGACGAGGTCGACTACAAGATCCCGGGCAACGACGACGCCATCCGCTCCGTCACCCTGCTCACCCGTGTGATCGCCGACGCCGTCGCCGAGGGCCTCATCGCCCGTTCCGGCGTCGCCACCGGCGACAAGGGCGAGAAGGCCGCGGGCGAGCCGCTCGCCGAGTGGGAGCGCGACCTGCTCGAGGGCGAGAAGAAGGCGGACGAGGCCGAGAAGCCCGCCGAGGCCGCCGCTGAGGCCCCCGCCGCGGAGGCCGCCGAGGCCCCCGCCGCCGAGGCCCCCGCCGCCGAGGCCGAGCAGGCCTGACCCGTCAGCGTCCGTGGTGACGGCGGGAGCGGTACCGCAACCGGTACGCCTCCGGCGCGGTGAGGACCGCTCCCGCCGTTCACCCGTTGATCAGCGGAGCGTCAGCGGCATCCCTCCCGATGGGTGCCGCGAACCCCGTAGATCTTCGATCTTCCAGACTTCGAGAAAGATTCAGACTCATGGCGAACTACACCGCCGCCGACGTCAAGAAGCTTCGTGAGCTCACCGGCGCCGGCATGATGGACTGCAAGAAGGCGCTGGACGAGGCCGAGGGCAACGTCGACAAGGCCGTCGAGGCGCTGCGCATCAAGGGCCAGAAGGGCGTCGCCAAGCGCGAGGGCCGCTCCGCCGAGAACGGCGCCGTGGTCTCCATCATCGCCGACGACAACTCCTCCGGCGTCCTGGTCGAGCTGAAGTGCGAGACGGACTTCGTCGCCAAGGGCGACAAGTTCCAGGCCGTCGCCAAGGCCATCGCCGAGCACGTGGCCAAGACCTCCCCGGCCGACATCGAGGCCCTGCTCGCCTCCGAGATCGAGGCCGGCAAGACGGTCCAGGCGTTCGTCGACGAGGCCAACGCCAACCTCGGTGAGAAGATCGTCCTGGACCGCTTCGCGCAGTTCTCGGACGGCTACGTGACGGCGTACATGCACCGCACGATGCCCGACCTGCCCCCGCAGATCGGTGTCCTCGTCGAGTTCGACAAGGAGAACGCCGAGGTCGCCAAGGGCGTCGCCCAGCACATCGCCGCCTTCGCGCCGAAGTACCTCGCCAAGGAGGACGTCCCGGCCGAGGTCGTCGAGTCCGAGCGCCGCATCGCCGAGGAGACCACCCGCGCCGAGGGCAAGCCCGAGGCCGCGATCGGCAAGATCGTCGAAGGCCGCCTCAACGGCTTCTTCAAGGACGCCACGCTGCTCGGTCAGCCGTACGCGCTCGACAACAAGAAGTCCGTCCAGAAGGTCCTGGACGAGGCCGGTGTCACCCTGAAGCGCTTCACGCGCATCAAGGTCGGCATCTGAGTCCGTGCCGCGACGGGCACCCGATCCCTATAGGGTCGGTAGCAGTCGTGCGCGTACGGCGTCGAGCACGCGTGCGTGACGGACAGCAGAACTGACGAGGAGGCCATTGCCGAGCAAGGGTTGCGAACCACCCCCACCGGCAGTGGCCTTCTTCGTATGTGCAACACGTGAAAGAGGCGGATCTCGATGACCACCAAGCCCGAGAAGAGCGACGACGGCAAAGTACGCGGCCGGTTTCTGCTGAAGCTGTCCGGAGAGGCCTTCTCCGGCGGCGGGGGCCTGGGCGTCGACCCCGACGTGGTGCACAAGATCGCCCGCGAGATCGCGGCCGTCGTGCGTGACGGCGCGCAGATCGCGGTCGTCATCGGCGGAGGCAACTTCTTCCGCGGCGCCGAACTCCAACAGCGCGGCATGGACCGGGCCCGCTCGGACTACATGGGCATGCTCGGCACGGTGATGAACTGCCTCGCCCTCCAGGACTTCCTGGAGAAGGAGGGCATCGACAGCCGGGTGCAGACCGCCATCACCATGGGCCAGGTCGCCGAGCCGTACATCCCGCTGCGTGCCGTGCGCCACCTGGAGAAGGGCCGCGTGGTCATCTTCGGCGCCGGTATGGGCATGCCGTACTTCTCCACCGACACCACCGCCGCCCAGCGCGCCCTGGAGATCGACGCCGAGGCGCTGCTGATGGGCAAGAACGGCGTGGACGGGGTCTACGACTCCGACCCGAAGACCAACCCGGACGCCGTCAAGTTCGACTCCCTCGGCTACGGCGAGGTCATCACGCGCGAGCTCAAGGTCGCCGACGCCACCGCCATCACGCTGTGCCGCGACAACAAGCTCCCCATCCTCGTCTTCGAGCTTCTGGTGGAGGGCAATATCGCCCGCGCCGTCAAGGGTGAGAAGATCGGCACGCTGGTGGGTGACCAAGGCAGCCAGGGCTGAGGAGCCTGACCGGGGGATGGACAATGTCCTGCCGGTCGGGAACCGTTCAGGAAGAAGACGCGACGAAGCCGGCCGCCGCCCCCACCAAGGACGCAGCCGGGCCTACTCAAGACACGCAGGAGCAAGTGGTGATCGAAGAGACCCTCCTCGAGGCCGAGGAGAAGATGGAGAAGGCCGTCGTGGTCGCCAAGGAGGACTTCGCCGCGATCCGCACCGGCCGTGCGCACCCGGCGATGTTCAACAAGATCGTGGCCGACTACTACGGCGCGCCGACGCCGATCAACCAGCTGGCTTCGTTCTCCGTGCCGGAGCCGCGCATGGCGGTGGTGACGCCGTTCGACAAGACCGCGCTGCGCAACATCGAGCAGGCGATCCGCGACTCCGACCTGGGCGTCAACCCGAGCAACGACGGCAACATCATCCGCGTGGTGTTCCCCGAGCTGACCGAGGAGCGCCGCCGCGACTACATCAAGGTCGCCAAGCACAAGGCGGAGGACGCGCGGGTGTCCATCCGCTCCGTGCGCCGCAAGGCCAAGGACGCCATCGACAAGCTGATCAAGGACGGCGAGATCGGCGAGGACGAGGGCCGGCGCGCGGAGAAGGAGCTCGACGACACCACGCACAAGTACGTCGCCCAGGTGGACGAGCTCCTCAAGCACAAGGAAGCAGAGCTGCTCGAGGTCTGATGAACGACTCTTCCTGGGGGGCGCCGCCACAAGCCGGGTACTGGGGGCCCTCCGAGCAGGGGGCTGCCCAGGGGGCCGCCCCGGCGGGTCCCGCGTACGATGCGCCTGAGACGCAGCAGACCCGCCCCATGCCCATCGTGCCCGACGTACCCGCCCATGGCGGACACCAGGATGACGACCGAGGGGCCGCTCGGCTGAGCGGCCCCTTGTTCCGCGACGAGACCACGTCGGCGCAGCCGCGAGCGGCGGCGCCGCAGAATCCGGAGCCCATGCCCGACGCCCGTCAGCCCGCACCCCGGCGGCAGAAGAAGAGCGCGGGGCGCGACCTGAGCGCGGCGATAGGCGTCGGCCTCGGGCTCGGCGTGGTGATCATCGCGTCGCTGTTCGTCGTCAAGGCCGCCTTCGTGGGCGTGATCGCGGCCGCCGTCGTGGTGGGCCTGTGGGAACTGACGAGCCGGCTGGCGGAACGCAAGCAGATCAAGGCGCCCCTGGTGCCGCTCGCGGTCGGTGGCGCGGCGATGGTCGTCGCCGGGTACCTCCGGGGCGCCGAGGGCGCCTGGGTGGCGATGGCGCTGACCTCGCTGGCGGTCCTGGTCTGGCGCATGGCGCAGCCGCCGGAGGGCTATCTCAAGGACGTCACGGCGGGCGTCTTCGCCGCCTTCTACGTGCCGTTCCTGGCATCGTTCGTCGCCATGCTGCTGACGGCCGCCGACGGGCCGTGGCGGGTCCTGACGTTCCTGGTGCTGACCGTCGTCAGCGACACCGGCGCGTACGCCGTCGGCTGGCGCTTCGGCACCCACAAACTGGCCCCGCGCATCAGTCCCGGCAAGACCCGCGAGGGCCTGCTCGGGGCGGTGTCGTTCGCGATGGTGGCGGGTGCGCTGTGCATGCAGTTCATGATCGACGACGGCACCTGGTGGCAGGGCCTGCTCCTCGGCCTCGCGGTCGCCGTGAGCGCGACGCTGGGCGACCTCGGCGAGTCGATGATCAAGCGGGACCTGGGCATCAAGGACATGGGCACGCTGCTGCCGGGGCACGGCGGCATCATGGACCGGCTGGACTCCCTGCTTCCGACGGCGCCGGTGGTGTGGCTGCTGATGGTGGCCTTCGTCGGATCCGGCTGACGGGCGTCGGCCGGGTCCGGCTGACGGGGGACCCCGCGGGCTCGCCGTCGTGCGAGTCCGCCCGTGTGCTCGCGGGACGGCCGGCGGCCGGCGCCCGAGCCGGCTCGGGCGCCGGGGTGCGCTGGAGGGCCACCATGGCCACGTCGTCGGTGAGCGGGCCGTCCACGTGCCGGCGGAGGTCGGCGCGGACCGCGGCCAGCAGGGCGTCCGGGGGCAGGCCGGTCCAGTTCCGCAACCGGTCGGCGAGCGGGTAGAAGTCGCCGGCCGGGTTCCGCGCCTCGGTCACGCCGTCGGTGTAGAACACCAGGGTGGCGCCGGTCGGGAAGTCGGTGGTGTCCACCACCACTTCTCCGCCGTTGAGGTCTTCGAGGCCCAACGGGGGCACCGCTGCCGTCGGCTCCAGCGCGACGACCTCTCCGTCGCGCAGCAGCAGGGGCTCGGGATGTCCCAGGTTCACCAGGCGTATCGGCCCTTCGTCGGGCAGCTCGCACATGACGGCGGTCACGAACGACTCGTCCGTGTACGCACCGGAACCGCCGGGGGACGCCTCGGCCGCGGCGGACATCTCCCGCACGTCCTCGTGGAACCCCGCCGCCAGCTCCCGCACCACCGTCGGCAGCGGGCTGCCGTGCCGGACCGACTGCCGGAAGCCGTTCAGCACCGAACTGACCATGTCCAGCGAGGCCAGTCCCTTGCCCTGCACGTCGCCGAGCAGCAGCCGGGAACAGTCCCCGTGCCGGGCGATCGCGTACAGGTCCCCGCCGACGGCGGCCTCTTCCTCCGCCGACTCGTACAGCGAGGCCACGTCGAAGGACCCGATCCGGCGCGGCAGCGGATGCAGCAGCACCCGCTGGGTGACCTCCGCGACCCAGCGGGCCTGTGCCAGCTGCCGCTCCCTGCGCATCCGCGCCGAGGCGGCGGCCACGGCGGCCGCGATGATCAGGACCGTGGTGACCATCTGGACCAGGAAGTTCTCGGTGCCCAGCTGCTGGTTGGACCAGGAGGCCAGGACCACGCACGGCAGCGTCACCGCGGACACGCCGAGCACACCCTCCGGACCGCAGACCGCCGCCGCGAACGCGGGCGCCGCCACCATCAGCGGCCCCAGTCGGATCGAGGGCGTGTTGATCACATCGACCAACAGGAGAAGCACGGGGACGAGCGAGATCGTCACCGCGGGGGGCACGAGCACCCTCCGGGCACCGGCGCGCGACCGCCTGCCGAGGACCTTTCGCATCACGCCCACCTCCGGCCCCCACGCCCTGGTTGTCATCACGTCCGCCGTCACCACGAACCGTCTCTTCAAGAAAACGGGCACCGCCCGCAGGAGAAAAGGGGCTTTTGGTCCCTTAATCGGGAAATGCCCCGCAGCACTTCCCTTTCTTCGCGCAAGTGCCGTACGGATGCACGGACGCCGCGGGGATCACGCACCTTGGCGCTGTGGCCGGTGCGGGCGGGCTCCGGCTGTCCAACTTGCGGAAGGCGTCGATCGTGTCGCTTCTGGGTGTCTCCCGGCGCGTGCCCGGAGCGGCTCCTGCCAGTACATCTGGTAGCACGCCTGGATTCCGCCGGCCCGGGGGCGTCTGCCGGCAGTCCGACCGGTCCACGTCGGGGTCGTGTGTCCTGATGATCAGTGGCCGCGACCGTGCCCGGCCGTCCCCGTCGGCACCCGCAGGTCACCCGACCGGATCTGCGACACTGGTACGACCATGCCCAAGCCCGGAGAACTCACTTTCGTCGCCCCCCGCGGAGCCAAGAAGCCGCCGCGGCACCTCGCCGATCTCACGCCTGCCGAGCGCAAGGAGGCGGTGGCCGAGATCGGGGAGAAGCCGTTTCGCGCCAAGCAGCTCTCGCAGCACTACTTCGCGCGGTACGCGCACGATCCGGCCGAGTGGACCGACATCCCCGCGGGGTCGCGGGACAGGCTGCGGGAGGCGCTGCTTCCCGAGCTGATGACCGTCGTCCGGCATCTGTCGACCGACCAGGGCACCACCCGCAAGACGCTGTGGCGGCTGTTCGACGGCACGCTCGTGGAGTCGGTGCTGATGCGCTACCCGGACCGGGTGACCATGTGCATCAGCTCGCAGGCGGGCTGCGGGATGAACTGCCCGTTCTGCGCGACCGGGCAGGCGGGGCTGGACCGGAACCTGTCGACCGCCGAGATCGTGCACCAGATCGTCGACGGGATGCGGGCGCTCAGGGACGGGGAGGTCCCCGGCGGGCCCGCCCGGCTGTCCAACATCGTCTTCATGGGCATGGGTGAGCCGCTCGCCAACTACAAGCGGGTCGTCCAGGCGATCCGGGCGCTCACCGACCCCGCACCGGACGGGCTCGGGCTGTCGCAGCGCGGGATCACCGTCTCCACGGTCGGGCTGGTGCCCGCCATCCACCGGTTCTCCGACGAGGGCTTCAAGTGCCGGCTCGCGATCTCGCTGCACGCCCCCGACGACGAACTGCGCGACACCCTCGTCCCGGTCAACACGCGGTGGAAGGTGCGCGAGGTCCTCGACGCCGGATTCGAGTACGCGGAGAAGTCGGGGCGCCGGCTGTCCATCGAGTACGCGCTGATCCGCGACATCAACGACCAGGCCTGGCGCGGCGACCGGCTCGGGCGGCTGCTCAAGGGCAGGCCGGTGCACGTCAACCTGATCCCGCTCAACCCGACGCCGGGCTCGAAGTGGACCGCCTCCCGGCCCGCGGACGAGAAGGCGTTCGTCGAGGCCATCGCGGCGCACGGGGTGCCGGTGACCATCCGGGACACCCGCGGGCAGGAGATCGACGGGGCGTGCGGTCAGCTGGCCGCCACCGAACGGTAGTCTGACCCCCGTAAGGACTCGTAAGAACATCTTCATATTCCGACAGGGGAGCGCCACAGCGCTGAGAGTGCGGCAACCGGGCCGCAGACCCTCTGAACCTCGCCCAGGTCATTCTGGGTAGGAAGTTCGGTCACCACTCAAGCTGTTGCGCCCTGCCCGGGCACCCCTCGCGGGTCCCGGGCAGGGCCGCGTCTCTTCCTGGTCAGCCCCAGGAGGAATCCAGTGCACCACAAGACCCTCGTGGCCGTCGCCGCCGGGCTCGGCCTCGTCGCGCTGTCGGCGTGCGGATCGTCCGGCGACTCCGGCGCGACGGACTCCAAGACCGTCACCCTCGTCAGCCACGACTCGTGGGCCGTCTCCAAGAGCGTGCTGAAGGACTTCGAGAAGTCCTCCGGCTACCAGGTCAAGGTCCTCAAGGACGGCGACGCCGGCCAGGCCGTCAACAAGGCCGTCCTGACCAAGGACAACCCGCAGGGCGACGTCTTCTTCGGAGTGGACAACACCCTCCTCTCCCGGGCCCTCGACAACGGGCTGTTCCAGCCGTACCGGGCGAAGGACTCCGGCCGGATCCTGCCCGAGCACCGGGTCGACCAGGCGAAGCACCGGGTCACGCCCGTCGACTACGGCGACATCTGCGTCAACTACGACAAGGCGTACTTCAGCAAGCACAAGCTGGCCCCGCCGGCGTCGTTCGACGACCTCGCCGAGCCCGCGTACAAGAACCTCCTCGTCACCGAGAACGCCGCCACCTCCTCGCCCGGCCTCGGCTTCCTGCTCGGCACCGCCGCGAAGTACGGCGATGGGGGCTGGCAGGGCTACTGGAAGAAGCTCAAGGCCAACGGCGTGAAGGTCGTCGACGGCTGGGAGCAGGCCTACAACGAGGAGTTCTCCGGCTCGGCCGGCGGACGGAAGGCGGGCGGCGACCGGCCGCTCGTCGTGTCGTACGCCTCCTCGCCGCCCGCCGAGGTCGTCTTCGCCGACCCGAAGCCGGCGACCGCGCCGACCGGGGTGTCGTACGGGACCTGCTTCCGGCAGACCGAGTACGCGGGGCTGCTGAGCAACGCGAAGAACCCCGCGGGCGGCAAGGCCCTCATCGACTTCCTGCTCACCGAGAAGTTCCAGCAGGACATGCCGCTGAACATGTTCGTCTACCCGGTGCGCGAGGGTGCTCAGGTGCCGCCGGAGTTCGTGAAGTACGGCAAGCCGGCCGCGGACCCGGAGACCCTGGCCCCCGGCAGGATCGCCGCCGACCGTGACCAGTGGGTCAAGTCGTGGACGTCGCTCGTACTGAAGTAGCGGTCCGCTCCGGGGCAGCGGTCCGCCGTACCCGTGCGGGGAACGCGGCGCGGCTCGCGCTGATGGCCGGGCCGGCCGCGTTCTTCGCGCTGTTCTTCGCCTACCCCGTCGCCGCGATCGTCGCCCGCGGGCTGAGGACGGACGGGGTGTGGCACCTCGGCCGGATCGCGGACGTGCTCGGGCAGGACGGCATCCGGCACGTGCTGTGGTTCACCACCTGGCAGGCCTGCGTCTCCACCGCGCTGACACTGGCGGTCGCGCTCCCCGGCGCCTACGTCTTCGCCCGCCTCGACTTCCCCGGCAAGCAGCTGCTGCGGGCCGTGGTCACGGTGCCGTTCGTGCTGCCCACGGTCGTCGTCGGCACGGCGTTCCTCGCGCTGGTCGGCCGCGGCGGACTGCTCGACGCGTGGTGGGGGGTGCGGCTGGACACCACCGTGTGGGCCATCCTGCTCGCGCACGTCTTCTTCAACTACGCCGTCGTCGTCCGCACCGTGGGCGGGCTGTGGGCCCAGCTCGACCCCCGGCAGGAGGAGGCGGCCCGGGTGCTCGGCGCCTCCCCGCTCACGGCCTGGCGGCGGGTCACCCTGCCGGCGCTGGCGCCCGCGGTGGCCGCCGCCGCGCTGATGGTGTTCCTGTTCACCTTCACCTCCTTCGGCGTGGTGCAGATCCTGGGCGGCCCGGCCTTCGCCACGCTCGAAGTGGAGATCTACCGGCAGACGTCCGAGATCTTCGACCTGTCGACGGCCGCCGTCCTCACCGTCGTCCAGTTCGCGGCGGTGGGCGCGATCCTCGCCGTGCACGCGTGGACGGTCCGGCGGCGGGAGACCGCGCTGCGGCTGGTGGACGCCTCCGTGACCGCGCGCCGGCCGCGCGGCGCCGGGCAGTGGGCGCTGCTGGCCGGGGTCCTCAGCACGATCGCGGTCCTGCTCGTGCTGCCGCCGGCCGTCCTGGTCCAACGGTCCCTCACCGCGCCCGGCTTCGGCTACTACCGGGCGCTGACCGGTCAGGCCGGCAACGTCTTCCTGGTCCCGCCCATCGACGCGGTCGGCAACTCCCTCCGATACGCCCTCGCCGCCACCGCGATCGCCGTGCTGATCGGCGGCCTGGCCGCCGCCGCGCTGGCCCGCCGGGACGCCGGCCGGCTGGTCCGCGGCTTCGACGCGCTGCTGATGCTGCCGCTCGGGGTGTCCGCGGTGACCGTCGGGTTCGGGTTCCTGATCGCGCTCGACGAGCCGCCGCTGGACCTGCGCGGCTCGTGGATCCTGGTGCCGCTCGCGCAGGCGCTGGTCGGCGTCCCCTTCGTGGTGCGGACCATGCTGCCGGTGCTGCGGGCCGTGGACGCGCGGCTGCGGGAGGCGGCGGCCGTGCTCGGGGCGTCGCCCTGGCGGGTGTGGCGGGAGGTCGACCTGCCGATGGTGCGGCGGGCTCTGCTGGTCGCGGCCGGGTTCGCGTTCGCGGTGTCGCTGGGGGAGTTCGGGGCGACCGTGTTCATCGCACGGCCGGACAACCCGACGCTGCCGGTCGCCGTGGCCCGCCTGCTGGGCCGGCCGGGCGACCTCAACTACGGGCAGGCGATGGCCCTGTCGACGATTCTGATGGTGGTGTGCGCGGTGGCGCTGCTGGTGCTGGAGCGTCTCCGGACCGATCGAGCGGGGGAGTTGTAGATGCTGCTCAGCCTGCGGGGCGCGACCGTGCGGTTCGGGAGGCGGGCCGTGCTGGACACGGTCGACCTGGACGTCGCCGAGCACGAGACCGTGTGCGTGCTCGGACCGAGCGGCAGCGGCAAGTCGACGCTGCTGCGGGCGGTGGCGGGGCTGCAGCCCCTGCACGCCGGGCGGGTCCTGCTCGGCGGGCGGGACCAGGCGGGCGTGCCCGCGCACCGGCGTGGGGTCGGGCTGATGTTCCAGGACCACCAGTTGTTCCCGCAGCGGGACGTGGGCGGCAACGTCGCCTTCGGGCTGCGGATGCGCGGGGTCGGCAAGCGGGAACAGGGCGACCGCGTAAAGGAGTTGCTCGACATGGTCGGCCTGCCGGGGGCCGCCGGCCGGGCCGTGGCCTCGCTCTCCGGCGGGGAGCAGCAGCGCGTGGCACTGGCCCGCGCGCTCGCGCCCCGGCCGAGCCTGCTGATGCTCGACGAGCCGCTCGGCCAGCTCGACCGCTCGCTGCGGGAGCGCCTGGTCGTCGAACTGCGGGAAGTCTTCGGCGCGTTGGGCATGACCGTGCTCGCCGTGACGCACGACCAGGGTGAGGCGTTCGCGCTGGCCGACCGGGTGGTGGTGATGCGCGACGGGCGCATCGCGCAGTCCGGTACGCCGCTGGAGGTGTGGCAGCGGCCGGCGGACGCCTTCGTGGCACGCTTCCTCGGCTTCGAGAACGTCGTCGAGGCCACCGTGAGCGGCCATGCCGCGGACACGCCGTGGGGGAAGGTGCCGGTGGCCGAGGACGCCTCGCCGGGCACCCGGACCCTGCTGGTGCGGCCCGCCGGGGTGCGTCTGGTGCCTGCCGACGAGGGGCTGCGCTGCACGGTCGCCGCGCGCACCTTCAAGGGCACCCATGTCGCCCTGCACCTGCAGCCGCGGGACGCCCCGCGCCTGGAGGCGGCGTGCGCGCTGCGGGAGGCGCCGGAGGCCGGGGCGACGGTGGGGGTGCGGTTCGACGCGGCGGAAGTCGTCGTGCTCGGGTGATCCGCGCGGGCCGTCGAGCCCACGGCGGAGTACCGTCCGGATGGACGACCGTGGCCCGCCCCCGGATGCGGGGACGGGCCACGGCGGTGGTACCGGGCGGGGCGTCAGCGGTTGCTGTCGGCTCCGCGGCGGCGCATGCCGTAGAAGACGGCACCGCCGCCGACGACGACCAGCGCGCCCGCGATGCCGGCGATCAGACCGGTGTTGGAGTTCGCGCCGGTCTCGGCGAGGTTGGAGTCACCGGCGGCCGGGGACGGCTCGTTGCCGGCGGTGTCGGCCGGAGCGGTGCTGCTCTCCGAGGCCGACGGGGTCGAGGTCGGGGTGGGAGACTCCTCGGCCGGGGTCGAGGCGGACTCCGACGGCGACGGGGTGGCCGGCGGCGTCGACTCGTCCTTCGAGCAACCCTCGGACGGAGTCGTCAGGTTCGGCTTGATGTCCTCGTCGACGATCGGGCGTTCGCCGTTGCCGGCGGTGACGTGGATGCGGTACTCGGCGTTGGGCTTCCAGTCCTCGTCGAACGTGATGACGGTGCCTTCGCGGGAGCCCTTGACCTCCTGCTCACCGATCTTCTGCTCGTCGGCGCCGTTGTTCTCCAGGAACACGGTGATGACGGCCGGAACCCCGGAGGGGTCCTTGTCGGTGACGGTGATGACGCCCTTGGCGCCGTCGCACTTGGCTTCGGCCGAGAACTCCTTGATGTCGCAGGCGAGAGCGTTCCCTGCGACACCCAGCGTGAGCGCGGCGGACGCGGCGGCGACACCGAGGACGCGCACGGAACGGCGGGCGGTACGGCGGGTTATGGACACGTTTTCCCTTCACGGGATGCACAACTGCGGGGGGTGGCGGAGACGATGACGCCCCAAAGGCTGAGGCTTCAGGGTCCCCAGGAGGCTCACAGGTCTATAAGCGCTCCATAAGGAGTGTCAATCCGCAGGTTCATCCTACGCGTCGGCTTTGCCTTCTCATTAACCGCGGAGACGTTTCAACGCCTCCGGAGCCTCCTCGATCCGGTCAACGAGGGCGATACGGGACTCCATCGAACGTTCCCGGGCCAGTGCCTGCAAGAGGGGCCAGGCCGGCAGCCGCTCGGTCCAGTGGGCGCGGTCGACGAGCACCATCGGCGTCGGTTCGCCGCGGGACTCGTAGTAGTTGGGGGTCGCGTTGTCGAAGATCTCCTGCACGGTCCCCGCGGCGCCCGGCAGGAAGACCACGCCCGCGTTGCAGCGGGCCAGCAGCCCGTCCTCGCGGGTGGCGTTGGCGAAGTACTTGGCGATGTGGGCCGCGAAGGGGTTCGGCGGCTCGTGGCCGTAGAACCAGGTCGGGATGCCGATCGAGTGGTTGCCCCTCGGCCAGCGGGCGCGCACCTCGAAGGCGCAGCGGGCCCAGTCGGTGATCGAGGGCGTGAACGACGGCACCTTGCCGAGCAGAGCGCATGCCTCGTCCAGCATGTCGTCCTCGTACGGCGTCGCGTACGCGCCCAGGTTCGCCGCCTCCATCGCACCCGGGCCGCCGCCCGTGGCGACGGTGAACCCGATGCGGCTCAGCTCGCGCCCCAGCCGGGCGGCGCCGGCGTACTGCCGCGTCCCGCGCGCCATGGCGTGGCCGCCCATCACGCCCACCACCGGTGCGCCGCGCAGGAGTTCGTCGAGGGCGTCGGAGACGGAGTCGTCGTGCACGGCGCGCAGCATCGAGGCGAAGATGTCACCGTCGGCCCTGGTCTGCCGGAACCAGGCGTAGGACAGGGCGTCGGGCGTCCGCTCGTATCCCCGCTCCAGCGAGGCGAAGAGTTCGTCGGCCGTGTAGAGGCGCCCGCGGTAGGGGTCGAAGGGCAGATCCGGGACCGGAGGGAAGACCAGGGCGCCGTCCGCGCGGACTTTGGCCTCGGCCTCGTGCCGCATCGGGCAGCCGAGGAAGACCACTCCCGCCGTGTCGGTGGTGAGCAACTCGCGCGTACGGTCCGTCAGGTCCACGCCCTGCACACGGTGCCCGGCGAGGCCGCCGCGGGCCGCGACGGCCGCGTCGAAGTCCTCGAGCGTCTCTATCTCGTGTCGGTCGTGATGGGCCGCGTGGGCCGGGCTCGTCTGCACCGGCCCATGCTAGGGCCTGTCGTCCGGATCACCCCGGCGTCGCCGGGCGCCGCCCCGCACGGCGGGCCCGGTCCGGACGAAAGGCCCTGGGCACGCCCGTCCCTCAGCCCTGCACCGCCGCCGGGTCCATCCACACGACCTCCCAGGTGTGTCCGTCGAGGTCGTCGAAGGAACGGCCGTACATGAATCCGTGGTCCTGCGTCTCTCCCGCGATGCTGCCGCCCGCGGCGATCGCCCGGTCGACCAGTTCGTCGACCTTCTCGCGGCTCTCGGCGCTCAGGCAGACCAGCACCTCGCTGGTCTGCCTGGAGTCGGCGATCTCCTTCTTCGTGAAGGTGGCGTAGTGCTGCTTGCTGAGCAGCATCGCGATGATCGTGTCGCTGATCACCACGCAGGCGCATTCGTCCGTGCTGAACTGCGGGTTGATGGTGTAGCCGAGTTCCGTGAAGAACCTCTTCGACGCCTCGACGTCGTCGGTGGCCAGGTTCACGAAGATCATCTGCTGGTACATGGGGCCTCTCCCGTGTGGGTGTCGTGCCGTTCGCGGGGGTAGACCGGGGGCCGTCGCGGAACTCATCGGTGGTCCCGGATTCTTTCGCGGAGTTCTTCAGCGGGTCAGCGGGAGCGCCGCCAATTCGGCGACGACCAGGGTCAGCGGGCCGAAGAGGGCGAGGAGGGCGCCGCTGCGCAGCGCCGCCGCACCGCGCAGCAGCGTGGCCGGGGCGCCCAGGCGCAGGAGTGCGGCGGTGATCTCGGCGCGGGCGTGCCTGGCCTCGGCCGCGGCGGTGAGCAGCGTGGCGCAGGCGCAGCCGGCCACGAGCAGCGTGCCGAGGGTGGTGAGCGGGCCGAAGGCGAGGGGCCCGGTGCCGCCGTACAGGGCCGTCATGGCGTACGAGGCCGAGACGACGGCGCAGACGATGCCGAGCGGACGGCCGATGCGGGTGGCCTCCGCCATGAGGACCCGGCCGGCCAGCAGACGCAGGGCGCCGGGGCGGACGGCCTGGACCAGCAGGCCGGTGAGGTGGGTGAGCGCGGGGGCGGCGAGCGCCAGACCGAGGGCGGTGAGGGCCCAGCCGGCGAGCACGGCGGGGGCCGAGCCGGTCACGGCGCCGGTCAGGGAGGCGGCGGTGCTGCCGGTGCGGCTCGCGTACGCCTCCACGGCCAGGCCCGCGGCGAGGACCGCGATGCCCCAGGGCAGGCCGGTGGGCGGCTGTTTCGGCGCGGGGACGACGGCGTGGATGCCGGCTCCCGGTGACCGCGCCGCGCCGCCCGGGCCCTGCGGGGTGCCGTCGGCCGTCGTGCCGGCCGCCGAGGCGGCCGCCGTACGGAGTTCCGCCCGGAGTTCCGCGTCGAGTTCCGCGTCGAGGTCGGCGTCGAGGTCGGCATCGACTCCCGCGCCGTGTCCCGCGCCGTGTCCCGTGTCGGGTTCCGTGTCGGGTTCCGGGGCGGGCGCCGTCGGCGCGGGGCGCCGGCCGGCGGCCGCGCGGGCGGGCCGGCCACCGGCCTTCGTTGCGGACGCGCGGGCGCCGGACCGGCCGCCCGCCCGTGCGGCCCCGCGGGCCGCCGCCGGCCGCAGGTCCCGCGGCCTGAGCACCACCGCCACGGCCACCGAGGCGACCCCCGGCACCAGCGCCAGCAGGGTCAGCGTCGCCGGCAGCGGCAGCGGCCGGTCCGCGGCCAGGGACCGTGCCGCCGCGCCGTCGAAGGGCAGACCGGTGAGGTCGCCGCGCAGGTGGAGGAAGACCAGCAGCGCCAGCAACGAGCCGAGGGCGGTGGCCAGGGCCGTGGTGGTCGCCGAGACCGCCATCAGGCGGGCCGGGCCCAGGCCGATCGCCGAGAGGCCGGAGCGGGGCCGGGTGCCGGGGTCGGTGCGGGCCGCCGCGACCGCGAAGTGCACGGTGGCCGCCAGCGGTGTCAGGCACCAGGCGAGGCGCAGCAGCGAGGTGCCGGGCGTGTCCGGGTGGCCCAGCGCGTGACCGAGGGTGCACAGCAGGAGGAAGCCCGTGCCCGCCGAGGCCACCGCCACCAGCAGCCGGCGCAGCTGGACGGCGGGGTGGGCGCCGCGGGTCAGACGGAGAGCGAGCACGCGGCCCGGCCTTCCGCCTCGGCGACCGGCGGCAGGTGCACGGTCTTCACGCGCCGCCCGTCCAGCAGCGACACCGTGCGGTCGGCCTGGGCCGCGGTCCGCGGGTCGTCGGTGGCCAGCACCACGGTGATGCCGTGCGAGCGGGCCGCCGTGGTGAGCGTGCGCAGCACGTGGACGCGGTCGGCGCGGTGCAGGGGAGCGGTCGGCTCGTCGGCGAACAGCACCGTGGGTTCGGGGGCCAGCGACCGCGCGATGCACACGCGCTGCCGTTCCGCCTGGAGGAGCTCGTGCGGCCGTTTGCGCGCCTTGGTGCCGACGTCGAGGCGTTCCAGCCACTCCAGGGCGGCCGTCTTGGCGCGGCGGCGGCTCGTGCCGCGCAGCATCAGCGGCAGCGCGGTGTTCTCCCAGACGTTCAGCTCGGGCACGAGGACGGGGGCCGGATCGATCCAGCCGAAGCGGTCCCGGCGCAGTCGTTCCCGGCTCAGCGGGCCCATGGTGTGCACGGGCGTGCTGTTGAACCACACCTCGCCGCGCTGCGCGGGCAGCAGTCCGCACAGGCAGCGCAGCAGGGTCGTCTTGCCGCTGCCCCGCGGGCCGCCGACGGCGAGGATCTCGCCCTCCCGGACGCCCAGCGAGACACCGCTGAGCGCGGGCGAGCCGTCGTTGTGCTGGTAGTGCAGGGCGCGTGCCCAGAGCACGTCGTTGTCCGGCGGGGCCACCATGGGCGTACACCTCGGTTCAGATCCGTGATTGCCGTGCCAATCCCCCGTCCGGGGGAACGAAGACAGCGCCGATCGGTCACTGGGCACGCTAGGCAGCTCACCCGAGGAGGTCGGACAGCACGCGGCCCCGGGCGCCCGTTTCTCACTCGAACGGGCGGCACCGGGGCCGTGGATGATCTTCTTGGCGGACGATCAGAGCTTCGTCCACGCCTCCGTCAGCGTCGCACGGAGGATCTGCTCGATCTCGTCGAACGTCTCCTGGTTGGAGATCAGCGGCGGGGCGAGCTGGATGACCGGGTCGCCACGGTCGTCGGCACGGCAGTACAGGCCGTTGTCGAAGAGGGCCTTCGACAGGAAGCCGTACAGCACCCGCTCGGTCTCCTCGTCGTTGAACGACTCCTTGGTGGCCTTGTCCTTCACGAGCTCGATGCCGTAGAAGAAGCCGTTGCCGCGGACGTCGCCGACGATCGGCAGGTCGTGCAGCTTCTGCAGGGTGGACAGGAACGCGCCCTCGTTGTCGAGCACGTGCTGGTTGAGGTTCTCGCGCTCGAACAGGTCGAGGTTGGCGAGGCCGACCGCCGCGGAGACCGGGTGGCCGCCGAAGGTGTAGCCGTGCAGGAAGGTGTTGTCGCCCTTGTAGAACGGCTCGGCCAGCCGGTCGGAGACGATGCACGCGCCGATCGGGGAGTAGCCCGACGTCATGCCCTTGGCGCAGGTGATCATGTCCGGGACGTAGTCGAACTTCTCGCAGGCGAACATCGTGCCCAGGCGGCCGAAGGCGCAGATGACCTCGTCCGACACCAGCAGCACGTCGTACTGGTCGCAGATCTCGCGCACCCGCTGGAAGTAGCCGGGCGGCGGCGGGAAGCAGCCGCCGGCGTTCTGCACCGGCTCCAGGAAGACCGCGGCGACGGTGTCCGGGCCCTCGAAGAGGATCTGCTGCTCGATCTGGTCGGCGGCCCAGCGGCCGAACGCCTCCGGATCGTCGCCGAAGATCGGGGCGCGGTAGATGTTGGTGTTCGGCACCTTGTGCGCGCCCGGGACGAGGGGCTCGAAGGGGGCCTTCAGGCCCGGCAGACCGGTGATGGACAGGGCGCCCTGCGGGGTGCCGTGGTAGGCGACCGCGCGGGAGATGACCTTGTACTTGGTCGGCTTGCCGACGAGCTTGAAGTACTGCTTGGCGAGCTTCCAGGCGGTCTCGACGGCCTCGCCGCCGCCGGTGGTGAAGAACACCTTGTTCAGGTCGCCCGGGGCGTGGTCGGCGAGGCGCTCGGCCAGCTCGACGGCCTTCGGGTGGGCGTAGGACCACACCGGGAAGAAGGCCAGTTCCTGGGCCTGCTTGAAGGCGGTCTCGGCGAGCTCCGTGCGGCCGTGGCCGGCCTGCACCACGAACAGGCCCGCGAGACCGTCGAGGTAGCGCTTGCCCTTGTCGTCGTAGATGTAGGTGCCCTCGCCGCGCACGATGGTGGGCACGGGCGAGTTCTCGTACGAGGACATGCGGGTGAAGTGCATCCACAGGTGGTCGTACGCGGTGCGGCTGAGGTCCTTTGAGCTCACGGTTATCGGGTTCCCCACATATAGGTCTGCTTCTTGAGCTTGAGGTAGACGAAGCTCTCGGTGGAGCGCACGCCGGGCAGCGCCCGGATGCGTTTGTTGATGACGTCCAGCAGGTGGTCGTCGTCCTCGCAGACGATCTCCGCGAGGATGTCGAACGAGCCCGCGGTCATCACCACGTACTCGACTTCCGACATGTCGGTCAGCGCGTCGGCGACGGACTCGACGTCGCCCTCGACATGGACGCCGACCATCGCCTGCCGCCGGAAGCCCACGGTGAGCGGGTCCGTGACGGCGACGATCTGCATCATGCCCTGGTCGAGCAGCTTCTGGACGCGCTGGCGCACGGCCGCCTCGGACAGGCCGACGGCCTTGCCGATCGCGGCGTACGGCCGGCGGCCGTCCTCCTGGAGCTGCTCGATGATGGCGAGCGAGACGGCATCCAGATGAGGGGTGCCGTTCCTGGACTCGCGGGAGTCCCTCTGGTCTGCGCTTCGACTGGCCACGAGGTCACTGTGCACGACGTCTCGACAGTTCCGCAAGGGTTCAGCGATGAAATTCGTTGTTTACGAGACTGAGACCTGCGGATTTCGCAGCGATGATGCGATCGGGGGTGTTGAAAACGTCGGCCTGCCGATTAGTGTGTGGGTCTCAGCAATCGGACACCAGAAACCCGACAGGAGGCCGGCAGTGAGCACCGAGCTGCGTCGTCTGCGCAACTACATCGACGGTGAGTTCCGGGACGCCGCCGACGGACGGACCACCGAGGTGGTCAACCCCGCGACGGGCGAGGCGTATGCGACCGCCCCGCTGTCCGGTCAGGCGGACGTGGACGCCGCCATGGCGGCCGCCGCCGCGGCCTTCCCGGGCTGGCGCGACACCACCCCGGCCGAGCGGCAGAAGGCTCTGCTGAAGATCGCGGACGCGTTCGAGGAGCGCGCCGAGGAACTGATCGCGGCCGAGGTGGAGAACACGGGCAAGCCGATCGGGCTCACGCGGTCCGAGGAGATCCCGCCGATGGTCGACCAGATCCGCTTCTTCGCGGGCGCGGCCCGGATGCTCGAAGGCCGGTCGGCCGGCGAGTACATGGAGGGGATGACCTCGATCATCCGCCGCGAGCCGGTCGGCGTCTGCGCGCAGGTCGCGCCGTGGAACTACCCGATGATGATGGCCGTGTGGAAGTTCGCCCCGGCGATCGCCGCCGGCAACACGGTCGTGCTCAAGCCGTCGGACACCACCCCGGCCTCGACCGTCCTGATCGCCGACATCCTCGGCTCGATCCTGCCCAAGGGCGTCTTCAACGTCGTCTGCGGCGACCGCGAGACCGGCCGCATGATGGTCGAGCACCCGACCCCGGCGATGGCCTCCATCACCGGCTCCGTCCGCGCGGGCATCCAGGTCGCCGAGTCCGCCTCCAAGGACGTCAAGCGCGTCCACCTGGAGCTCGGTGGCAAGGCGCCGGTCGTGGTGTTCGAGGACACCGACATCGCCCAGGCCGTCGAGGGCATCTCGGTGGCGGGCTTCTTCAACGCCGGCCAGGACTGTACGGCGGCCACCCGCGTGCTCGTGCACGAGTCCGTCCACGACGAGTTCGTCGCCGCGCTCGCCAAGGCCGCGTCCGAGACGAAGACCGGTCAGCCGGACGACGAGGACGTCCTCTTCGGCCCGCTGAACAACCCCAACCAGCTCAAGCAGGTCTCCGGCTTCATCGAGCGGCTGCCCGCCCACGCCAAGGTCGAGGCCGGCGGTCACCAGGTCGGCGACAAGGGCTACTTCTACGCCCCGACCGTCGTCTCGGGCCTGAAGCAGGACGACGAGATCATCCAGAGGGAGGTCTTCGGCCCGGTCATCACCGTCCAGTCCTTCCGGGACGAGGACCAGGCGGTGGAGTGGGCCAACGGCGTCCAGTACGCGCTGGCCTCCTCCGTGTGGACCAAGGACCACGGCCGCGCGATGCGCATGTCGAAGAAGCTGGACTTCGGCTGCGTGTGGATCAACACGCACATCCCGCTGGTCGCCGAGATGCCGCACGGCGGCTTCAAGCAGTCCGGCTACGGCAAGGACCTGTCGGCGTACGGCTTCGAGGACTACACGCGGATCAAGCACGTGATGACGTCGCTGGACGCGTAAGCCTTCGGCGCGTCGCGCGTCGCGCGTCGCGCGTCGGCGCTCCGGCGCGTCGCGCTTCAGTGCTTCGGCGTATCGGCGCCTCGGCGTAGGCCGACGGCCCCCGGACGGGATTCGACTCAGGGCGACCCGTCCG
Source organism: Streptomyces sp. H51 (assembly GCF_035656535.1). Classification (NCBI taxonomy): domain Bacteria; kingdom Bacillati; phylum Actinomycetota; class Actinomycetes; order Kitasatosporales; family Streptomycetaceae; genus Streptomyces; species Streptomyces sp. H51. The sequence goes on from NZ_JAYMHD010000076.1 coordinate 100,239, forward strand.
GGGGCCGTGCCGTTCCCGGACGTCCTGGCGCCCGTCGGCTTTGCCTTCTCTTTACAACCCCTCCGGGTGCTGTCTCGTCTCTCCGCTCGATCCGTGACCATCCCGCCGGTCCACCGGCGGGCGGACCGACGAAAGAGAGCGATCCATGCGCCGAACCGGCCTCAGTGCCCTGGTGCTCGCGTGCGCCGCCGTCCTGGCGGGCGCGGTGCCCGCGTTCGCCGACGGGGCGACGGCGGCCTCCTCGCCCACCCCCCGCCCGACCACCGGCGCCCCCTCGACCGGGCCCACCGGCGTCCCCTCGACCCGGCCCACCGACGCCCCCTCCCCGGTGCCGAGCGCCACCGACCGCACGCGGCAGAGCCCGGCTCCGTCCCGGAGGCCCTCGGACCAGGTCACCGCCGTGCCCAGCGGGGCGCCGGACACCGGCCGGGTGCCCGCCTCGCCGGAGTCCGGCGGCATGGCCGGGCTGATCGGCGGGGGCGCCGCCGCGGCGGCCGTCGCGGGCGGGGGCGCGGTCCTCCTCGTACGGCGTCGGCGGGCGACGGGGGAGTGACACCGCTCGCCAGGCGCGCCTTCCTCGCCTCGACGGCCGCCCTGCTGCTCGCCGGCTGCGGTGGCCCCGGGCCCGCGAAGGCCCCGCCGGAAGACGCCGAGCGGGCCGGACCGGCCGCCGGAGCCGCCGACGGCTCCGCCGCGCCGGGACACGCCTCCGCGCGTTCGGCTCCGGTGCGGCTGCGCATCCCCGCCATCGGGGTCGACACTGCCGTCCTGCGGCTGGGGCTGGCCCCCGACGGCACCGTGCAGGTCCCCCCGATCACGGCGCACGACCGGGCGGGCTGGTACCGCCACTCGCCGGCGCCGGGACAGACCGGTCCCTCGGTGATCCTCGGCCATGTCACCGTCGGCGCCTACGGGGACGGGGTGTTCCGGCACCTCGCGGAGGTGCGCCGCGGCGACCGGATCGAGGTGCGCCTGGCCGGCGGCGGGACCGTACGGTTCGCCGTCACCGCCGTGCGCACCGTCGCCAAGGCGGACTTCCCGACCGGCGACGTCTACGGGAACGTGGACCGGCCGGAGTTGCGTCTGGTCACGTGCGGCGGACCGCGCAGCGGCGACGGCTACCGCGACAACGTGATCGTCTTCGCCGCACCGGCACCGAGTGCTGCGGGAGAACGGTGAAACGGTCCCGTGAGAGGGCGGCGTCCGAGCTGTTCGCCGCCCTCTATCCGCGCCTGGCCGGCTGGTGCCGCCGTCTCGTCGACGACGACGAGACGGCGCACGAGGTCGCCTCGGAGGCGTTCACCCGGTTATGGGCCCGGTGGACGGCCGTTGCCGAACCCCAGGGCTTCCTCTACGTGACCGCCGCCAACCTGGTCCGCGACCACTGGCGCAAGCTGGAGCGTGAGCGCCGGGCGATGCGCCGGGCCACCGTCGAGGCCGCCGTGCGCCCGCCCGCCGAACCGGCCGACCCGTCGGTGCGGCTGCTCGTGCAGTCCCTGCCGGACCGGCTGCGGGTGCCGATCCTGCTGCACTACTACGCTGACATGCCGATCCGGGAGGTGGCCGTGCTGACCGGGCGCAAGGAAGGGACCGTCAAGGCCGATCTGCACACGGCTCGCGAGCTGCTCCGCGCCCACCTGAGGAGAAGCCTTGATCACACCCCCTGACGACGGCCCGGACTTCGACCCCGACGACCCCCTGGCCGTCCTGCTGCGGCCCCCGGCCGGCCATCTCGGTGCGCCCCCGGGCCGCTACGAGGCGATCCGCCGCGGCGCGGCACGCCGCCGGCTGCTGCGTGCCGCGGCCGGAGCCGGCGCGGTCTGCGCCGTCGCCGTGCTCGTCGCGCTGCCGCTGCGGTCGTTCGGCCCCGGGACGCCCGCGCCGCCTGCGGTCCCGCTCGCCCCGCCGCCCGCGAGCGGTCCCGCGACCGGGCCGGGCCCGTCGACCTCGCCCCGGCCGGCCGCGACCGGTCCCGCCACCCGCCGCTCGACCGTCGTCCCGACCCCGGCCCCCGGCGGGACCGGTGCGACCGACCGGACCGGGCGCACCGGCCGGGCCGGTCGGCCGGGTCCGACCGACCCGGCCTCCCGTGCGCCCTCGACGGGCGCGACGGACTCGACGGACTCGCGCAAGACCGCGCCGTCGGAGCCCTGGAGCCTTGCGCCCGTCCCGCCCTCCACAGCGGACGCACGGGGCTGAGCGAGGCGAGGAGCGACCCGCCGTGCGGCGAACCTGCCCGCGGCGCGGGCGCCTTGGGGCTGTCGGCGGCCCGTTCCCGGACGGGGCGGAGGAGTCTCCCGGACGGGGCGGAGGAGTCTCCCGGACGGGGCGGAGGAGTCTCCCGGACGGGGCGGAGGAGTCCCCCGGACGGGGCCGAGGAGTCCCCCGGACGGGGCGGAGGAGTCGGCCGCGCCGACGGGTGCCGCGGCGCGGCCTGTCCGCGTCGCGCGAGCGATTCCCGGCCGCGCCGGAGCCGGTGCGGCCGCGCGCCGAGCGGAGCGACACGCGGGGATCCACCGCCGCCGCGGGGCCGATGGCCGCCTTCGCCGCGACCGCGTCCCCGGCCCCCTTCCGTGGGGGCGCTTTTGAACACGTTCAAATACAGGGCTACGCTGCCGTCATGAGCGACAGAGCCGCCCTGCTGAAGGGCATACGCGCCTGGTTGGTCCTCTTCGTCGTCTGCCTGGTGCTCAGCGGCGCCACGGCCTTCCCCCTCGTCCACGAACTCCGCTGGACCGAGGACCTGTTGCGGTCGCTGTCCGTCTCCGACCAGCTGCCCGCGCTCACCGACTGGATCGAGCGCGTGCGGCGCGGAGTCGACACCGCCGACACCGAGTACCCCTTCCTGCTCTACGGCACGGACTGGCTGGCCTTCGCCCACCTGGTGATCGCGGTGGCCTTCTACGGCCCCTACCGCGACCCCGTCCGCAACATCTGGGTGGTCGAGTTCGGGATGATCGCCTGCGCCGGGATCGTCCCGCTGGCGCTGGTGTGCGGGCCGATCCGCGGCATCCCCTTCTGGTGGACGGTGATCGACATGTCGTTCGGCTTCTTCGGGGTGATCCCGCTGTACGTCGTGCGCGAGAAGATCAAGCGGCTGGCGGCGCTCACCCCGGACACCGCCCCGGTACCGGCTGCTTGAGCGCCGCGAGGGCGATCCGCTGGGCGACCGGGTTCATCGACTCGCCCTTGGCGTCGGTGGCGCCGACGCAATGGACGAGGGTGCGGCTCAGGTCGCGGGTCGCGGCGATCACGGTGCTGTAGCCGTACCGCGCCCCCGACTTGAGCCAGTAGACCCGGCCCTCGTGCACGAAGCGCTGCAGACCGGCGCTGTAGGTCGCCCCGTCGATGCCCGCCGGGACCGTGAACATCTCCCGCAGTTGCGGGCCCGGCACGATCCGTCCCGTGAACAGCGCCCTGAGCAGGCGTTCCAGGTCCGCGGTCGTAGAGATCATGTCGCCGGCCGCCCAGCGGTCCGCCTGGTTCCACTCGGTCACGTCCACGAAGGCGGTCGTGCCGTCGGCTTTCCGGACCGCCTGGTAGCCGTGGTTGTGCGGGCCGCGGATGCGCGGGTCGGTGCCGGGGAAGTACGTGTCGCGCAGGCCGGCGGGGCGCAGGACGAGCCGGGCGGCCTCGTCCGCGTAGGCGCGGCCCGTCACCTTCTCCACGAGCAGGCCGAGGACCGTGTAGTTGACGTTCAGGTAGTGCTGCCGCTCGCCGGGGCGGAACTCCGGGCCCTTCGCCACCGCCGACGCGGCGACCTGACGGGGTGTCAAGGCGTCGTAGCGGTGGGCGTACTGCTCCTCGAAGGAGTCCCCGAATCCGTCACCGGCCGGGATGCCGCTGGTGTGGTTCAGCAACTGCCGTACGGTGACCGGCTCGAAGGCGTCGCCGAGCAGGCCGGGGAGGTAGCGCCGCACCGGCGCCGACAGGTCGATCCGGCCCTCGGCCGCGAGCCTGAGCACGACGGCCGCCGTCACCACCTTCGTCGTCGAGCCGGCCCGGAAGCGGGCGTCCGGGTACGCCGCCCGGCCGCTCGCCAGATCGCGCACGCCCGCGCTGCCCCGCCAGGCGCCGTCACTGCCGCCGACCCGCACCAGCGCCGCGGTCGCGTCCGCATCCGGGAGCCCGGCGATCGCGGCACGCAGGGCGCCGGCATCTGGCGCGCCGGTGTCGGGCGTGCCGGTGTCGGGCGTGCCACGGCCGGCGGCCGGTGCCGTCGCGACCGTCGCGACCGTCGCGATCCGTGCGGCCGGTGCGATCCGTGCGGCCGGTGCGACCGGCGCGGAGAGGGCGGGTGCGGCGAGGGCGGGTGCGGCCGGCGGGCCGGTGGCCAGGACGAGACGAGACAGGCGGTGAGGGCGGAGCTGCGGCTGCGTGCGCGCATCGACTCTCCTGAGATCGCCGGAAGGGGCCGGAACCGGCCGGAGGAAGTTCGTGATCATCCTCCGGCCGCCCGCGCCCGCCCGGATCCTCGGCGAGGAGGGTGCCCGACCCTGGGGAAGCCCCGACCAAGTGCCCGCAAGAACAAGGGTGTTGTCAGGGGCCGCCCCTCAGGCCATGTCGGGCCGGGTCACAGCTGGAGCGGGACGCGCAGGGGGCTGAGCACGTCGACGCGGTTGGTGGTGATCGAGTCCACGCCGACGTCGATCAGCCGGCGCATGGAACGGCGGGTGTCCGGGGTCCAGACGGACAGCAGGTAGCCGTCGCGGTGGACACGGGCGGCGAGGGCGCGGTCGACCAGGGAGAAGCGGTAGTTGAGCCAGCGCGGGCGGATCGCCTCCAGCAGGACCGGCCGCGGGGGCGCCAGCGTGGTGCGGGTCAGGGCGATCTCCGCGGACGAATCGGCCGCGCGGACGGCGAGCATGGCGGGCGCGTCGGCGCAGTAGTACACCCGCTCCCGCGCCCCGGCCTCGCATACGACGTCCACGACCCGGCGCACCGCCCGCACGTCCGGCCCGCCGGGCAGGTCCAGCATCACCCGGGTGCCGTCGGTCGCGGCCAGCGCCTCCGCCAGCGTCGGCACCCCGCCGCCCGTCAGTTCGCGCACCTCGCCGGCCGTCAGCGACCGCAGCGGCCGGTCCCGCTCCCACAGGCGCCTCAGCGTCGCGTCGTGCAGCAGCACCGGCACGCCGTCCTTGGTCAGCCGTACGTCGATCTCGACGGCGTCCGCGCCCAGGCCGAGCGCGGAACGCAGCGAGTCGACGGTGTTCTCGCGGACGCGGTAGGGGTCGCCGCGGTGGGCCACGGCGGTCACGTTCTGCATGACCCCCATTGTGGCGGGATCAGGGGGCGAGCCACGCCGTGGTGTACGCGTCGATCTCGTCCCGGATACGTGCCTTGCCCGCCTCGTCGAGGAAGGAGGCGTCGACGGCGTTCTTCGCGAGGTCCGCGAGGCCCCGCTCGTCCAGCTCCAGCAGGCGGGCGGCGACCGCGTACTCGTTGTTGAGGTCGGTGCCGAACATCGGCGGGTCGTCGGAGTTGATCGTCACCAGGACGCCCGCCTTCGCGAACTCCTTGATGGGGTGCTCGTCCAGGGTGCGCACCGCGCGGGTGGCGATGTTGGAGGTCGGGCACACCTCCAGCGGGATCCGCCGCTCGGCCAGGTGCGCGAGCAGCGCCGGGTCCTGGAAGGAGTTCGTGCCGTGCCCGATGCGCTCGGCCCGCAGGTGGGTCAGCGCGTCCCACACCGTCTGCGGGCCGGTGGTCTCGCCGGCGTGCGGCACCGACCGCAGCCCGGCGGCGATCGCCCGGTCGAAGTACGGCTCGAACTGCGGCCGCGGCACACCTGTCTCGGGCCCGCCGAGCCCGAAGGAGATCAGGCCCTCGGGGCGCAGCCGGTCGTCGGTGGCCAGCCGGGTCGTCTCCTCGGCGGCCTCGAGACCGGCCTCGCCCGGGATGTCGAAGCACCAGCGCAGCACGGTCCCGAAATCGGCCTCGGCCGCCTTGCGGGCGTCCTCGATCGCGTCCATGAACGCGCGTTCGTCGATGTTGCGCCGGGTCGAGGACCACGGGGTGACGGTCAGCTCGGCGTACCGCACCTGCTGCCGGGCCATGTCACGGGCCACCTCGTACGTCAGCAGCCGTACGTCCTCCGGCGTGCGGATCAGGTCCACGACGGACAGGTACACGTCGATGAAGTGGGCGAAGCCGGTGAAGGTGAAGTAGTCGGCCAGGGCCTCGGGGTCCGTGGGCACCTTCGAGTCGGGGTGGCGGGCGGCCAGTTCGGAGACGATCCGGGGGGAGGCGGAGCCGACGTGGTGGACGTGCAGTTCGGCCTTGGGCAGTCCGGCGATGAAGGCGTGCAGGTCGTTCGGGACGACGGTGGACGCGTCGAGACGGTCGGTCAAGGGTTCCTCCCCGGGAACGGCGTCCCGCGGCGGTCGGCCGGGCGGGACGCGGGTGATCGGCTGATCGGTGACTCGGGGATCATCGTAGGCCGAGCCCACGCGTGGCCGGGCCGGGCCGTAGAGTGACGGGAGGTCCGGATGTCCAGAGAGGGGACTCGCCGCATGTCCGACGACGCGCAGACGCCGGCAGCGCCGGACCACGGCGCCGGTCACTGGCCGGCCGCCCCCGGCGACGCGACCGGCCGGGTCCCCCTGGGCAAGCCGGAGCCGACGCCGGAGCCGAACCCGGAGCCGAACCCGTGGGCTCCGCCCGCCGCCGACGCCCCGCTGGGCCCCGGCCGGCACACCGGTGCGGGGCCGTTCCCGGCGCCGCCCTCCGTGCACGACCAGCGGACGGTCGTCTCCATGCCCGGCGCCGGAGCCGGCGGCACGCCGCCCCCCTCGCAGCCGTGGGCCGGTCCCTTCGCCCCGCCGACCCCGATGCCTCAGACGCCCGGCGCCGTCTCCGCGCACGGCGAGCCGGTCCCCCCGCCGCCCATCGCCCCCGACGGCCCCGGCCAGGTCCCCTACGGCTATCCCGGCGGCTACGGCTACCCGTCCGGCGGCCCGTCCGCCTACGGCACCCCCGGCTACGGCACCCCCGGCTACTACGGCTGGCCCGGGATGACACCGCTGCCCAGCAACGGCATGGGCACCGCCTCGATGGTGCTGGGGATCGTCGGGGCCGCCGTCTTCTGTCTTTGGCCGGTCGCGATCATCGTCGGCGTGCTCGCCCTGATCTTCGGCTTCATCGGCCGCGCCAAGGCCGCCCGGGGCGAGGCGACGAACCCGGGCCAGGCCCTGACCGGCATCATCTGCGGAGCCGTCGCCATCGTGCTCGGCCTGGGCATGATCGCCTTGCTGATCGCCAACCCGTGACCTCCCGGTCCAGGCCGGTCACCTGATCACATCGGCGGCCCGCCCTCCGGTCCGCCTCCCGGCCCGGCCTCCGACCGGCGCCTCGCGGGCGGTCCCTCCACCGTCCTGCCCCGGACCCCGTCCTCCGCCGGTGTCCGGTACCGGGCACGCTGTCCGCCGACAGCCTGCCCGCCGGGCCATGGCCGGGGAAGTCGGGGAGGACCGAGTCGGCCGTCGCCGATCACCGGCCCCGGCCCGCACGAGCGCTTCGGGTGTCCGGCCTCCCGAGCCCTGTCCGGTCCGCCGCCGAGGCAACAGTGTCCGCCGTCGGCGGCGGCGACGCCCGTTCCACTCCGGTCCGAGTCCGCGGCCCGCCCGCGCGGCCCGAGTCCGCCGCAAGACCGGGCCCGCCTGTCCAGCCGCGGCGCCGCGGCCGTCGGTGACGGCGCCGCGCTCGTCCCGGCGGCAGTCGGCCCGCCCCCGCACCACCGCCCCCGCACCCGCCTCTCACCCGGCCCCGACCCTCACCCGCTCCCGGCCAGCCGCTCCCGGGCCTCCATCAGGGCGAAGCCGAGCAGGTTCGCGCCGCGCCAGCGCTCGGGGTCCGTCGCCGCCTCGTCGGTCGCGCCGAGGCCGATGCCCCAGACCCGGTCCATGGGGCTCGCCTCCACCAGCACCCTCCCCCGGCCTTCGGCCGGGGGGACCCCCGTCTCGCTTCGCTCGCCGGTGTTCAGCAGGAACTCCCGCAGATCGGCGTGGGCGGCGAACTTGTGGACGCTGCCCTCCACCACGATGCCGAACCGCTCGCGTTCCCAGACGGCCTCGTCGAAGCCGCGCACCAGGCGCCCGGCCTTCTTCGCCTGCGCGGGATGGCCCGCGGCCAGCGCCTGCCGCTCCGCCTCCGCGTCGCCGAACAGCCGCGCCTTGCCCGCCATCATCCAGTGCTCGGCGGTCGCATAGGTCACCGAGTCCACCGTGAACGGCGACGGCCACCACTGGCTCAGGCAGCCCGGCCCCACCCGGCCGTCCGCTCCCGGCCGATGCCCCCAGAAGTGCAGATACTTGATTCGGGCCCCCGCGCGGACCGCCCTGACCAGCGATTCCCTGGAGTCGATCTTCCCCGTCACCCGTTCCATGCACGCGAGTGTCGCAGCCGCCACTGACACTCCGTCCTCCCTTTTCCTGGGCGACTCGACACCTGGTCGACAGATTCCGTTGCGTAACCGAAAGGAAACAACGGAATCACTTGTAGGAGTCCCTTGCCTCTGTCAGGATCGGCACTCAATTCGGACTGGAGCTACGCCACCCGCCCCACGAGCCGGGTGCCCCGGCGGAGGAGATCCACATGCACAACCCGGGCATCGCCACCCCGGAACGATTCCCCGCCCAGGACCGTTTCGCGGACGGCGCGCAGTACATCGCGGGCCGCCCGGCGAAGGGCACCTCGGGCCACACCTACGCGGTCGTCGACCCCGCGACCGGCGAGGACGTGTACACGTACGACCTGGCCGGCGCCGACGACGTGGACGCGGCGGTCGCCGCGGCGCGCGAGGCGTTCCCGGGCTGGGCGGCCGCCACCCCCGGTGAGCGTTCCGACGCCCTGCACCGCCTGGCCGCCGTGCTCGCCGACCGCGCGGAGGAGTTCGCCCGCGCCGAGTCCCTGCAGTGCGGCAAGCCGCTGAAGCTGACCCGCGAGTTCGACGTGCCGGGGACGATCGACAACACCGCCTTCTTCGCCGGGGCCGCCCGCCACCTTCAGGGGCAGGCCGCCGGCGAGTACTCCGGCGACCACACGTCGTACGTGCGCCGCGAGGCCATCGGCGTCGTCGGCTCCATCGCGCCGTGGAACTACCCGCTGCAGATGGCGGCGTGGAAGATCCTCCCGGCCATCGCGGCCGGCAACACCATCGTCCTCAAGCCGGCCGAGCTGACCCCGCTGACCTCGCTGCTGTTCGCCGAGGCCGTCACCGCCGCCGGGATCCCCGACGGCGTCGTCAACATCGTCACCGGCACCGGCCGGGAGGCGGGCGAGCGCCTGGTCGGCCACCCCGACGTGGCCATGACCTCCTTCACCGGTTCGACCGCCGTCGGCAAGCGGGTCGCGGAGATCGCCACCGCCACCGTCAAGCGCCTCCACCTGGAGCTGGGCGGCAAGGCACCGTTCGTGGTCTTCGACGACGCCGACCTGGAGGCGGCCGCCAACGGCGCGGTCGCGGGCGCGCTCATCAACACCGGCCAGGACTGCACCGCCGCCACCCGCGCGTACGTGCAGCGGCCCCTGTACGAGGCGTTCGTCGAACGGACGGCCGCCCTCATGGACACCGTCCGGCTCGGCGACCCCTTCGCGCCGGGCACCGATCTCGGTCCGCTGATCTCCCACGTCCAGCGCGACCGCGTCGCCGGGTTCGTCGACCGCGCCCGCTCCTACGCGCGCGTGGTCACCGGCGGCGAGGCCCCGCAGGGAGGTCTCACGAAGGGCGCGTATTATCGGCCCACCCTCATCGCCGACGCGCCCCAGGACAGCGAGGTCGTGCAGTCCGAAATCTTCGGCCCGGTACTGGTGGTCCTCCCCTTCGACACCGACGACGAAGGGATCAGGCTCGCCAACGACACCCCGTACGGGCTCGCGGCCTCCGCCTGGAGCCGCGACGTCTACCGGGCAGGCCGCGCCACCCGCGAGATCAAGGCGGGCTGTGTGTGGATCAACGATCACATCCCGATCATCAGCGAGATGCCGCACGGCGGCTACAAGGCGTCCGGCTTCGGCAAGGACATGTCTGCCTACTCCTTCGAGGAGTACACGCAGGTCAAGCACGTCATGTACGACAACACGGCGGTGGCCAGGAAGGACTGGCACCGCACCGTCTTCGGGGACCGATAGACAGCAGAACCGGCCGCCTCACCCGCGGCCCCTCACCCTCCCGAAAGGGCACCACGCGCATGGAGCAGTACGAGCCCGACCGCCTGTCCCCGGCCCAGGTGGCCGCCATGCGGCGCAGTTTCCGCAACGGCAGGGCCTCCCTCACCCGCCGTTCGCTGCTGCGCGCCTCCGCGGGCGGCGCGCTCGCGGTCGGCGGTCTCGGGGCACTGAGCGCCTGCGGGATCCCCGCGGCGGGCAACACCAAGGGCGGCGTCTCCGCAGAGGACCACTCGGCCGAGGAGAAGGTCGTCAACTTCTCCAACTGGACCGAGTACATCGACGTGGACGACAGCGAGAAGCAGCACCCCACGCTCGACCGGTTCGCCAAACGCACCGGCATCAAGGTCAAGTACACCGAGGACATCAACGACAACGTCGAGTTCTTCGGCAAGATCAAGCCGCAGCTGGCGGCCGGCCAGGACACCGGGCGCGACATCATCGTGCTCACCGACTGGCTCGCGGCCCGCCTGATCCGCCTCGGCTGGGTCCAGAAACTGGACCCGTCCAACCTGCCGCACGCCTACGCCAACCTGTCGCCGCAGTTCCGCAGCCCCGACTGGGACCCCGGCCGCGCCTACAGCTACGTCTGGCAGGGCATATCCACCGTCGTCGCGTTCAACAAGAAGGCGCTCGACGGCATCGAGGTCAAGTCGGTCTCCGACCTGCTCGACAACCCCAAGCTCAAGGGCCGCGTCGGCTTCCTGTCGGAGATGCGCGACAGCGTGGGCATGACCATGCTGGACATGGGCATCGACCCGGGGAAGTTCACCGCCGACGACTACGACAAGGTGATCGCCCGGCTGCAGAAGGCCGTCGACAAGGGGCAGATCCGCCGCTTCACCGGCAACGACTACACGTCCGACCTCACCAAGGGCGACCTGGCGGCCTGTGTGGCCTGGGGCGGTGACATCGTCCAGCTCAAGGCGGACAGCCCGGACGTCGACTTCATCCTCCCGGACAGCGGCTACATGACGTCGACGGACAACATGCTGATCCCGAACAAGGCGCGTCACAAGACCAACGCCGAGCGGCTCATCGACTTCTACTACGAGCCCGAGCAGGCCGCGGCGCTCGCCGCCTACGTCAACTACGTGTCCCCGGTCGACGGTGTGAAGCCCTACCTCACCAAGATCGACAAGGGCGCGGCGGACAACCCGCTGATCCTTCCGGACAAGGCCACGGCTGCCAAGTCCCACGCCTTCCGCTCGCTGAGCTCGAAGGAAGAGACCGAATTCGAACAGAAGTTCGCGAAGCTGACTGGGGCGTGATCACCGTGACGAACAAGAACGACACCGGCGGCGACGTCCGACTGACGGGCGTCAGCAAGACCTACGGCTCCTTCACCGCCGTCCACCCGCTCGACCTGACCGTGCCGCAGGGCTCCTTCTTCGCCCTGCTCGGCGCCTCCGGCTGCGGCAAGACCACCACCCTGCGCATGATCGCCGGCCTGGAGGACCCCACCACGGGCACCGTCCACCTCGGCGACCAGGACGTGTCGCACCTGCCGCCCTACAAGCGCCCGGTCAACACGGTCTTCCAGTCCTACGCCCTCTTCCCGCACCTCGACATCTTCGAGAACGTCGCCTTCGGTCTGCGCCGGCGCGGCATCAAGTCGGTGAAGAAGCAGGTCGAGGAGATGCTGGAGCTCGTCCAGCTCGGCGAGCAGGCCCGCAAGAAGCCGCACCAGCTCTCCGGCGGCCAGCAGCAGCGCGTCGCGGTGGCCCGCGCGCTGATCAACCACCCCAAGGTGCTGCTGCTCGACGAGCCCCTCGGCGCCCTCGACCTGAAGCTGCGCCGCCAGATGCAGCTGGAGCTCAAGCGGATCCAGACCGAGGTCGGCATCACCTTCATCCACGTCACGCACGACCAGGAGGAGGCCATGACCATGGCCGACTCGGTCGCCGTGATGAACGGGGGCCGCGTGGAGCAGCTCGGCGCGCCGGCCGACCTGTACGAGAACCCGCAGACCACCTTCGTCGCCAACTTCCTCGGCACCTCCAACCTCATCGAGGCCGAGGTCGACACCATCAGCGGCGACGACATCGTCCTGAGGGCCGGCGGCGGCAAGCTCGTGCTGCCCGGGACGCGGTGTTCGGCGCCCACCACGACCGGCGGCAAGGTGCTGGTCGGCGTACGCCCGGAGAAGATCTCGGTCGTCCCCGTCGAGGACGCCGGAGAGATACCCGTCGGCCGCAACCGGATCACCGGCACGATCGCCGACTCCAGCTTCATCGGCGTCTCCACGCAGTTCGTCGTCGACAGCCCGGTCTGCCCCGACTTCGAGGTCTACGTCCAGAACATCGACCGCGACCCCCGGCTCGCGCCCGGCGCCGAGGTCGTCCTGCACTGGAACCCGGCCCACACCTTCGGCCTGGACGCCACGCAGGACATCGACGCCGGCGTCGAGACGGTCGAGGAAGAGGCGGCCTGATGACGACGATCACCGAGGCGGAGGCACCTCCGCCGCTCGCCCCCGCCACCCCCGCGAAGAAGCCACCGCGCAAGCGGGGCCGCCTGGTGCCGTACTGGCTGCTGCTGCCCGGCATCCTGTGGCTGCTGGTCTTCTTCGCGCTGCCGATGGTCTACCAGGCGTCCACGTCCGTGCAGACGGGCTCCCTGGAAAAGGGCTACCAGGTCACCTGGCACTTCGCGACCTACTGGGACGCGCTGTCCGAGTACTGGCCGCAGTTCCTGCGCTCGGTGCTGTACGCCGGCTCGGCGACGATCCTGTGCCTGATCCTCGGCTACCCGCTGGCCTACCTGATCGCGTTCCGCGCGGGCCGCTGGCGCAACCTGATCATGATCCTGGTGATCGCGCCGTTCTTCACCAGCTTCCTGATCCGCACGCTCGCCTGGAAGACGATCCTCGCGGACGGCGGCCCGGTCGTCGGCACCCTGAACTCGCTGCACGTCCTGGACGTCACGAACTGGCTCGGCATGACGGCCGGCGACCGGGTGCTCGCCACCCCGCTCGCGGTGGTGTGCGGTCTGACGTACAACTTCCTGCCGTTCATGATCCTGCCGCTGTACACCTCGCTGGAGCGCATCGACGGACGGCTGCACGAGGCGGCGGGCGACCTGTACGCACGCCCGGCCACCACCTTCCGCAAGGTCACCTTCCCGCTGTCGATGCCGGGCGTGGTCTCCGGCACGCTGCTGACCTTCATCCCGGCGGCCGGTGACTACGTCAACGCCGACCTGCTCGGCTCGACCGACACCCGCATGGTCGGCAACGTCATCCAGACCCAGTTCCTGCGGATCCTGGACTACCCGACGGCGGCGGCGCTGTCGTTCATCCTGATGGCCGCGATCCTGATCATGGTCACGCTGTACATCCGCAAGTCCGGCACGGAGGATCTGGTTTAAATGGCCTTCGTCAACTGGCTCAAGCGCCACCTCGTCGTCATCGCGGGACTGCTGACCCTCGGGTACCTGCTGCTGCCCAACATCGTCGTGACGGTGTTCTCCTTCAACAAGCCGAAGGGGCGCTTCAACTACGAGTGGCAGCAGTTCTCCGCGGACGCCTGGACGGACCCGTGCGGCGTCGCCGGCATGTGCGGCTCGCTGTCGCTCAGCCTCCAGATCGCGCTCTGGGCGACGATCGGCGCCACCGTCCTCGGCACGATGATCGCCTTCGCGCTGGTCCGCTACCGCTTCCGGGCGCGCGGCGCGGTGAACTCGCTGATCTTCCTGCCGATGGCGATGCCCGAGGTCGTCATGGCCGCCTCGCTGCTCACCCTGTTCCTCAACATGGGCGCCCAGCTGGGCTTCTGGACGATCCTGATCGCCCACATCATGTTCTGCCTGAGCTTCGTGGTGACGGCGGTGAAGGCGCGCGTGATGTCGATGGACCCGCGGCTGGAGCAGGCCGCCCAGGACCTGTACGCCGGTCCGGTGCAGACGTTCCTCCGGGTCACGCTGCCCATCGTGGCCCCCGGCATCGCGGCGGGCGCGCTGCTCGCCTTCGCGCTCTCCTTCGACGACTTCATCATCACCAACTTCAACGCCGGCTCGACCGTCACCTTCCCCATGTTCGTCTGGGGTTCGGCGCAGCGCGGAACGCCCGTCCAGATCAACGTCATCGGCACCGCCATGTTCCTCATCGCCGTGCTGCTCGTCCTGACCTCGATGGTCGTCGGCAACCGCCGCAACAAGCAGAAGGCGTGACCACCGCAACCCTGTAGGGAGTTGAAAATCATGGCCCCAAGCGCCATGAGCCGTTGGACAAGAGCACTCTCCGACGTCCAGCCGGTCCCGTACTGGCTGGACGACCCCGGCAGGCCCCGCCCGGAGCCCGCCCTCACCGGCGCCGAGACCTGCGACCTGCTGGTCGTCGGCGGCGGCTACAGCGGACTGTGGACCGCGCTGATCGCCAAGGAGCGCGACCCCGGGCGGGACGTCGTCCTGCTGGAAGGCCGCGAGGTGGGCTGGGCCGCCTCCGGCCGCAACGGCGGCTTCTGCGCCGCCTCCCTCACCCACGGTCTGGCCAACGGGCTGACCCGCTGGCCGGACGAGATCCACAAGCTGGAGGAGCTGGGCGCCCGCAACCTCGACGAGATCGAGGCCGCGGTCGCCCGGTACGGGATCGACTGCGACTTCGAGCGCACCGGCGAGATCGACGTCGCCACCGAGACCTACCAGGCGTGGGAGCTGCGCGACTGGTACGAGGAGATGGAGCGCCGCGGCCTCGCCGACGGCGTCGAGTTCCTGGACGCCGAGGCGGTGCGCAGCCACGTCGACTCGCCGACCTTCCAGGCCGGCCTGCACGACCGCAAGGGCGTGGCCATGGTCAACCCGGCCCGGCTCGCCTGGGGCCTGAAGCGGGCCTGCCTGCGGCTCGGCGTCCGCGTCCACGAGCACACGCCCGCGCTCGCCCTCCAGCCGTACGGCGCCGGCATGGCCGTCCGCACCCCTTACGGCAGCGTGCGCGCCCGCAAGGTCGCGCTCGGCACGAACGTCTTCCCGAACCTGGTCCGGCGGGTGCGCCCGTACACCGTCCCGGTCTACGACTACGCGCTGATGACCGAGCCGCTCACCGACGAGCAGCTCGCGTCCGTCGGCTGGAAGAACCGCCAGGGCCTCGGGGACAGCGCCAACCAGTTCCACTATTTCCGGCTGTCCGCCGACAACCGCGTCCTGTGGGGCGGCTACGACGCCGTCTACCCCTACGGCGGCCGGGTGCGCGCCGAGTACGACGACCGCCCGGAGACCTACGCCAAGCTCGCCGAACACTTCTTCACCTGCTTCCCGCAACTGGAGGGCCTCCGCTTCACGCACGCGTGGGGCGGCGCGATCGACACCTGCTCGCGCTTCTCGGCGTTCTTCGGCACCGCGCACCGGGGGAAGGTGGCGTACGCCGCGGGCTACACGGGCCTCGGCGTGGGCGCGACCCGGTTCGGCGCCGAGGTGATGCTGGACCTGCTGGCGGGGGAGACCACCGAGCGCACCTCGCTGGAGATGGTCCGCAAGAAGCCCCTGCCCTTCCCGCCCGAGCCCTTCGCCTGGACCGGCATCGCGCTGACCAAGTGGTCCCTCGCCCGCGCCGACGCGCACGACGGGCGGCGCAACCTGTGGCTGCGGACGATGGACCGGCTGGGCCTGGGCTTCGACAGCTGAGCGCTCCGCGCGGTCATGGCGGGCGGTGTGCCGTCGGCCGTGACCGGCGGTGTGCCGCCGGTCGTCCGCGGCGCCGTCGTGGCCGGTCGCGCGGTTCCCCCGCGCCCCTTCAGCGTCGGCGCGCGGCCGGGCCGCGGCGGGTCTCGCCGTCCTGTCCGGCGGCCGGCGGCCCGCCTCCGGCGTCGTGCGCGGCGTGGGAGACGGCCAGCGTCAGGCAGGTCAGCAGCACCGTGCCGAGGCACCAGCTCGCCAGGACGTCCAGCGGCCAGTGGTAGCCGCGGCGGACCAGGCCGGAGGCGACGGCGAGATTGACGGCGGCGCAGGCGACGACGACCACGCGGCGGGCGGTCGCCGACGCCAGCCAGGGCAGCAGCAGCACCGCCGCCGCGCCGTAGGCGACGACGGCGGTCGCCGTGTGGCCGGAGGGGTAGTAGCCGGTGCCCGGCGGCACGGCCGGGGTGCCCGAGCGGGCGGTGAACTCCTTGAGGGGGACGACCAGCGCCGGCACCAGCGCCATGACGAGGGCGGCGGCGAGCGGCGGCAGCCACCATCGCCGGGCGCCCGCCCGACGGCCGCGCCGGGCCACGTCGGCCAGCACGAGGGCGAGGACCGGGAGCGCCACCCCGACACCGCCGAGGTCGGACAGCAGTTCCGAGACGCGGTCCGGGTGCACCAGAACGCGGCTGACCCGCTCGTCCACGCGCAACAGCGGGCCGTCGGCCACGACCTGCCAGGTGATCAGCGCGAAGAGGAGAGCGGGGAGCCCGAGAAGGAGGAAGGAGCGGAAGGAGGCCGGCCGCCCCGGAACAGGGGGGGTTGTTCCGGAGCGGCCGATCGGATCGGATGGACGCCCACCCCGGGGGGTTTGGGGCGGGCGACTGTCCGACCGGTGAGGAGATCCGGAGCCGGAGGCCCCGGGTGTGTGCGCGAGGGCACGACCAGGTCGAAGCTGGGGAGGCCCCGGCCTGAGATCGTCCGCAGTCCCCTGCGGACGGGGTGTTTCTCTCATCTGCGTAGAACCTACGGCAGTGCCGGGGGCGACGACAGACGGAATCGCACCCCGACATCCACCTCGCACACGTTCTTCACACGCTCTGCCGTTGGCCGCCCCAGCCCCTGGATCAGCTGTGCGGACGGGCGCTCAGATGCCCGCGAGAACCTGCTTCCGGGTTCCTGAGAACAGGCTCCCAGGAACCCGGAAGAGCCCGCTCTCAGACGCCCGCGAGAGCCTGCTCGATGATGTCGAGGCCCTCGTTCAGCAGGTCCTCGCCGATCACCAGCGGGGGCAGGAAGCGCAGCACGTTGCCGTAGGTGCCACAGGTGAGGACGAGCAGGCCCTCGGCGTGGCAGGCCTTGGCGAGCGCGCCGGCCGCCTCGGGGTTCGGCTCCTTGGTCGCGCGGTCCTTGACCAGCTCGACGGCGATCATCGCGCCGCGGCCCCGGACGTCGCCGATGATGTCGAACTTCTCGGCCATGGCGGTGAGGCGGCCCTTCATGATCGCCTCGATGTTCTTCGCCTTGGCGTTGAGGTCCAGCTCCTTCATCGTCTCGATGGCGCCGATCGCGCCGGCGCACGCGACGGGGTTGCCGCCGTAGGTGCCGCCGAGGCCGCCCGCGTGCGCGGCGTCCATGATCTCGGCGCGGCCGGTCACGGCGGAGAGCGGCAGACCGCCCGCGATGCCCTTGGCCGTCGTGATCAGGTCGGGGACGATGCCCTCGTCCTCGCAGGCGAACCACTGGCCGGTGCGGCAGAAGCCGGACTGGATCTCGTCGGCGACGAAGACGATGCCGTTGTCCGAGGCGAACTGGCGGATCGCGGGCAGGAAGCCCTTGGCCGGCTCGATGAAGCCGCCCTCGCCGAGCACCGGCTCGATGATGATCGCGGCGACGTTGTGCGCGCCGATCTGCTTGGTGATCTGGTCGATGGCCTGCGCGGCGGCCTCGGGGCCGGCGTTCTGCGGACCGGTCGGCCAGCGGTAGGCGTAGGCGACCGGCACGCGGTAGACCTCGGGCGCGAACGGGCCGAAGCCCTGCTTGTACGGCATGTTCTTCGCCGTCAGCGCCATCGTCAGGTTGGTCCGGCCGTGGTAGCCGTGGTCGAAGACGACGACCGCCGGGCGCTTGGTGTACGCACGCGCGATCTTCACCGCGTTCTCGACGGCCTCGGCGCCGGAGTTGAACAGGGCGGACTTCTTGGCGTGGTCACCCGGCGTGAGCTCGGCGAGCGCCTCGGCGACCGCCACGTAGCCCTCGTACGGGGTGACCATGAAACAGGTGTGGGTGAAGTCGGCGAGCTGCGCGGACGCCCGGCGTACGACGGCCTCGGCGGAGGCGCCGACGGTCGTCACCGCGATGCCGGAGCCGAAGTCGATGAACCGGTTGCCGTCGACGTCCTCGATGATGCCGCCGTCGGCCCGCGCGGCGAAGACGGGCAGCGTGGAGCCCACGCCCTGCGCCACCGCGGCGACCCGGCGGGCCTGCAGTTCCTGCGACTTCGGACCGGGGACGGCGGTGACGAGGCGGCGCTCCTGCGGAAGTGCGCTCATGGGGGCTCCTGTGGGGTTTTACGGCCTTACGAACTCTTTCCTCGCAGGCTAGGACGGGGAGCGGGGGGTGGGCATGCTCCATGTGGGCGTTGTCGGGACGGCGGATTGTCCGCGGTGGCCATAGCGGAGGGCGGAGAGCGGACGGCGAGCCGCCGGTGGCGAGTGGCCGTAGCGGAGGGTGATGGTGAGCGGCCGTCGCGACGGCGAGGTGAGCGGTTGTTGCGGCGGCGAAGTGAGCGGTTGTCGCGACGGCGGGGTGGCGCGCCGCCGGTGGTCATCCGACGGCCCCCGTGTACCCGCCCGCGGCGCCCGCGCACGCCCCGCGCACGCACACGCGCACGGCCGGGCACACCCGCGCGCACGGCCCGGTCCGGAACCGGCCGGTCCCCTCGGCCGCGCAATCGGTGAACTCCCCTTGCCGGGGCGTTAGATTGACCGCTGATGGAGCACCAAACGGCTGGTCGGGGAGCGAGGGCGATGGACAGCGACGGGACGCAGGACGCACGGGGCACGCATGCGAACCCGGTGCCGCGCCCGGCAGGTCCGCCGGAGATTCCGGCGATGCCGCCGCGGCCTCCCGCGGCGCCGGGCATGCCGCCGCGGCCGGACGGGCAGGCGTTCCTGGCCTGGCTGCGGGCCCCGCGGCCGGAGGCGCCGCCCGGGGTGTGGCGGTTCGGGCACCGGCCGCGGCCGCAGGAGGAACCGGAGACCACCCCCGCACGCCAGCTGCTGAGCGGGGCACTGATCGCCTTCCTCGTCGGCTGGCTGGTCTGGTCCCTGCTGTGGAACGGCTATCTCGGCGACTGGTGGCTGCTGCCGCTCTGGGCGATGATCCCGGACTCCTGGGCTCAGCCGCACAGCTTCGCCTCGGTCGTGGTCGTCTACGCCTACTACGTGCTCATCGCCCTGGTCATCATGGTCGGCGTGGGCCGCCTCGGCCGCTGGGGCGAGATCTGGCGCCGTTACGGACCGCCCGCCTGGCGCCCGGCCGCCGCCCCGTGCACCGAGCGCCCGCCCGTCCCCGAGCAGGACCCCGCCGAGTGGCCCCAGCTGCGTGCCGTCGGAGCCGTCGACGCCGCCGAGCGGCTCGCCGCGGAGGCCAGGGCGGGCCTGATGCGGGACATCGACCACGCCCGCATCACCCGCGCCTGGCAGGGCGTGCGCAGCGGCCGGCACAGCCTCGCCGCGTTCACCGGCGCGGTGCTCCAGGAGGGCGCCGCCGCCTGCCTGCACCCCTCCGGGGAACGCGACCTGCCCGCCCGGCTCGCCCGGCACGACCTGCTGACCGGGCAGGTGCGGCTCGGCGCCGCCGCCGACGACCCCCGCAACCCCTACGCCTACCGCGGGGCCGGCCTCGGCCTCGGCCCCGACCTGCTCGGCACCTCCCTGCTCGCGGTCGGTCCGGCCGGCTCCGGCAAGACCGGCACCGTGGTGCGGCCGCTCGCCGAGTCGCTGAGCCTGCACGCGCTCGCCGGACGGGCCGCCGTCGTCGTGGTCGGCGCCGCGGGCGCGGGCCTCGGACCGGCCGAGGCCTACGACGTCGTCGTACGCGTCGGTCAGCCCGACTCCGTCCACGACCTCGACCTGTACGGCGGGACCACCGACCCCGACGAGGCCGCCGCGGTGCTCGCCGAGGCGCTCGTCGGAGACCTCGCCGACCCGCACCCCGGCAGCGACAGCCGCCGCTCCACGACCGTGCTGGCGCAGTTGCTCGGGCCGTTCCGGGCCGTCCACGGCCGCTTCCCCTCCGTACCGGAGCTGCGGCAGCTGCTCGACGCGGCCCCCGGACCGCTGGGCGCGCTGCGCACCGCGCTGGTGGCGTCCGGGCAGGACTCGCTGCTGCGCGAACTGGACGCGCGGGAGCGGCAGGCGGGGCACCCGGGCGACGTGGCCGGCGTCCTCGCCGACCGGGTCGCGCTGCTCGACCGGCCCGCCTTCGCCGGGTTCTTCGACACCTCCGGGCGGTCCCGGCCGTTCTCCCTCAAGGCCCTCGACCACCCGGTGCGGGTGCGCATCGACCTGCCCGAGCGCGGGCACGCCGACGCCTCCCGGATGCTGGCGCGGCTGGTGCTCGCGCAGTTCACGGCGAGCGTCGCGGTGCGGGAGGACCGGTCGCTGTTCGCCTGCCTGCTGCTGGACGACGCGGCGGGCGTGGTGACCCCCGAGGCGGTGCGCGGCATCCAGCGGCTGCGGTCGGCGAACGCGGGCGTCGTGCTGACCCTGCGCACGCTGGACGACGTACCGCGGCTGCTGCGCGGGCCGCTGCTCGGCGCGACCGGCTGCCGGATGGCGCTGTCCGGGCTGACCCCCTG
Organism: Streptomyces sp. H51; assembly: GCF_035656535.1. Lineage (NCBI taxonomy): Bacteria > Bacillati > Actinomycetota > Actinomycetes > Kitasatosporales > Streptomycetaceae > Streptomyces > Streptomyces sp. H51. The sequence goes on from NZ_JAYMHD010000076.1 coordinate 120,880, forward strand.
GGACGGGCAGGACTTCGCCGAGGTCTGGGGCAAGGAGTGGACCGAGACCCGCGACGTCACCGACCGGCAGATCATCGCCGAGACCCCGGCCGGCAAGGCGGTGCACGTGCTGCGCCGGGTGATCACCGGCAAGGCGCCCACGGCGCGGGCCGTGACCGTGCGCCAGGTGGAGCGGGAGCGGTGGTCGGCGTCCGAACTCGCGCACGGGGTCCCGCCGGGGCACGCGGTGCTGTCGCTGACCACGGTCAAGGGCGAGCACGCGCCGCCGCTGCTGGTGGATCTGCGGGGCTGAGTTCCGGCCGTGCGGTGAGGCCGGTCGACCGTGCGAACGGGGCGGCCGGCCGACCGTACGGTGAGGCAGAATCGGTACAGGCCGTTCATACGCGACGGCCAAGTGATCACCCGCATCGCGCCGCCCTCCCCGACCCTGAAGGGCCCCATGCCCCCGACGCTCGCCTCGCTCGTCCACCACTCGGCGCTGAAGCTGACCGTGCGCGCGGGCGAGGACCGCCTGGACGTGCCCGTCCGCTGGGCGCACGTCAGCGAACTCGCCGACCCCGTCCCGTACATGGAGGGCGGGGAACTGCTGCTGATCACCGCGCTGAAACTGGACGCCGAGGACCACGAGGCGATGCGGCGGTACGTGCGGCGGCTGGCCGGAGCCGGCGTCGTGGGCCTCGGCTTCGCCGTCGGCGTCAACTACGACGAGATCCCCGAGGCCCTCGTCGACGCGGCGCGGGCGGAGGGGCTGCCGCTGCTGGAGGTGCCGCGCCGCACGCCCTTCATCGCCATCAGCAAGGCCGTCTCCGCGGCGATCGCGGCCGAGCAGTACCGGGCGGTGACGGCCGGGTTCGCCGCGCAGCGCGAGCTGACGAAGCAGGCCCTGACGGACGGCCCGGAGGGACTGCTCGCCGCGCTCGCCGCGCAGGTCGACGGCTGGGCGGCGCTGTACGACGCCTCGGGCGCCGTCGTGGCCGCCGCACCGGAGTGGGCGGGCCGCAGGGCGGCGCGGCTCAGGACGGACGTGGAACGGCTGCGGGAGCGGCCGGCGCCCGCGTCCTCGGTGGTGGGCGGACCGGACCACGAGGACCGCGTCGAACTGCACTCCCTGGGCACCGGGCGGCGCCCCCGGGCCGCGCTGGCGGTGGGCACCGCCGCCGCCCCCGGCACCGCCGAGCGGTACGCCGTCCACTCGGCGATCGCGCTGCTGACCCTGACCACGGAGCGCTCCCGCTCCCTGCACGCCGCCGAACAGCGCATCGGCGCGGCGGTGCTCAGCATGCTGCTGGCCGGGGAGTCCGAGCACGCGCGCACCGTCGCCGGCGACCTGTACGGCGGGCTGCTGGACGCCCCGTTCCGGATCATCGTCGCCGAGTGTGCCGCCGCGTCGGCCGCGCGGACGGCCGGCGCCCCGGCCGCCCGTACACCGGCCGCCCGGGGCGCCGCGACCGCGGACGGCACGGACGGCGACCCGCCGGCCGCGCTCGCCGAGGCCGTGGAGTCGGCGGCGGCCCGCGCCGGGGAGGCCGTGCTGGTCGTGCCCGAGGGGGAGCGGCTGGTGGTGCTGGCCGCGGACGGCGGCGCGGCGGTCGCCGCCTGCGGCCGGTACGCGGCGGCGCTGGAGACGGCGCGCGAACGGGCGGCGGGAACGGGGGACCGGGCGGCCGACGTGCCCGAACTGATCGTGGGCCTGTCGGCCCCGGCCGGACCGACCGCGGCCACGGCGGCGTACAAGCAGGCCGAGCAGGCGCTGTCGGTGGCGCGGCGCCGGGGCCGGGTGTGCGTGGAGCACGAGCAGCTGGCGGCCGGTTCGATGCTGCCGCTGCTGGCCGACGACGCGGTGCAGGCGTTCGCCGACGGCCTGCTGCGCGCCCTGCGCGACCACGACGCGACCGGCCGCGGCGACCTGGTGGCCTCCCTGCGCGCCTGGCTCTCCCGCCACGGCCAGTGGGACGCGGCGGCCGCCGACCTCGGCGTCCACCGCCACACCCTCCGCTACCGCATGCGCCGGGTGGAGGAGATCCTCGGCCGCAGCCTGGACGACCCGGACGTCCGGATGGAGCTGTGGCTGGCGCTGAAGGCGACGTCGGGGGAGTGAGGGGCCGTGCGGCGGACGGCTGCAGAGAGCTGTGCGCGTGACCGAGGCGAGCAACTCGTTGCCAGGCTCGACGGTGATCGTCATCTGCTCGATGGTCACTGGTCGTCGGGCCAGAGGCGGAAGGCGGTGTGGCCTGTGAGTGGGCGCACTGTGCGGAAATGGCGGCGGTCCAGGGTCAGAACGGCGTCTGTTCGGTATTCGGCAGCCACGACGACGTTCATGGTGTCCGTAAGACCGATCTGCGGATAGCGGCGCATCGTCACCAACGCCGTCGACAGATGCGGTTCGACCTCGGGCACCGCGTACCGTCGTACGGCGACGCGGTCACGGACGTGGGTGAGCGCCGCGTGTGCGGCATCCGGGCCGACCCGCGCGGTCAGCAGGTAGTCGAGCTCGGCCAGCACCAGGGGCGTGATCACCAGGTGGGCGGCGGACGCCACCGCCGCGCGGCACGCCTTGTGCTCCGGGTCGGTTCCGTCGTAGTAGGCGAAAAGCCCCGACGTGTCGGCGATCAGTACGGTCACGCCCCGAACCCCTCCAGGTAGTCGCCGCGGCCCGCCGACCAGTCCACGGGCGTCCCGCTGTGGAACACGGGACCCTCGTCGTCCTCGCCCATCGGGTCGGTCGGATACGCGGAAACCGAGGCCTCCGCCTCGCTCACCGGAGAGAGTATGGCGACTGGCCGGCCGTTCTTGGTCACCGTGATGCGTTCGCCGCGCTCTGCTGCGGCGAGGATCTTCGAGGCGTTCTGGTTGAACTCGCGGGCGGTCGTCTCCATGTACTACACGGTAGTACATGGAGAGCGTGCCGGTGATGAGGCCGGGGCCTTGGAGGCGCATTCCGCCCAGACCGTCTTGCCGCCGGGCGGGTACGGTTCGACGCCCCAGCGGTCGGCGAGGGCGGTGACCAGGAGCAGGCCGCGGCCGGACTCGCCGTCCGGCGAGTCCCCGAAGTTGGCGCACGGCGACGGGAGTTGGTCTCCGCGTGCGTCGGTGACGGCGATGCGGAGGACGCCGGTTCCGGTGTCGAGGGCGAGGGTGAGCCGGAAGTCGCGGCCCCGGACGTTGCCGTGCAGGGCGGCGTTGGCCGCGAGTTCCGCGATGATCTGCTCGGCACGCTCGGTGACGCCGGGTGACACCTCCCAGGCGCGGAGCTGTTCGGCGGCGAGCAGGCGGGCGAGGCGGGCTCCGCGGCGCGTGGACGACAGGAGCTGGGCGAACGTGCGTACGGTTGCGGTGAATTGGGGTGCGGTTGTGCTCATGGGGCCACGGTGACCGGCGCGCAGGGGCGCTTTCCAGTGGGCTGGTCCGTACGTTGAGTCAGCGTACGGACACATTCTGTGGACGGTACGCCGCTTCGTCCGTCACTCTGGGTGTCGTCGCGCGCGGGGCGACGGACAGCGGGTGCACGGAATCGGAGGTGGCCGCGTATGACGAGCGGCATCGGCAGCGTAGGCAACGGCCACAGTGGCGGCCAGGGCAGCGGCGACGGTCACGTCGGCGGCCCGGCCGACTGCGAGACGGACCGTGAGCCCGATCCCTCGGACAGCCTGCGCACCTGGGGCGCCTTCCAGCAGGCGCTGCGCGAGCACGCGGGGTACAGCAGAGCCGAGTTCGCGGACCTGGTGCGCTTCTCCAAGCACACCGTGGAGTCGGTGGAGCGGGGGCGCAGGATGCCCGACGCGGCGTTCGTCCAGCGCGCCGACGAGGTGCTGGGGAGCACCGGGGCGCTGCTGAAGTCGTCGAAGTACGTCACGCGGGGGCGGGGTGATGTGGGGCTTGCGGCGTGGTTCCGGGAGTGGGCTCGGCTGGAGCGCGTGGCGGTGAGCCTGTGCACGTACGAATGCAGGCTGGTGCCGGGCCTGTTGCAGTCGGAGGGGTATGCCCGGGCCCTCTTCGAGAACCGGCTTCCCCTGCTGACGGACGAGCGGCTGGAGGCCCAGGTCGAGGCGCGGCTGGAGCGGCAGATGGCGCTGAGCGAGCGGTCGACGGTGCTGTACCACTTCATCGTGGAGGAGGCTGTCTTCCGGCGCAGGCTGGGTGGTCGCGAAGTGCTGCTGGGCCAGTTGGATCATGTGTTGAAGCTGACGGCACCCCGTCACGTGACGTTGCAGATCATGCCGACGGAGGCCGAGTTCCACGCCTGCATGGATGGCCCGGTACAGCTCCTCGAGACGGCGGAAGGCCGACGGCTGGCGTACTCCGAAGGGCAGGAGAACGGTCGGCTGATCTCCGACCGGAAAGAGGTACGCCTCCTCTACCAGCGCTATGACACACTGCGCTCGCAGGCCCTGACCCCCCAAGACTCGCGGGGCCTCCTGGAGCGACTCCGAGGAGAGCTATGAGCACGACGGAACTCGCCTGGTTCAAGTCCAGCTACAGCGGTAGCTCTGGTGACAGCTGCATCGAGATCGCCGTCACCGAGCAGGCCATATGCGTACGGGACTCCAAGGACACGGCACGCCCTCACTTCGCCGTCGGCCGTGCTGAGTGGTCGCGATTCGTGGGGTTCGTGACGGAGGCGTGAGCGGCGCGGGCTCCTGAACGGTGTTCTGTGGGAGCGGTGCTGCCCGGTCCGCCAGCACACCGGTCACACCTGGCACCAGCCTGCTGGCAGGCCGACAGGCCCCCGCCTAGGACAATCCGGCGCACCCCCCGCCCCCACTTCTCCGCCCCGGACAAACGCCAGCGGCCCCGCCCGCCCCTACCGTGGTCCCGAAAGCCATGCACACATCCCCAACGCGGAAGGGCCGGGACTCGACAATGACTTCCACCCACGCCTTCTGGCTCGCCGGCCGCCAGGTCACCGGCGAGGACAGCTTCGACGTCACCTCGCCCTGGGACGGCCGGGTCGTCGGCAAGGCGAGCGTGCCGACCGACGCGCAGGTCGAGGAGGCCGTGGCCGCCGCGTACGCCGTACGGGACGAGTTCGCCGCCACCCCGGCCCACGCCCGCGCCGCCGCCCTCGACCACGTCAGCCGGCGGCTCGTCGAGCGCACCGAGGAGATCGCGCAGCTCATCTCCGCCGAGAACGGCAAGCCGATCAAGTGGGCCCGCGGCGAGGTCGGCCGCGCGGTGTCGGTGTTCCGGTTCGCCGCCGAGGAGGCCCGCCGCTTCAACGGCGGCGAGGCCCAGCGGCTGGACACCGACGCGGGCGGCCAGGGCCGGCTCGCCCTCACCCGCCGCTTCCCGAGGGGCGTCGTCCTCGGCATCGCGCCCTTCAACTTCCCGCTGAACCTGTGCGCCCACAAGATCGCCCCGGCGATCGCGGCCGGCGCGCCGATGATCCTCAAGCCGGCGCCCGCCACCCCGCTGTCCGCGCTGGTCCTCGGCGAGCTGCTCGCCGAGACGGACCTGCCGGCCGGGTCGTGGAGCATCCTGCCGGTCGCCAACGACCGCATGCCCGCCCTGGTCCAGGACCCGCGCCTGCCGGTGATCTCCTTCACGGGTTCCGAGAAGGTCGGCTACGCGATCATGGACTCGGTGCCGCGCAAGCACTGCACCCTGGAGCTGGGCGGCAACGGCGCGGCCGTGGTGCTGGCCGACTGGGCGAGCGACGCCGACCTCGACTGGGCCGCGAACCGCATCGCCACCTTCTCCAACTACCAGGGCGGCCAGTCCTGCATCTCCGTGCAGCGGGTGCTCGCCGACGCCTCGGTGTACGACCGGCTGCTGCCGCGCATCGTGGCCGCCGTCGAGGCGCAGGTCACCGGCGACCCGAGCGACGACAAGACGGACGTCGGCCCGCTCGTCAGCGAGGACGCGGCCAAGCGCGTCGAGTCCTGGGTGGACGAGGCCGTCGCCGCGGGGGCGCAGCTGCTCACCGGCGGCAAGCGCGACGGCGCCTCCTACGCGCCGACCGTCCTCGCCGACGTGCCGGCCGACGTGACGATCTCCTGCGAGGAGGTCTTCGGGCCGGTCCTCACCGTGCGCAAGGTGGACGGGGAGGCGGAGGCGTTCGCCGCCGTCAACGACTCCAAGTACGGCCTTCAGGCGGGCGTGTTCACGCACGACGTCCAGGTCGCCTTCCGTGCCCACCGGGCCCTGGAGGTCGGCGGTGTCGTCATCGGCGACGTGCCGTCCTACCGCGCCGACCAGATGCCGTACGGCGGCGCCAAGCAGTCCGGTGTGGGCCGCGAGGGCGTGAAGTACGCGATGGACGACTACACCTACGAGCGGGTGCTGGTGCTCACCGGTCTCGCCCTCTGATCCGTCCGACGACCCCGAAGGGGCCCGGCACCGGAAACACCGGTGCCGGGCCCCTTCCCGTCTGTTCCGGACCCTCAACCGGAGAAGCCGACGTGCGCGAGCCGCAGCGGGCCGCGCAGCCTGATGTGCACGTCGTGCACGCCCTGTACTCCTTCGGCGGCGATCTCCGCGCCGACCGGGACGTAGTCGTACGGGCTCTGCGTGGGCGTGCCCAGGGCCAGTCGGGCGAGTGCCGGGCCGCCGTCCAGGGAGAATTCGAGGGTGCCCTCGCCCGCCAGGTCGGCGGTCACCACCGCGATGCCGCCGTCGCCGAAGTCGCAGGCGCGGTAGATCAGTTCGCCCGTGGCGTCCTCGGTGTGCCGGGCGGGGGTCACCGCCTCGCCGGAGGTCTTCGCCCGGTCGACGATCTCGACGCCGCTCTGCTCGTCGAAGTCGGCTGCCGCCAGGCCGCGTTCGCGGACCGGGCGCGGGGCGCCGGGCTCGCCGTCCAGGGTGACCGTCGTGCGCAGGCGGATGTCCTCGCTGGAGGCGCCGGCGAGCAGGTCGTAGGCGCCCGGTTCCAGGCGCCACCTGCCCTGCGCCACGTCCCAGAACTCGAAGGCACGCACGGGGACTTCGAAGGTCAGCTCGGTCCGCTCGCCCGGTGCGAGCGTGATCCGGCGGTGTGCGGCCAGTTCGCGGCGCGGGCGCGGCACCGACGGGTGGGCCGCGCGGGTGTACAGCTGGGCCACCTCGTCGGCCGTGACGTCACCGGTGTTGGTGACCGTGAAGGTGACGCGCACCGCATCGGCGTCGGTCCGGACCGCCAGGTCGGCGTAGCCGAAGGAGGCGTACGACAGGCCGTGCCCGAACGGGAACAGCGGGGTCCCCTCGAAGTACAGGTACGTCTGCCGGGCGCCGACGACGTCGTAGTCGAGCAGGTCGGGCAGGTCGGCGTCGTCCTCGTACCAGGTCTGCGGGAGCCGGCCGGCCGGTGAGACGTCGCCGGCCAGGACCCGGGCCAGCGCGGTGCCCGCGGCCTGGCCGCCGTGCGCCGTCCACAGCACCGCGGGCAGGCCGGCGGCCTGGAACGCGTACGGGTACGCCGAGACCAGGGCCAGCACCGTGCGCTCGTTCGCGGTGCGGGCGGCCCGCAGCAGGCGCTCCTGGTGGAGGGGCAGGCGCAGGGTCGTGCGGTCCTCGGTCTCGCGGCCGTTGATGTGCGGGTCGTTGCCCGCGACCACCACGACCACGTCGGCCCGGGCCGCCGCGGCGGCCACCGCGTCCTCGCCGCGCTCGACCACGACCGGTTCGAAGACCTCCGGGAGCTCCGGGTTCTCCTGGTCCGCGTCGGCGACCTTCACGCCGTCGGCGGTGACGGAGACGTGGCGACCCGTGCCGATGTGCCTCAGGAGGTGCCCGCTGCCGTGCGGTTCGAGCCGGAACGTCTCCTGCACGACCCAGCCGCCCGGCTGGTCGGCGGAGGCGCGCAGGTAGCCGTCGCCGGCGACGGAGAGGTAGCGGCCGTCGGGGGCGCGCAGGGTCAGCAAGCCCTCGCCCCAGTCGGCCAGCGCGAGTTCCGTGCCGGTGGCGTCGGTGGTGAGCGGCGGCAGGTCGGTGCGGCCCGCGAGCCGGGCGGGGTCCAGCGCTCCCTCGGCGCCGCGCACCTCGTCGTCGGCGTCGGCCTCGGGGACGCTCAGGAAGGCGCCCGCCGAGGTCTTCAGGCGGATCCGGTCCACGCCCTCCGCGTACTCCACGCGCTGGGCGCCGAGCCGCTCGTACAGGCCCTCCAGCGGGGTGGAGCGGTGGATCAGCGTGCCGCTGTACCAGTCGAGCTTGCACTCGTCGGCGAGCAGGCCGACGACGGCGACGCGGGCGCCGGCCGGGAGCGGCAGCAGTCCGTCGTTCCGCAGCAGCACGATCGCCTGCTCGGCGGCCTCCTGGGCGAGCGCCCGGTGGGCCGGGGTGTCGAAGTCGGCGGCGCCGGCGTGCGGGTCCTGCTCGGGGTCGAACTCGCCCAGGCGGAAGCGGACCGCGAGCTGGCGGCGTACGGCCGTGTCGACGTCGGCCTCCGTCAGCAGGCCGCGGGCGAGGGCGCCGTGCACGCGGGCGGTGATCTTCGAGCCGTCCGTGCCGTGGTCGGTGAAGCTGTCGACGCCGGCCAGCAGGGCGGCGGCGGTGGCCTCCTCGTGCGTGTCGAAGTAGTGCTCGGAGTCGACCAGGTTGGAGGGCGCGCCCGCGTCCGAGCAGACCAGCAGCTCCTCGTCCGTCCAGCGGCGCAGGTGTTCGCTCAGATGGGGGGAGACGTGGTTGGGTCGGCCGTTGACCAGGTTGTAGGCCGGCATCACCCCGGAGACAGCGCCCGCCTCGACCGTCTCGCGGAAGGCGCGCAGGTCGTACTCGTGCAGCACGCGCGGGCGGACGGAGGACGACGTGACGTCCCGGCCGGTCTCGTTGTTGTGCGCCAGCCAGTGCTTGAGGACCGGCGCGGTGCGCCAGTACGTCGGATGGTCGCCGCGCAGGCCGCGGGTGTACGCGGTGGCTATGGCGGACGTCAGTCTCGGGTCCTCGGAGTAGCCCTCCTCGTTGCGGCCCCACAGGGGATGGCGCAGCAGGTTCACGGTGGGCGCCCAGACGTTGAGGCCGACGCGGTCGTCGCGGGCGCGCATCGCGCGGACCTCCTGGGACACCGCCTCGCCGATCCGCCGCACCAGTCCGGGGTTCCAGGTCGCGCCGAGGCCGACGGCCTGCGGGAACACCGTCGCCGGGCCCATCCAGGCCACGCCGTGCAGGGCCTCCTGCCCAGTGCGGAACGCCGCGACGCCCAGGCGGTCGACGGCGGGCGCGAACTGGTGCAGGAAGGCGACCTTCTCGTCGAGCGAGAGCCGCTGCAACAGGTCGTCGATGCGCTTCGCGAACGGCAACTGCGGATCGCGGAACGGCGGTACGGGCGGCGGGTGAGCGGTCACGTGTGGATCCCCTTGCGATGGAGCGGCGAGACGCTTTCGAAGCGCTTCGATGCTGGTTGACCACCGGGTGGGTGTCAAGACGGCCCGCGGCGGCAGATCCGGCTCCCGGGTGCGATTCCAAGCAGCGTAAGCGTGTGAGCGGTTGCCGGATACATCCGAGGAATCTCGGGATCGACTCTTGTGCACCCTCTGTCGTTCACTTAACCTCGCAGCAACATCGAAGCGCTTCGACTGTTTCGATCCGAAGGGGGCCACACCGGGACGGTGCCCAGCCCTCCGACGACGGGACTGCGGCCCGCTTCGGCTCAGCCAGTTCCACTCGAGACACCACAGCCGACGGCCACCGCCGGGTGTCCTGGTGCGCCATGAAGGGTTGACGCAATGACGCCGAACACCGCTTCCGCCCCCTCCGGGCCCAGCCGGAGAAGCTTCCTCGCCTCCACGGCGGTCGCCACCGCAGCGGTGGCGGGCGGGATGCCGCTGCTCGCCGCCTGCGGGGGGTCGGACAGCGGGTCACGCGAGGGCACCACGTCGGGCAAGGCGGCGGACAAGCTGCTGCCCGCGTACGTCGCCGCCACGCTCGCCGAGCCGGACCTGCCCTCGAAGAACGGTTCGGCAGCCGGCTACACCGGCAAGGTCGACCTCTCGGCCCTGGAGACCTCGGCCCCGGACAAGCTCGGCACCGGGGCCCCCATCAAGATCATGTCCCCCTTCTGGGGCTCTCCGCCCAAGGGCGACTGCGCCTACTACAAGGCGCTCGACTCCGCCGCGGGCACCAAGGTCACCTGGCAGAACCAGGACGGCAACACCTACGGCCAGAAGCTCGGCGCGGTCCTCGCCTCCAGTTCCATACCCGACATGGTCGTCGTGCCGAGCTGGGAACTGGTCGGCAAGATCTCGAACGCGGTCACCGCGAAGTTCATGGACCTCGGCCCCTACCTCGCGGGCGACAAGGTCAAGAAGTACCCGAACCTGGCCGCGATCCCCTCCGACGCCTGGCGCATGGGCATCTTCGGCGGCGCGCTGCGCGGCATCCCGATGCCCTCCGCCGCCGCGACCTTCATCGTGCCCTACTACCGCAAGGACATCTTCGACAAGAAGGGCTGGTCCGTACCCACGTCGCCCGACGAGTTCCTCAGCTGGGCCAAGGACGCCACCAGCGCCAAGGCCAAGGTGTACGCCTGCGGCGACATGTCCTGGACCGCCTTCAACATCTTCGGCGTGCGCTCCTCCGGCCCGCTCGGCTGGAACATCGGGTCCGACGGCAAGCTGACGTACCGCATCGAGCAGCCCGAGTACCTCGAGGCCCTGGAGTGGACCCGCAAGCTGTTCGACGCGGGCGTGGTGCACCCCGACGACAAGGCGCGCTCGGGCGACGCCGGCCAGCGGTTCACCGCCGGGCAGATCCTGGTGTTCAACAACGACACCTCCGCCTGGTACGGGAAGACCGCCGAACAGGCCAAGGCCGACCCGGACTTCCGGATCGAGGGCATGGACATCTTCGGCGCCGACGGCGGCGACCCGAAGCTGTGGGCCTCCCAGCCCGCCACCATCTGGTCGCTGATCCGCAAGGGCGCCTCGAAGACGACGGTGGAGAACGCGCTGGCCGCGGCGAACTTCTCGGCCGCCCCCTACGGCACCAAGGAGCGGATGCTCGTCGACTACGGCGTCGAGGGCACCCACTACACCGTCAAGGACGGTGTCCCGGTCAAGACCGACCAGGGCAACAGCGAGGTGATCAACGCCTGGGTGATGCTGGCGGCCCCGGCTCCCTACTTCGCCCACCCCGACTACCCCGACATCGCGCGCAGGCAGGTGGAGTGGGAGCAGCGGATGGGCGCCTTCATGAAGAAGTCGTCCACGTACGGCATGAACATCGTCGAGCCGACCCGCTACGCCAACCTCTCCAGCCAGTTCGAGCAGATGGAGATCGACTACGTGCGCGGCAACAAGAAGCTGTCCGACGTGCAGGCCGCCATCTCCACCTGGAAGTCCTCCGGCGGCGAGAAGCTGCGCGACTGGTACAAGCAGCTCATCGACAAGAACGGCAGCGCCAACTGATGTCTCTCACGGCCGGGAGCAGGCCCGACGGGACTCGTCCCCCCGCCGCCGTCGAGGAACCGACGGCCGCGGACGGCACGGCCGCGGCGCAGGGGCGGGTGCCGAACCGCAAGGCGGGCACGGCCGGCCGCATCCCCTGGCGGGTCCGGTGGCGCCGGGACCGAGCGCTCGTCCTGATGACGCTGCCCGTCATCGTCCTGCTCCTGCTCTTCAACTACGTTCCGCTGCTCGGCAACGTCGTCGCCTTCCAGGACTACGACCCGTACGTCTCCAGCAACGGCGTCACGGCGATCTTCCACAGCCCCTGGGTCGGCGTGGAGCAGTTCTCCCGGATGCTGGACGACCCGTTGTTCTGGGACGCCGTCAAGAACACCATCGTCCTGTTCGTGCTCCAACTGGTGCTGTTCTTCCCGGTCCCGGTCGCCCTCGCGCTGGTCATCAACAGCGTGATCCGGCCCCGGGTCAGGGCCGTGGCGCAGGCGATCATGTATCTGCCGCACTTCTTCTCGTGGGTCCTCGTGGTCACCGTGTTCCAGCAGATCTTCGGCGGCGCGGGCATCATCGCGCAGACCCTCGAGGACCACGGGTGGAGCGGCTTCGACCTGATGACCGACGCGAGCCTGTTCAAGTACCTGGTCACCGCGCAGGCCGTGTGGAAGGACGCCGGCTGGGGGATCATCGTCTTCCTCGCCGCGCTGGCCGCCGTCAGCACCGATCTGTACGAGGCCGCCGCCATGGACGGCGCCGGGCGCCGGCGGCGCATGTGGCACGTGACGCTGCCCGCGCTGCGCCCGGTGATCGCGCTGCTGCTGGTCCTGCGGGTGGGCGACGCGCTGAGCGTCGGCTTCGAGCAGTTCCTGCTCCAGCGGGACGCGGTCGGCGTGGGGGCCAGCGAGGTCCTCGACACCTACGTGTGGAACATGGGCATCCAGAACGGCGACTTCAGCTACGCGGCCGCGGTGGGCCTCGTCAAGGGAGCCATCGGACTGTGTCTCGTCCTGGCCGCGAACAAGTTCGCGCATCTGCTGGGCGAGCAGGGGGTGTACCAGAAGTGAGCCTGAACACCCGGCTCATCCGCAGCCTCGAGGCGCCGTCCCGGCCCGTGTGGGAGGAGCCGCCCGGCAAGGCGGGTCTCACCGCGAAGGGCGCGTTCCTCGCCCTGTGCTGCCTGGGGGTGCTCGGGCCGCTGTGGATCGTGATCGTCACCAGCCTGTCCCCGAAGCCCGTGATCGACCGGGTCGGCGGTCTCGTCGTGATCCCGCAGGGCATCACCTTCGTCAACTACACGGAACTGCTCAGCGGCGGCCAGGTCAGCCGGGCCATCATGGTCTCGGTCGGCGTGACGCTCGTCGGCACCCTGTTCTCGATGACGGTGTCGGTGCTCGCGGCCTACGGCCTGTCCCGGCGGGGCACCCTGGGCCACCGGGTACTGCTGGTGATCATGATGGCGACCATGTTCTTCGGGGCCGGCCTCATCCCGACGTACCTGCTGGTGCAGTCGCTGGGACTCACCGACACCTACCTGTCGCTGATCCTGCCGAGCGCGGTGAGCGTCTTCAACATCCTCGTGCTGCGTGCCTTCTTCATGGGGATCTCCCCGGAGCTCACCGAGTCGGCCCGCATCGACGGCGCCAGTGACCTGCGCATCCTGCTCACGGTCATCCTGCCGCTGTCGCGGGCGGTGCTCGCCGTCATCTCGCTGTTCTACGCCGTCGGGTACTGGAGCGCCTGGTTCAACGCCTCCATCTACCTGTCCGACCAGGAGATGATGCCGCTGCAGAACGTGCTCATCCAACTGGTCCAGAAGAACAGCGAGGCGCCGACCGGCCTCCAGCAGGCCGTCCGTACCGGGCAACTCTCCGCCCTCGGACTGCAGATGGCCGTCATGGTGCTCGCCCTGATCCCGGTCGCGGTCGCGTCCCCGTTCGTCCAGCGGCACTTCAAGAAGGGCATGCTGACCGGAGCGGTCAAGGGCTGAACCGCGCCCTCTCCGGTCCGGGCGGCGCACCGCCCGGACCGGTTCCCCGCGCCCCGGGCCGTTCCCCGCGCCCCCGAGCGGGGGCGCGCACCCCTCTGAGCAAGAGCGCGCACCGCCCCCGTACCACTCCGCCGACCCACCACGCCCAGCGAGGCTCCCATGTCATCCACCCCCCGGCGGCCGACGCCCACCCTCGCCGACGCCACCCGCGGCCGCGTCCTCTTCGGCGGCGACTACAACCCCGAGCAGTGGCCCGAGGAGACCTGGCACGAGGACGTCCGCCTCATGCGGGACGCCGGCGTCAACTCCGTCACCCTCGGCGTCTTCTCCTGGGCGAGGATCGAACCCCGGCCGGGGGAGCGGCGGTTCGGCTGGCTGGACAGCCTCATGGACCTGATGCACGAGGGCGGCATCGGCGTCGTCCTCGCCACCCCCACCGCATCGCCCCCGCCCTGGCTCGGCCGCCTGTACCCCGAGACCCTCCCCCGCGACGAGGACGGCCGCACCGAGTGGTGGGGCGGCCGCCAGCACTTCTCCCACTCCAGCGCCGCCTACCGGCGCCACGCCGCCGCCGTCACCGAGGACCTCGCCGCCCGCTACGCGAGCCACCCCGCGCTCACCATGTGGCACATCAACAACGAGTACTGCACCCACGACTGGGGCGACGAGGCCGCCGCCCGCTTCCGCACCTGGCTGCGCGGCAGGTACGGCGACCTCGACGCCCTCAACACCGCCTGGGGCACCGCCTTCTGGAGCCAGGGCTACGGCGACTGGGAAGAAGTCCTGCCGCCGCGCCGCACCCACTACCTGAAGAACCCGACGCAGGTGCTGGACTTCAAGCGGTTCACCTCCGACATGCTCCTGGAGTGCTACGCCGCCGAGCGCGACATCGTCCGCCGGCACACCCCGCACCTCCCGGTCACCACCAACTTCATGCCGCTGTGGGCCGGCCAGGACGCCTGGCGCTGGGCCGAGGAGGAGGACGTCGTCTCCGTCGACCTCTACCCCGATCCGCGCGACCCGTTCGCCGCCCAGCACGCCGCGCTCGTACAGGACATGACCCGCTCGCAGGCCCGCGGCCCGTGGATGCTGATGGAGCAGGCGGCCGGCGCCGTCAACTGGCGCGGCGTCAACCACCCCAAGCCGCAGGGCCTGAACCGCCTGTGGTCCTTCCAGGCCGTCGCCCGCGGCGCCGACGCCGTCTGCTACTTCCAGTGGCGCCAGTCCCGGCAGGGCGCGGAGAAGTTCCACTCCGGGATGGTCGGCCACGCCGGAGAGCGAGGACGGACCTTCCAGGAGGTCAAGCGGATCGGCGCGGAACTGGCGGCGGTCGGCGCCGAGGTGGCGGGCCGGCACAGCCCCGCCGACGTCGCCGTCCTGCACGACTGGCACTCCTGGTGGGCCGGCGCGCACGAGGGCCGCCTCTCCACCCGCGTCGACCACGCCGACGTGCTCACCGCCTGGCACCGCGCCCTGTGGCAGGCCGGCCTCGCCACCGACTTCGCCCACCCCGAGCACGACCTCTCCGCCTACCGGATGGTCGTCGTCCCCCAGCTGTACGCGCTCACCGACACGGCGATCGACAACCTCCTCGCCCACGTGCGCGGCGGAGGCGTCCTGGTCAGCGGCTTCCTGACCGGCGTCGCGGACCAGGACGACCGGGTGCGGGCCGGCGGCATGGACGCCCGGCTGCGCGAGCTGTTCGGCATCCGCACGCTGCACGAGTGGTGGCCGCTGGAGGCGGGGGAGACCGTCCGGACCGACGACTTCACCGGCACGCTGTGGTCGGAGGAGATCGAAGAGACCGAGGACGCCTCGGTCGAGGCCGCCTACCGGGGCGGCGAACTCGACGGCCGGCCCGCCGTCCTGCGCAACGGCCGCGCCTGGTACCTCTCCACGCTGCCCGAGCCCGAGGCGCTGCGCCGCGTCCTCACCGGCATCGCGGCCGAGGCCGGCGTCCGCCCGGTCCTGGACGGCCTGCCCGGCCAGGTCGAGGCGGTCCGCCGCGGTGAGCTGCTCTTCGTGCTCAACCACGGGCGCGAGCCGGTGACCGTGGAGGTGCCCGGCACCCACCACGACCTGCTGACCCGGGCCACCGTCACGGACCGGCTCACCCTGGAGCGGTACGGGGTGGCGGTGCTGCGGCCATGAGCGTCGTCCACGGCACCTGGGAACCCGCGCCCGCCACCCGCTGGGAGGACGGCTTCCTCAGCGGCAACGGCCGCCACGGCGCCCTCGTGTCCGGGCCCCCGGACGACGAGCGGGTCGTCGTCACCCACCACACCCTCGTCCGCCCGGGCGACGGCGCCCCGCCCCGCCCGCCCGAGCTGGCCGACCGGCTGCCCGGCCTGCGGGACCGGCTGCTCGACGGCGACCTGCACGCGGCCGAGGACTTCACCGACGGGCGCGGCCTGCAGTGGGTACGGCCCTTCCACCCGGCCTTCCACATCCGCGTCCGCCGTCCGGACACCCCGGCCGGCCGCTACCGCCGCGAGGTCGACTTCACCACCGGCGTCGCCTCCACGCGCTGCGAGGGCGCCGAGGGCCGGGTGTTCGTCTCCCGCGCGGACGACGTGATCGTCCAGCACCTCACCGGCCCCGAGCTGCTGATCACCCTCGACCACCGGCTCCCCGGCGCACCGCTCGGGCTCGCCGTCGGCGAGAGCACGGTCCTCACCGCCGAGGGCGCCCTGCTCACCCTGCGCGTCCGCTACCCCGGCGGCGACACCGCCTACACCGGCGTCACCCTGGTCGCGGTCACCGGCGGCCGGACGGCGCTCACGCCACCCGCCCTGCGGGTCACCGGCGCCGAGTCGGTGCTGCTGCTGACCCGGGTCGTGCGGCACACCGCCGAAGCGGACGTGGCCGCCCTCGCCGACGCCCTGCGCGCGCTGCTGTCCGAGGAGGCGGACTCCCGCGCCCGCCTCCTTCAGCGGCACACCGTCCTGCACCGCACCGCCTACGCCCGGGTGACCCTCGACCTGGACGCCGACCCCGCCGAACGCGCCCTGCCCGGATCGGAGTTGCTGACCCGCCCGGACAGCCCCGCCCTGCTGGAGCGGCTCTTCGCCGCCGGGCGCTACCATCTGCTCTCCGCCAGCGGCCTCTTCCCGCCGCGGCTGACCGGCCTGTGGACCGGCGACTGGGACACCGCCTGGTCCGGCGCCTTCACCAACGACGCCAACCTCAACCTCCAGACCGCCTCGGCGGCCGCCGCCGCGCTCCCCGAGGTCACCGAGGCGCACGCGACCCTGATCGACCGTCAGCAGGCCGACTGGGCCGAGAACGCCCGGAGCGTCTTCGGCTGCCGCGGAGTTGTCGCCCCCGCCCACAGCGACGGTGAGTCCGGGCTGTCGTACCACTTCAGCCGCGAGTACCCGCTGCACCTGTGGACGGCCGGCGCCGACTGGCTGCTCGCGCCGCTCGTCCACCACGACGAGACCCGCGGCGCCCGCGATCCGCGCACCGCCGCCGTCCTCGCCCAGGTCGCCCTGTTCTACGAGGACTTCCTCACCCGCACCGGCCCGGACGGCCGGCTGGTCGTCGTCCCCTCCTACTCGCCCGAGAACCGTCCCGCGAACGGGAGCTGGGGCGCGCTGAACGCGGCCATGGACCTCTCGGCGGCCCGGCACGCGCTGCGCACCGCGGCCGACTACCACCCCCGGCACGCCGAGCGGTGGCGGGCCCTCGCCGACCGGCTGCCGCCGCACC
The DNA here is from genome assembly GCF_035656535.1 of Streptomyces sp. H51. NCBI lineage: Bacteria > Bacillati > Actinomycetota > Actinomycetes > Kitasatosporales > Streptomycetaceae > Streptomyces > Streptomyces sp. H51. Next base: position 137,884 of record NZ_JAYMHD010000076.1, read on the forward strand.
GGATCAACGCCGACGGCGCCCTCGCCGAGTGGGCGTGGCCCGGCCTGGAGGACACCTACGACCACCGGCACCTCAGCCACCTCTACGGCGTCTGGCCGCTCGACGAGATCAACCCCTACGACACCCCCGAACTCGCGGCCGCCGCCCACCGCGCCCTCGAACTGCGCGGCGCCGAGAACGACTCCGCCCACGGGCACCTCCACCACGCCCTCGTCGCCGCCCGGCTGCGCGACGGCGAACGCGTCGCGCACGCCCTGGGCCGGGTCCTCGGCGGCGACTTCTTCCACGCGTCGCTGATGAGCGCCCACTATCCGCGCCGCCGCGTCTACAACGCGGACGCCGCGCACACCCTGCCCGCCGTACTCATCGAGACGCTCGTGCAGTCCACCCCCGACCGGCTGGTGCTGCTGCCGGCGCTTCCGGCGGCGTACCCGACGGGCCGGCTGCGCGGCGTCCGCACCCGGTTCGGCGCCGGACTCGACCTCACCTGGAGCCCGCACGAAGTGACCGCGGTGCTGCGGCCGAGCCGCACCCACCGCGTCGAACTCCGGACTCCCTCCGGCGGCCGGCCGCTCGATCTCGTCGCCGGAGAGGACCGCGTCCTCACCCTGAGGGCGTGGTGACTCCCCAGCGAGAGCGTCAGCAGCAGTTGAGCGTCGGGGGGCCGCCGCGGTCCGCGGCGGCCCGCTCGGGCCGTGCGTCGCCCGCTCCGCGACCGGCGGGCTCGCCCCGTCCCGCGGGAACAGCGCGATGCGGTCCAGCGGAGCGCCGACCGTGACGGACGCGCCGCCCTCGTCCGTACCGTCCGTCCACGCGTCCGTCCGTCCACGCGCCCGCCGGTCCACGCGTCCGTCCGTCCACGCGCCCGCCGGTCCACGCGTCCGCCGGTCCACGTGTCCGCCGGTCCACGCGTCCGTCCACGCGTCCGCCCGGCGCGCGCCCGCCGGGAGGTACGCCGTACGGGTCGTCGCGTCCGCCGTGAGCACCAGGGCGACCAGCAGGTCCGGGCCGAAGAGGCAGGCGTCGTCGACCGACCGGGCGCCGGCCTCCTCGCCGCAGGACCACACCTCGTCGGGGCCGCCGGTCATGTCCGGGCCGAGCGGCATGGCCGGGTCGCGGAAGCCGTGGGGTGCTCCTGAGGGGCCTGAAGGTGGCCCGGAGGGCGGCGAGAGCTGGGTCAGGAGGTGGTGGAGGGCGCCGGTCCCGTGCTCGCCCGTACCGTCAACTCGGGTGCGATCAGCACCACTTCGTCCGAGCCGTGGCCGTCGAGCTTGGCGACCAGGCGTTCCACGGCGTGCCGGCCCATCTCCTGGGCCGGGATGGCGACGGACGTCAGCCGCACCGAGGCATGGACGGCGACCTGCTCCGGGCAGATCGCGACCACCGACACGTCCTCGGGCACGGCGCGGCCCTGCTGGCGCAACAGGGCGAGCAGCGGTTCCACGGCCGACTCGTTCTGCACGACGAAGCCCGTGGTGCCCGGGCGCTCGTCGAGGATGCGGGCGAGGGTGACGGTCATCGCGTCGTACCCGCCCTCGCACGGGCGGTGCAGCAGCCGGATGCCCAGCTCCCGTGCGCGCGAGCGCAGTCCGTCCAGGGTGCGCTCGGCGAAGCCGGTGTGCCGCTCGTAGACCGCGGGGGCCTCGCCGATGACGGCGATGTCGCGGTGGCCGAGCATCGCCAGGTGCTCCACGCACAGCGCGCCGGTCGCCCGGAAGTCGAGGTCGACGCAGGTGAGACCGGCGGTGTCGGCGGGCAGCCCGATCAGCACGGAGGGCTCGCCGTCCCCCGCTCCCGACTTCGCTCGACCGGGGGCGCCCCCACCCCGCAGCAGCGGCAGCCGCTCGTCGTCGAGTTCGACGTCCATCAGGATCATGGCGTCCGCGAGCCCGCTGCCGGTGACGCGGCGGACGGCGTCGGGGCCCTCCTCGCCGGTGAGCAGCAGCACGTCGTACCCGTGCGTGCGGGCGGTGGTGGCGACCGCGATGGCGATCTCCATCATCACCGGCACGTACATGTCGGTGCGCAGCGGGATCATCAGCGCGATGATGTTCGACCGGCTGCTCGCCAGGGCCCGCGCGCCCGCGTTCGGGTGGTAGCCCAGCTCGCGGATGCTCCGCTCGACCCGCTGCCGGGTGGTCGCGGAGATGGACCGCTTGCCGCTGAGGACATAGCTCACCGTGCTCGCCGAGACTCCGGCGTGCTGGGCGACCTCGGCGAGGGTGACCATCCGGCTCTCCAAGCATGTGAAGCGCTTCGACAGTGCGCAGTGCGAACGAGGGAGGGTGAGAGGTGGTTCGACCCTATCTCCAGCGGGATCTGGTGTCCATAGGCTGTCGAAGCGCTTCGACAGCTTTTCCCGGGCGGGTCCCCGCACCATCCTCCGCTCCGGGGAGTCGGGAGCCCCGGAGCCCCGGAGTCCCGGCTCGCCGGACGCCCGCCGCCGGTCCGTACCCCGAACCGTCCCCCGGAAGCCGCCCCGGCGCAACTCCGCCACCGGCGGCGTCCGTCCGGCCCAGCGCTCCCGTCACATCGGCTGAACGACTGCGCGAAGGGTGGTGTCCGCACCCCGAATCGGGTACATACGATCGCGTAGAACCCGTCGGTAACCAAAACGGACCAAGATCCCCAATTCGCGGCGAGGTGAGCCTCGATGTCCGCACCAACACCACCCCGGTCGAACGTCACGGAACGTGAGGCCCGGCAGGTGGCGGAGGAAGCCCGGGAGCAGGACTGGCGCAAGCCCAGCTTCGCCAAGGAACTGTTCCTCGGCCGTTTCCGCCTCGATCTCATCCACCCCCATCCACGCCCCGCCGTCGAGGCCGCCCAGCGCGGCGAGGAGTTCCTCGCCAAGCTGCGCGACTTCACCGAGACGAAGATCGACGGCGCCCTGATCGAGCGCGAGGCGCAGATCCCCGACGAGGTCGTGAGCGGCCTGAAGGAGATCGGCGCCTTCGGAATGAAGATCGACACCAAGTACGGCGGCCTCGGCCTCACCCAGGTGTACTACAACAAGGCCCTCGCCCTGGTCGGCTCCGCCAGCCCCGCCATCGCGACCCTGCTCTCCGCCCACCAGTCCATCGGCGCACCCCAGCCCCTGAAGCTGGCCGGCACCGACGAGCAGAAGGAGGTCTTCCTGCCGCGCTGCGCCCGGACCGACATCTCCGCCTTCCTGCTCACCGAGCCCGATGTCGGCTCCGACCCGGCCCGCCTGGCCACCGTCGCGGTCCCCGACGGCGACGACTACGTCATCGACGGCGTGAAGCTGTGGACCACCAACGGCGTGGTCGCCGACCTCCTCGTCGTCATGGCCAAGGTCCCGAAGTCCGAGGGCCATCCCGGCGGCATCAGCACCTTCATCGTGGAGGCGTCGTCGCCCGGCATCACCGTCGAGAACCGCAACGCCTTCATGGGCCTGCGCGGCATCGAGAACGGCGTCACCCGCTTCCACCAGGTCCGGGTCCCCGCCGCGAACCGCATCGGTCCCGAGGGCGCCGGCCTGAAGATCGCCCTGACCACGCTCAACACCGGCCGGCTCTCGCTGCCGGCGATGTGCGCGGGCGCCGGCAAATGGTGTCTGAAGATCGCCCGGGAGTGGACCGACGCCCGCGCGCAGTGGGGCAGGCGCATCGCCGAGCACGAGGCCGTCGGCTCCAAGATCTCCTTCATCGCCGCGACGACGTTCGCCCTGGAGGCGGTCGTCGACCTGTCCTCGCAGATGGCCGACGAGAACCGCAAGGACATCCGCATCGAGTCCGCCCTCGCCAAGCTGTACGCCAGCGAGATGGCGTACCGCATGGCCGACGAACTCGTCCAGATCCGCGGCGGACGCGGCTTCGAGACCGCCGCCTCCCTCGCGGCCCGCGGGGAACGTGCCGTCCCCGCCGAGCAGTTGCTGCGCGACCTGCGCATCAACCGCATCTTCGAGGGCTCCACCGAGATCATGCACCTGCTCATCGCACGTGAGGCGGTCGACGCCCACCTGTCGGTCGCCGGCGACCTGATCGACCCCGAGAAGTCCCTGTCGGACAAGGCGAAGGCGGGCGCGAACGCCGGGGCCTTCTACGCGAAGTGGCTGCCGAAGCTGGTCGCCGGCCCGGGGCAGCTCCCCGGCTCCTACGCCGAGTTCCGGCACGGGGTCGACCTCTCCCGGCACCTGCGCTACGTCGAGCGCAGCGCCCGCAGGCTGGCCCGCTCCACCTTCTACGGCATGTCCCGCTGGCAGGGCCGGATGGAGACCAAGCAGGGCTTCCTGGGCCGCGTCGTCGACATCGGTGCGGAGCTGTTCGCGATGAGCGCCTCCTGCGTCCGGGCCGAACTCCTGCGCAGCGAGGGCGACCACGGCCGCGAGGCCTATCAGCTCGCCGACGCCTTCTGCCGCCAGGCCCGGGTCCGTGTCGAGGAACTCTTCGGCCGGCTGTGGACCAACACCGACGACATCGACCGCCGGGTCGTCAAGGGCGTCATGTCCGGCACGTACACGTGGCTGGAGGAGGGCGTCGTCGACCCGTCGGGCGAGGGCCCGTGGATCGCCGACGCGTCCCCCGGACCGGCGACGAAGGAGAACGTGCACCGGCCCATCCGGTGAGGCCGGGCGGGGCGGCGGCTCAGCAGTACTTGTAGCCGCTGCCCCGCGACGACCAGGTGCACGAGTCGGCCTTCGTGCCGCCGGCCCGGTAGAGCTTCGCGGTGTCGCCGGTGTTGTTCCACACGTACCAGGAACGGCCCCAGTACTTGTCGGTCCCGGTGTCGGTGCCCTTGCCGGTGTGCACCTTCTTGCTGCTGCCCGGGCCGATCTTCACGTCGCCGAAGGTGTACGTGTGGCCCGTCGCGTCCTTGATCTTCCAGTTCTTCAGGGAGACCGTCGACGACGTCGAGTTCTTGATCTTGACCCACTCGGCGTTGAGGCTCGTGTTGGAGCCGGTGTCCGAGCCGGGGCTGTCGTAGTACACCTCGTAGATGTGGACGCTCCCGGCCGCTTCGGCCGGAGAGCTGAGCAGCGTGCCGGTGAGCAGCGCGGCGCCCGCGAGCGCGGGCAGGGCGGCGCGTGTCCGCATGGAATTCCCCCCAAGGGTCTTCGTCCGCCGGCCGGTCGTCCACGGCCGGTGAAGAAGTGTTATCACATGATCTTCACGCTGGTTTCACAAACGGCGATTCCGCTGCGATCCGCGCAGTGCGCGACAACCCGCCCGGGCGCGGGACGCCCTGTCCTCCTCGGGGCCCGTCTCGGCAACAATGGGGGGATGAGCGACAGTCCAGCCCCACTCGCCGATCCCCACCTCGTCTACGACCCGGCAGCGGGCGACGGCCCGAAGGACGTGGTGATCCTCGGCTCCACCGGCTCGATCGGCACCCAGGCCATCGACCTCGTACTGCGCAATCCCGACCGCTTCCGGGTCAGCGCCCTGTCCGCCAACGGCGGCCGCGTGGCCCTCCTCGCCGAGCAGGCGCACCGGCTCAGGGCGCGGACCGTCGCAGTGGCCCGCGAGGACGTCGTACCGGCCCTGCGCGAGGCGCTCGCCGCCTGCTACGGCGCGGGGGAGCCGCTCCCCGAGATACTCGCCGGGCCCGGCGCGGCCGCCCAGGTCGCCGCCTCCGACTGCCACACCGTGCTCAACGGCATCACCGGCTCGATCGGCCTGGCCCCCACCCTCGCCGCCCTGGAGGCGGGCCGCACCCTCGCGCTCGCCAACAAGGAGTCGCTCATCGTCGGCGGCCCGCTGGTCAAGGCCCTCGCCAAGCCCGGCCAGATCATCCCGGTCGACTCCGAGCACGCCGCCCTCTTCCAGGCGCTGGCGGCCGGCACCCGCGCGGACGTCCGCAAGCTCGTCGTCACCGCCTCCGGCGGCCCCTTCCGCGGCCGCACCAAGGAGCAGCTGGCCCACGTCACCGTCGAGGACGCCCTCGCCCACCCCACCTGGGCCATGGGGCCGGTCATCACGATCAACTCCGCGACCCTGGTGAACAAGGGCCTGGAGGTCATCGAGGCGCACCTGCTGTACGACATTCCCTTCGATCGGATCGAGGTGGTCGTGCACCCGCAGTCGTATGTCCACTCGATGGTCGAGTTCACGGACGGATCCACGATGGCCCAGGCGACGCCCCCCGACATGCGCGGGCCGATCGCCATCGGTCTCGGCTGGCCCGAGCGCGTCCCCGACGCGGCGCCCGCCTTCGACTGGAGCAAGGCCTCGACGTGGGAGTTCTTCCCGCTCGACAACGACGCGTTCCCGTCGGTGAACCTCGCCCGGCACGTGGGCGAGCTCGCGGGCACCGCCCCGGCGGTGTTCAATGCGGCCAACGAGGAGTGCGTGGAGGCGTTCCGCGGCGGCGCGCTGCCGTTCAATGGGATCATGGAGACCGTCACCCGGGTGGTCGAGGAGCACGGCACCCCGCGCACGGGAACCTCACTCACCGTGTCGGACGTCCTCGAAGCGGAGACCTGGGCCCGGACCCGGGCCCGGGAACTGGCGGCACAGACGGCGGAGGCCCGTGCATGACGACCCTGATGTTCTTCCTCGGCATAGTGGTCTTCGCGTTCGGCCTGCTGGTCTCGATCGGGTGGCACGAGCTGGGGCACCTGTCCACGGCCAAGCTCTTCGGCATCCGCGTGCCGCAGTACATGGTCGGCTTCGGCCCGACCATCTGGTCGCGGAAGAAGGGCGAGACCGAGTACGGGATCAAGGCGGTCCCGTTCGGCGGGTACATCCGCATGATCGGCATGTTCCCGCCCGGTCCCGACGGCCGGCTGGAGGCCCGCTCCACCTCGCCCTGGCGCGGCATGATAGAGGACGCCCGCTCGGCGGCCTTCGAGGAACTGCGGCCGGGCGACGAGACCCGCCTCTTCTACACCCGCGCCCCCTGGAAGCGGGTCATCGTGATGTTCGCGGGCCCCTTCATGAACCTGATCCTGGCGGTGGCGCTGTTCCTCACCGTCCTGATGGGCTTCGGCATCTCGCAGCAGACCACCACCGTCAGCTCGGTGTCCCAGTGCGTCATCGCGCAGAGCGAGAACCGCGACACCTGCAAGAAGAGCGACCCCGCCTCCCCGGCGGCGGCGGCCGGCCTGAAGGCGGGCGACAAGATCGTCTCCTTCAACGGCGTCCGGACCGACGACTGGAACCGGCTGTCCGACCTGATCCGCGCCAACCCCGGCAAGAACGTGCCGGTCGTCGTCGAACGCCAGGGCGCCGAGATCACCCTGCACGCGAAGATCGCCAGCAACCAGGTCGCCAAGAAGGACTCCAGCGGCCAGATCGTCCAGGGCAAGTACGTCACCGCCGGCTTCCTCGGCTTCAGCGCCGCCACCGGCATCGTCCGGCAGGACTTCGACGAGTCGCTGACCTGGATGGGCGACCGGGTCGGGGACGCCGTCGACTCCATCGCGAGCCTGCCCGCCAAGATCCCCGGCCTGTGGGACGCGGCCTTCGGCGACGGCAAGCGCGCGGCGGACTCCCCGATGGGCGTGGTCGGCGCGGCCCGGGTCGGCGGTGAGATCTTCACCCTCGACATCCCGGCCAGCCAGCAACTGGCGATGTTCGTCATGCTGGTCGCCGGCTTCAACCTCTCCCTGTTCCTGTTCAACATGCTCCCGCTGCTGCCCCTGGACGGCGGCCACATCGCGGGGGCCCTGTGGGAGTCGCTGCGCCGCAACACGGCCAAGCTGCTGCGCCGCCCGGACCCGGGACCGTTCGACGTGGCGAAGCTGATGCCGGTGGCGTACGTGGTGGCGGGGATCTTCGTCTGCTTCACCCTGCTGGTCCTGGTCGCCGACGTCGTCAACCCGGTCAGAATCTCGTAGCCACCGGGAGTTCACGACGGCCCGGCACGCCGTGTGCCGGGCCGTCGCGCGTCGGGCGGCGGCACTTGCGTGATGCGCCGTCGCGCGTCGGGCGGCGGCGCGGGGCGTGATGTGCCCGGGGCCTCGCCGGTGCCGTAATCTCGGAGCCCGGAGCCCGGTGTTGACGGGACCGGACCTTGGATCACGACTTGGGGTTGCACAGCAGATGACTGCGATTTCTCTCGGCATGCCGTCCGTTCCGACCAAGCTCGCCGAGCGCCGCAAGAGCCGGCAGATCCAGGTCGGCTCCGTGCCGGTGGGCGGCGACGCCCCGGTGTCGGTGCAGTCGATGACGACGACGCGTACCTCGGACATCGGTGCCACGCTGCAGCAGATCGCGGAGCT
>NZ_JAYMHD010000077.1:0-22816 GCF_035656535.1 Streptomyces sp. H51
CACCGTCAAGGGCCTGTCCGCCGAGATCGGCGCCTCCGTCACCTCCGGCGCCGCCATCTGCGAGATCAAGGACTGACGTCCACAGGGGCGTCCCGCACGACAGCCTGAGGCGCCCGCCGGATCGTTCCCCGATCCGGCGGGCGCCTCCGTCGTCCCACCTACCGCACGACGGACACGGCGACCCCGCACCACACCGACGGCGGACGGGAAGCGCCACACCGACGGCGGACGGGAAGGAACGGGCCTGTGGCCCAGCGCCTGGCCCCTGTCGCCCGGCCCCGCCCGCTCAGCGCCGGGCGCGGGGCCGGCACCCGGCGGCGGGACGTCGCCGTCCCCGGGGTGAGCGCCGCCGAGCGGTGCGTGCCCCGGTGCGGGAACGTCCGCCACGTCGCCGGGATCCGGCCGGCGCACCCCGACCGGCGGCGGGAGGCCCGACGGAGGCAGGACGGGCCGGGGACGCGGACCAGACGCAGGTCTGGAGCAGAGGCGGCGGCGGACCGGCCTCGCCGGGACTCGCCTCGCGGCCCCGCGATGGGGCGCGGGCGACGCGCATCGGCACGGAGTGCGTGTGTGAGTTTCGCGGGGACCGCGGCCCGCTGGGCGCGGGCGAATCGCGCCGGCCCGAAGCAGGCCGGAACTGCCCCGAAGCGGGCGTGCCCGGATCCCGCTGATGCGGAGTCAGCGTGCCAGGACCCCACTGATCCGGCCCGCGCGCACGGATCCCACTGACCCGGCGTGAAGCGGATCGTCCCCGCGCCGCCCCGCAGGCAGCGCGAGCGAAGTCCGCAGCGACCGCGGCCCGTGACGGGGCACGGGCCGCCCCACCGGCCCGAGGTGAGCGCGGCGGTCCGCGGGCCCGGAGGGCGCCACGGCCCCCGTGGGTCGGCTACCGGCGGCGCAGGTCCGCGACGCGGCCGCGTTCCGTGCCGGGGGGCGTGTCACCGAGCACGGCCGCCGTGCGCAGGCCGTTGCCGGGGACCTGGCCGCGGCGCGGGCCGGGGAGCGACACGTCCCGGCGCGGCCGGCGTGGGGGGACCGCATCACTCCCCGAGCCCGGCGAGGCCCCGGCCACGGCGATCTGGACGCCCTGGTCGGCCAGGGCCTGCAGTTCGGTGGCCGCACGGTCGTCGTGCGGCGGCGGCTCGTCCGTCACGAGACGGGTGATCACGTCCGTCGGCACGGTCTGGAACATGGTGTCCGTGCCGAGCTTGGTGTGATCGGCGAGGACGAAGACCTCCGCGGCCGCCTGGACGAGCGCCCGGTCGACCGACGCCGACAGCATGTTGGACGTGGACAGCCCGCGCTCGGCGGTCAGACCGCTCCCGGACAGGAAGGCCCGCGACACGCGCAGCCCCTGCAAGGACTGCTCGGCGCCGCTGCCGACCAGGGCGTAGTTGGAACCGCGCAGGGTGCCGCCGGTCATCACGACCTCCACCCGGTTGGCGTGGGCCAGCGCCTGGGCCACCAGCAGGGAGTTGGTGACGACGGTCAGCCCCGGCACCCGGGCGAGCCGGCGCGCCAGCTCCTGCGTGGTGGTGCCCGCCCCGACGACGATCGCCTCGCCCTCCTCCACGAAGTTGGCGGCGAGGTCGGCGATGGCCGTCTTCTCGGCGGTCGCGAGATGTGACTTCTGCGGAAAGCCGGACTCCCGCGTGAACCCGCCCGGCAATACCGCACCGCCGTGCCGGCGGTCGAGGAGTCCTTCTGCCTCCAGCGCGCGCACGTCCCGCCGTACGGTCACTTCGGAGGTCTGGACGACGCGGGCGAGCTCACGGAGCGACACGGCCCCGTTCGCGCGCACCATTTCGAGGATCAATTGGCGACGTTCTGCAGCGAACACGAAACTGACAGTAACCCCAACGACCGTCTGCTTTCAGCAGTTTGCGCCGAATAGCAGAAGTTGTTCGCGCAGCGGGACAGCAAGTGGTATAGGGCCATGACCGCCCCGCCCATGCCGCCCGCATGTCCGGCAACCCCCAGTGACCAGCGGGAAAGCGGATCCGGCGGCTCAGATCCCGCCGCTCGTCTTGCGCGTGTGCAGCTGCCGCGCGACCTCCGCGATCGAGCCCGACAGGGAGGGGTACACGGTGAACGCGTTCGCGATCTGTTCGACCGTCAGATTGTTGTCCACGGCGATCGAGATCGGATGGATCAGTTCCGAAGCGCGCGGGGCCACCACCACGCCGCCCACGACGATCCCGGTGCCCGGCCGGCAGAAGATCTTGACGAAGCCGTCCCGGATGCCCTGCATCTTCGCCCGGGGGTTGCGCAGGAGCGGGAGCTTGACCGCCCGCGCGTCGATCTTCCCGGCGTCGACGTCGGCCTGGCTGTAGCCGACGGTGGCGATCTCGGGGTCGGTGAAGACGTTCGAGGAGACCGTCTTGAGGTTGAGCGGGGCCACCGAGTCGCCGAGGAAGTGGTACATGGCGATGCGGCCCTGCATGGCCGCGACCGAGGCGAGCGCGAAGACGCCGGTCACGTCACCGGCGGCGTACACGCCCGGCGCGGACGTGCGCGAGACCTTGTCGGTCCAGATGTGCCCGGACTCGCGCAGCCGGACGCCCGCCTCCTCCAGTCCGAGGCCCGCGCTGTTGGGGACGGCGCCGACGGCCATGAGGCAGTGCGAGCCGGTGATCACCCGCCCGTCGGCGAGGGTGACCTCGACCCGGTCGCCGACCCGCTTGGCGGCGGCGGCGCGCGAGCGGGCCATGACGTTCATGCCGCGGCGGCGGAAGACGTCCTCCAGGACGGCGGCGGCGTCCGGGTCCTCGCCGGGCAGCACCCGGTCGCGGGAGGAGACCAGGGTGACCGTGGAGCCGAGGGCCTGGTAGGCGCCGGCGAACTCGGCGCCGGTGACACCGGAGCCGACCACGATGAGCTCCTCGGGCAGCTCGGTCAGGTCGTACACCTGGGTCCAGTTGAGGATGCGCTCGCCGTCGGGCCGGGCGTCGGGCAGCTCGCGCGGGTGACCGCCGGTGGCGATGAGCACGGCGTCGGCGGTGAGGGTCTCCTCGGTGCCGTCGGCCGCGGTGACCACGACCTTGCGGGAGCCGTCGAGGGCCTGCATGCCCTCCAGCCGGCCGCGGCCGCGCAGGACCCGGGCGCCGGCCCGGGTGACGGAGGCGGTGATGTCGTGCGACTGCGCGAGGGCGAGCCGCTTGACCCGCCGGTTGACCTTGCCGAGGTCGACCCCGACGACCCGGGCCGCCTGCTCCAGGGGCGGGGTGTCGTCGGCGACGATGATGCCGAGCTCCTCGTAGGAGGAGTCGAAGGTGGTCATCACCTCGGCCGTGGCGATGAGGGTCTTCGAGGGCACGCAGTCGGTCAGCACCGACGCACCGCCCAGGCCGTCGCAGTCGACGACGGTCACCTCCGCGCCGAGTTGCGCGGCCACCAGCGCCGCTTCGTATCCGCCGGGTCCGCCACCGATGATCACGATCCGAGTCACGTACTCCATTGTCCCGCACGGCGGGAGATGCTCCCGCCCGGGGCGGCGGGAGGCCGTGCCGCGCAGGTGGCGGGTCCCGCAGAGGGGTTGCTGTCGCCCCGGGGAGGTCGTGTCGCCGAGGGGCTGCTGTTGCCCCGGGGAGGTCGTGTCGCCCCGGGGACGCCGGGGGCGGGCGGGCCGCTGCCGTACCCTTCACGCATGTCGCTCTACGCCGCGTACGCCGGCAACCTCGACGCGCGGCTGATGACCCGCCGTGCCCCGCACTCGCCGCTGCGCGCCACCGGCTGGCTGAACGGGTGGCGGCTGACCTTCGGGGGCGAGCACATGGGCTGGGAGGGTGCGCTGGCGACGATCGCCGAGGCGCCGGGCTCCCAGGTCTTCGTCGCGCTGTACGACGTCGCGCCGCTCGACGAGGAGTCCATGGACCGCTGGGAGGGCGTCGGGCTCGGCATCTACCGCCGGATGCGGGTGCGGGTGCACACACTCGAAGGCGAGGAGGCGGCCTGGGTGTACGTCCTCAACGGCTACGAGGGCGGCCTGCCCTCGGCCCGCTACCTCGGCGAGATCGCCGACGCCGCGGAGTCGGCCGGCGCTCCGTACGACTATGTGATGGAGCTGCGCAAGCGCCCCTGCTGAGCCCCTGCGGAACTCGCCGCCGAGCCCCTGCCCAGCCCTCCTCCGCTGAGCTCCCCGCCGAGCACGGCCGGGCGAAGACATCACGAAGGCAGGGCGAAGGCAGCGCGAAGGCAGCGCGAACGTTCCGTCCGCAGCGGGCGCAGAACATCCCGTTGTGTGACGCCGTTCGTTGAAAACGACAAGACAACGATCGCCAACGCGTCGCGCCAACCATCTACGCGCGTAGGCCCTGAGCGGTTACCCTCATCGGCGTGAACGCATCTCTTCTTCCGGACGACATCCAGGGCGACCCCCACGCGGCCGCCGACGCCGCCGCCGCGCGACTGCGCGAACTCACCGGCGCCGAGACCCACGACGTCGCCCTCGTGATGGGCTCCGGCTGGGCGCCGGCCGTGGACGCCCTCGGCGCCCCCGACGCCGAGTTCCCGGTGACCGACCTGCCCGGCTTCCCGGCGCCGGCGGTGGAGGGACACGGCGGCACCGTCCGCTCGTACCGGACCGGCGACAAGCGCGCCCTGGTCTTCCTCGGGCGGACGCATTACTACGAGGGCCGCGGTGTCGCCGCGGTCGCGCACGGGGTGCGCACGGCCGTGGCGGCCGGCTGCAAGACCGTCGTCCTCACCAACGGCTGCGGAGGCCTGCGCGAGGGCATGCGCCCCGGCCAGCCGGTCCTGATCAGCGACCACATCAACCTCACCGCCACCTCCCCCATCGTCGGCGCGAACTTCGTCGACCTGACGGACCTGTACTCGCCGCGGCTGCGCGCGCTGTGCAAGGAGATCGACCCGAGCCTGGAGGAGGGCGTCTACGCCCAGTTCCCCGGCCCGCACTACGAGACCCCGGCCGAGATCCGGATGGCCCGGGTCATCGGCGCGGACCTGGTGGGCATGTCGACGGTGCTCGAGGCGATCGCGGCGCGTGAGGCGGGGGCCGAGGTGCTGGGCATCTCCCTGGTGACCAACCTCGCGGCGGGCATGACGGGGGAGCCGCTGAACCACGAGGAGGTCCTGCAGGCCGGGCGGGACAGCGCGGCGCGGATGGGCGCGCTGCTGGCGCAGGTGCTCGGCCGGCTCTGACAGCTCCCGGCACTCGCTGGAGTGGACCGGAGTGGACAATGCGTGACCGGCCGTGACCGGCATCGACAAGCAACCGGAGGTTGACCCGACGTGCACGACGAACTCTTCGCCCGGGCCCGGACCTGGCTCGCCGAGGATCCCGACCCGGACACCCGCGAGGAGCTGGGCAAGCTCCTCGAGGCCGGTGACGTGACGGAACTGTCGGCCCGCTTCAGCGGCACCCTCCAGTTCGGCACCGCGGGCCTGCGCGGCGAACTCGGCGCCGGTCCCCTGCGCATGAACCGCGCGGTCGTCATCCGCGCGGCCGCCGGCCTCGCGGCGTACCTGAAGAAGAAGGGCGACACCGGCGGCCTCGTCGTCATCGGCTACGACGCCCGGCACAAGTCCGCCGACTTCGCCCGCGACACGGCCGCGGTCGTGACCGGAGCGGGGCTGCGCGCCGCCGTGCTCCCCCGCCCGCTGCCGACCCCGGTGCTCGCCTTCGCCATCCGGCACCTCGGCGCGGTCGCCGGCGTGGAGGTCACCGCCAGCCACAACCCGCCCCGGGACAACGGCTACAAGGTCTACCTCGGCGACGGCTCGCAGATCGTCCCGCCGGCCGACGCGGAGATCGCCGCCGAGATCGCCGCGATCGCCTCCCTGCACGACGTCCCGCGCCCGGAGTCCGGCTGGCAGACCCTGGACGACTCCGTCCTGGACGCCTACCTCGCCCGCACGGACGCCGTCCTCGCCGACGGCTCCCCGCGCACCGCCCGCACCGTCTACACGGCGATGCACGGTGTGGGCAAGGACGTGCTGCTGGCGGCGTTCGCCCGTGCCGGGTTCCCGGAGCCCGTCCTCGTCGCCGAGCAGGCCGAGCCCGACCCGGACTTCCCGACCGTGGCCTTCCCCAACCCGGAAGAGCCCGGCGCCATGGACCTGGCCTTCGCGCGGGCCCGCGAGACGGACCCCGATCTGATCGTCGCCAACGACCCGGACGCCGACCGCCTGGCGGTGGCCGTCAAGGACGGCGGCGAGTGGCGGATGCTGCGCGGCGACGAGGTGGGCGCGCTCCTCGCCGCCCACCTGGTGCGCAGCGGGGCGCGGGGCACCCTCGCCGAGTCCATCGTCTCCTCCTCCCTCCTCGGCCGGATCGCCGGGCGGGCCGGCCTGCCGTACGAGGAGACCCTCACCGGTTTCAAGTGGATCTCCCGCGTCGAGGGCCTGCGCTACGGCTACGAGGAGGCGCTCGGCTACTGCGTCGACCCCGACGGCGTGCGCGACAAGGACGGCATCACCGCCGCCCTGCTGATCACCGAACTGGCCTCCGTCCTCAAGGAGCAGGGCCGCACGCTGCCCGACCTGCTCGACGACCTCGCCGTGGAGCACGGGCTGCACGCCACAGACCAGCTCTCGGTGCGCGTCGAGGACCTGTCGCTCATCGCCGACGCGATGCGGCGCCTGCGCGAGCGGCCCCCGGCCGAGCTCGCGGGCCTGACCGTCACGAAGGCCGAGGACCTCACGCGGGGCACGGACCGGCTGCCGCCGACGGACGGGCTGCGCTACACCCTCGACGGGGCCCGCGTCGTCGTCCGCCCGAGCGGCACCGAGCCGAAGCTGAAGTGCTACCTGGAGGTCGTCGTCCCCGTCTCCGCGCACGCCGACCTGCCCGCGGCCCGCGCCAGGGCGGCCGGCCTGCTGGCGGACATCCGGCGGGACCTGTCGGCGGCGGCCGGCATCTGACCCGTATCCGGACTCCGGGCCGCACCCGCCCTACGGGCCGCACCTGGACTCCGGACCGTACGCGGACTCCGGACCGCATCCGGAGTTGGACCCGCATCCGGACTCCGGGCCGTACGCGGACTTGGGCCGACGCGGACTCCAGGCCGTACGCGGACTTGGGCCGTACGCGGACTTGGGCCGACGCGGACTCCGGGCCGTACGCGGACTTGGGCCGACGCGGACTCCGGGCCGTACGCGGACTCCGGACCGCATCGGAGTCAGGCCCGCATCCGGCGTCCGGGCCGTGTCCGGACCCCGGGCCGCGCCTGGCTCCGGTACGGGCCGGGGTCCGTGCCCGGATTCCGGCCCGTGCCGGGCCCCGGGCCGCACCCGACCGGGCGGCCTTCGGCCCGCACCCGACGGGGTGCCCCCCTTTGCGCCGTCCGGGGGGCACCCCGTCGGGTGGTTTTCCCCGGTCTGTTGACCCGGGCTCCACGCTCCGGACCGGCCGCCGGGCAACGGTGGAGCGGAAACGCACCGCCGAGCCAGCCTGGAGCCGCCGCCGTGTCCACGACCGCATTCCGGCCGACACCCCGAGCGACCGCATCCCCGGGCTCCCCGCCCCCGCAGGCGCCGCCGCCGTCCCGGCCGCGCGCGGCGCTGCGCCGGGCGGCCCCGGCCCTGCTCGCCTACCTCGCCGTGCGGTTGGCGGGCCTGGCCGTGCTGGCCCTGTGGGCCCACCGCCGGCACCACGGCGTCTGGCCGGTGCTGGCGCTGCACTGGGACGCCGACTGGTACCTCGGCATCGCCGACCACGGCTACGCCCATGAGCTCGGCACCGCGTACAACGCCAACAACCTGGCCTTCTTCCCGCTGTACCCGTACCTGGTGAAGGCGGTCGCGGTGCTCACCCCCGGCAGCCGCGCCTCCACCGGCCTGGGCATCGCGGTCCTGGCGTCACTGACCGCCGCCTGGGGCGTGTTCGCGGTCGGCGACCGGCTGCACGGCCACCGGACCGGCGTACTGCTCACCGTCCTGTGGGCAGCCCTCCCGGTCGGCCTGGTGCAGTGGATGGGCTACACCGAGTCCCTCTTCACGGCGTTCGCCGCGTGGGCGCTGTACGCGGTGCTCATCGACCGTCCGCTCACCGCGGCCTGGCTGGCGAGCCTGGCGGGCCTGACCCGGCCGACCGGTGTCGCGGTGGCGGCCGCCGTCGCCGGGTGGGCGCTGCTCGCCGTACGCCGCCGCCCGTTCGACGCCCGCCTGCTCGCGGCCGCCGTCCTGGCGCCGCTGGGCTGGTGCGGGTACGTCGGCTGGGTGGGCCGGCGGCTGGGCCGCTGGGACGGCTACTTCGCCGTGCAACGGCTGTGGCGCAACGAGCTGGACGGCGGCCGGGAGACGGTGCGCCGGATCCGGGAGATGCTGGCCTCGGACCCGCGGCCGCACCTGTTCCTGGTGATGGTGACGGGCACGCTGATCGCGTCGGTGGTGCTGTTCGCCCTGTCGGTGGGGGACCGCCAGCCGCTGCCCCTGCTGGTGTTCACGGGCGTGCTGCTGGTGATCGTGCTGGGCAGCGGCGGCGTCTACTTCCCGCGCGCCCGCTTCCTGATGCCGGGCTTCCCGCTGCTGATGCCGCTCGCCCTGCACCTGACCCGCGCCTCCCGCAGGTACCGCGCGCTGTTCCTGACGGCGGCCGTGCTGGGCTCGGCGTACTGGGGCGCCCACATGGCCCTGCTGTGGCCGGGCGCACCCTGAGCGGCCCCACGGGCAGCACCGGGAGCGGCGGCCCCGGTCCTCGTCAGCCCGTCGCGAGCAGCACCGCCAGCAGCACCGCGCCGGCCAGCGTCGGAGCCGCGATCTCGTACGCCCAGCGCACGGTCACCTCGCCCTGGGCCGTCTCCGCCTGTCCCCGGGTCTCCAGCAGCTCGCGCAGGTCGTCCATGACCTTGTCGGTCTCGGCGCGCACGGGCGCGTCCGGAACCGCCGCGCGCCCGGACCCGCCGAACATCTGCCCGGCTCCGAACGCCCCGCCGCGGCCGGCGCGGCCACCGCGGCCCGTCTTCGCCCCGGCCCGCTCCGCCGACGCGCGGTCCTCCCGGCGGGCCGCCTTCTTGCGCGCCCGCAGGGAAACGGGGATGGCCCACAACTGGTATTTGGCGCCGGACTCGGCGACCACCTCGTTGGAGTAGCCGGAGCGCAGCGAGGCGATCTGCCCCCACGGCAGCACGACGACGCGCAGGGGGTTGCGGATGCGCAGCCGGTCCTCGTCGGCGTAGACGGCGGGGCGCAGGCTGAAGGCGACGACCGGCGGCACGACCAGGAGCAGCGAGGCCAGCGCCAGCCAGGGGGTGCGCCCGTGTCCGGCGACGATCGCGTCGATGCCGAGCCAGACGACGATGGCGAGCAGCAGGACACCGCTCGCGATGCCGGCGGGCGACCGGTAGACGCGGTCCCTGTGCTGGGCTGCCGGGGGCTGCGGTGCTGATGACTGGGGCTCGGGGGTCGTCATGGTGCCGATTGTGCCGCACGCACGTGCGGACCGGCCGGTCACCCGGCCACCGCCCGCTGCCACCGGCCTCCCACCACGCCGCCCGGCCCCCACCCGCACCCGCACCCCCACCCGCCAGGCCGCCGCCCGTATCCGCCCGGCCGCAGTCCGCGCCACCGCGCCACCGGGCCACCGCGCCACCGCGTCACCGCGTCACCGGGTCAACGCGCCACCACCCGACCCCGCCCACCCGCTGCCGCCGCACCCGCCGTCCGCACCCGCCTTCCGCACCCGCCCGGCCCCGCAGTCGCCGGTTCTCCCGGGGTGTACAGCCGCTACGCGCGTAGATATGCTCGTCTGGTGACCATGCCCATCAACGCACCCTCCGCCACCGCCGAACGCGTGGGAGGCGTCCCCGGCGCCCAGGCCCACGCCCTCGCGGACGTCACCGCGTCCGACGGCGCGCTGCGCCGTTTCCTGCACGGGCTGCCCGGCGTCGACGCGGTCGGCCTCGAGGCGCGCGCCGCCTCGCTCGGCACCCGTTCCATCAAGACGACCGCGAAGGCCTACGCCATCGACCTCGCCATCTCGATGGTCGACCTGACGACCCTGGAAGGCGCGGACACCCCGGGCAAGGTCCGGGCGCTCGGCGCCAAGGCGGTCCACCCCGACCCGACGGACCCCGCCACGCCCGCGACGGCGGCGGTGTGCGTCTACCCCGACATGGTGGCCGTCGCCAAGGAGGCCGTCGCCGGCTCCTCGGTGAAGGTCGCGTCGGTCGCCACCGCCTTCCCGGCGGGCCGCGCCGCGCTGTCCGTGAAGCTGGCGGACGTGCGGGAGGCCGTGTCCGCGGGCGCCGACGAGATCGACATGGTCATCGACCGGGGGGCGTTCCTCGCGGGGCACTATGTGAAGGTGTACGACGAGATCACCGCGGTGAAGGAGGCCTGCGGCGCGCACGCCCGCCTGAAGGTCATCTTCGAGACCGGCGAGCTGTCGACGTACGACAACATCCGCCGCGCCTCCTGGCTCGGCATGCTGGCGGGCGCGGACTTCATCAAGACGTCCACCGGCAAGGTGGCGGTGAACGCCACGCCCGCGAACACGCTCCTGATGCTGGAGGCGGTCCGCGACTTCCGTGCGCAGACCGGCGTCCAGGTCGGGGTGAAGCCGGCCGGCGGCATCCGTACCAGCAAGGACGCGATCAAGTTCCTGGTGCTGGTCAACGAGACCGTCGGCGGGGACTGGCTGGACAACCACTGGTTCCGCTTCGGCGCCTCCTCGCTGCTGAACGACCTGTTGATGCAGCGTCAGAAGCTGGCCACCGGACGCTACTCCGGCCCCGACTACGTGACGGTGGACTGAGACACCATGGACATGGAATTGCAGACGTCGGCATTCACCTACGCACCGGCTCCCGAGTCCCGCGCGATCGTGGACATCGCGCCCTCCTACGGCCTCTTCATCGACGGCGAGTTCGCCGAGGCGGCCGACGGCAGGGTCTTCAAGACGGTCTCCCCCAGCACGGAGGAGGTGCTGTCGGAGGTCGCGCAGGCCGGTGAGGCGGACGTCGACCGCGCGGTGAAGGCCGCCCGCAGGGCGTTCGAGAAGTGGTCGGCACTGCCCGGCTCCGAGCGCGCCAAGTACCTGTTCCGCATCGCCCGGATCATCCAGGAGCGCAGCCGCGAGCTGGCGGTGCTGGAGACGCTGGACAACGGCAAGCCGATCCGGGAGACCCGCGACACCGACCTGCCCCTGGTCGCGGCGCACTTCTTCTACCACGCGGGCTGGGCCGACAAGCTGGAGCACGCCGGTTTCGGCCCGTCCCCGAAGCCGCTGGGCGTGGCCGGCCAGGTCATCCCCTGGAACTTCCCGCTGCTGATGCTGGCGTGGAAGGTCGCCCCGGCGCTGGCGACCGGCAACACGGTCGTCCTGAAGCCGGCCGAGACCACGCCGTTGAGCGCCCTGTTCTTCGCGGACGTCTGCCGCCAGGCGGGCCTGCCGAAGGGCGTCGTCAACATCCTTCCCGGGTACGGCGACACGGGCGCCGCGCTGGTCGCCCACCCGGACGTGGACAAGGTCGCCTTCACCGGCTCCACGCCCGTCGGCAAGGAGATCGCGCGGGCCGTCGCGGGCACCCGCAAGAAGCTCACCCTGGAACTGGGCGGCAAGGGCGCCAACATCGTGTTCGACGACGCCCCGGTCGACCAGGCCGTCGAGGGCATCGTCACCGGCATCTTCTTCAACCAGGGCCAGGTGTGTTGCGCGGGCTCGCGGCTGCTGGTCCAGGAGTCGATCCGGGACGAGCTGCTGGACTCCCTCAAGCGCCGCCTGTCGACGCTGCGCCTGGGCGACCCGCTCGACAAGAACACGGACATCGGCGCGATCAACTCGGCCGAGCAGCTCGCCCGGATCACCTCGCTCGTCGAGCGGGGCGAGGCGGAGGGCGCCGAGCGCTGGTCGCCCGCCTGCGAACTGCCGTCGTCCGGTTACTGGTTCGCGCCGACGCTGTTCACCGACGTCACCCAGGCGCACACCGTCGCCCGCGAGGAGATCTTCGGCCCGGTGCTCTCGGTGCTGACCTTCCGCACGCCCGACGAGGCCGTCGCCAAGGCCAACAACACCCAGTACGGCCTGTCGGCGGGCATCTGGTCGGAGAAGGGCTCGCGGGTGCTCGCGGTGGCGCGGAAGCTGCGCGCGGGCGTGATCTGGTCCAACACGTTCAACAAGTTCGACCCGGCCGCGCCGTTCGGCGGCTACAAGGAGTCGGGCTTCGGCCGCGAGGGCGGCCGCCACGGCCTGGAGGCGTACCTCGATGTCTGACAAGTCCGAGACGGCCGGGCGGCTGTCCGTCTTCAAGACCTACAAGCTGTACGTGGGCGGCAAGTTCCCGCGTTCCGAGAGCGGCCGGGTGTACGAGGTGACCGACGCAAAGGGCAACTGGCTGGCCAACGCGCCGCAGTCCTCCCGCAAGGACGCCCGGGACGCGGTGGTCGCCGCGCGCAAGGCGTTCGGCGCCTGGTCCGGCGCGACGGCGTACAACCGCGGCCAGGTGCTCTACCGGATCGCGGAGATGCTGGAGGGGCGCCGGGACCAGTTCGTGCGCGAGGTCGCCGACGCCGAGGGCCTGTCGAAGTCCAAGGCGGCCGCCCAGGTGGACGCTGCGGTCGACCGCTGGGTGTGGTACGCCGGGTGGACCGACAAGATCGCGCAGGTGACCGGCGCGGCCAACCCGGTCGCGGGCCCGTTCTTCAACCTCTCCTCCCCCGAGCCGACCGGCGTGGTCGCCGTCCTCGCGCCGCAGGAGTCGTCGTTCCTGGGCCTGGTGTCGGTGGTCGCCCCGGTGATCGCCACCGGCAACACGGCGGTCGTGATCGCCTCCGAGCGGGCGCCGCTCCCGGCGCTCTCCCTGGGTGAGGTGCTGGCCACCTCCGACCTGCCCGGCGGCGTCGTCAACGTCCTCTCCGGCCGCACGGCCGAGATCGCGGCACCGCTCGCGGCCCACATGGACGTCAACGCGATCGACCTCGCGGGCGCGGACGACGTCCTCGCGAAGGAGCTGGAGACCGCGGCGGCGGACAACCTCAAGCGCGCCCTCCGTCCACAGCCTGTGGACAACTGGACGGCAACTCCGGGCACCGAGCGCATGACGGCGTTCCTGGAGACCAAGACGGTCTGGCACCCGACGGGTTCCCTGGGCGCGTCGGGCTCGTCGTACTGAGCCACCCGCGCGGGAACCGCGCCGCCCGGCCGTCCGAGGACACCACGCCCTGACGGAACACGGGAGCCGCGCCCCCCTTCGAGGGCGCGGCTCCCGTGCGTGCGTCGTGGGTCAGCCGCCCAGCAGGGTGGTCGCCTGCCCCAGTACCGGGATCGCGCCGATGGATTCCGCCTCGGCGACCGGGCGGGTCAGCGCCTGGGAGGACAGTGGGCGGAAGTCGTCGAGCTGGGTGGCGACGCCGTTGTCGAGCGGGTCGACGCCGGTGCCGGCGAGGGGGTTGGGCTTCAGGCCGGCGACCGGGCCGGTGACGTGGCCGACCGTGCCGGTCAGCGCCTGGGTCCCGGCCTGCGGGTCGGTCTCGCCGAGGGAGGCGGGCAGCGTGTGCGGCACGTCCACCACCGGCCGGGCGTCCGCCGACGCCGTCGCCGCACCCGCGCCGAGCGCCACCCCCGTCGTCGCGAGGGCGAGCAGGGCGCGCCGGACGGCCGGGCGGGAGGGGGACGCGTGTCGTGCCATGTCTGGGGCCACCTTCTGAAGCTCGACGCGATCGGGCGCGATCGGAATGTGATCGGACAGACACGCAGGGTAGTTGACGTGTGACGCTCGCTCCAAAGACGACCCGCGGGGTCGGCAAGGCGTACGGAATACGTCAAACTGGTGTCCCGTGAGCATCCAACTCCCCTCCTTCGCCCGTGTCGTGCTGCTCTGCGGTCCCTCGGGTTCGGGCAAGTCCCTCGTCGCAGCCCGCTCCGGACTGCCCGTGCTGCGCCTGGACGACTTCTACAAGGAGGGCGACGACCCGACGCTGCCGCTGGTGGCGGGGAGCTCCGACATCGACTGGGACCACCCGGACTCCTGGGACGCCGACACGGCCGTCGCCGCGATCGCCGAACTGTGCGGCACGGGCCGGACGAACGTCCCCGTCTACGACATCGCCCTCAGCGCCCGCACCGGCGAGGACACCGTCGGCATCGGGCGGACCCCGCTGTTCATAGCGGAGGGCATCTTCGCCGCCGAGATCATCGCCCGCTGCCGGGAGGCGGGACTGCTGGCCGACGCGCTGTGCCTGAGCCGCGGCCCGGTGCGCACGTTCCGCCGGCGTTTCCTGCGGGACCTGAAGGAGGGCCGCAAGTCGGTGCCGTTCCTGCTGCGCCGCGGCTGGCGGCTGCTGCGGCGGGAGCGCTCGATCATCGCCCGCCAGACCGCGTTGGGCGCACACCCCTGCGACAAGGACGAGGCCCTGGGCCGCCTCGCCGCGGCCGCCGCGGCGGACCGCCGGCCGGCGGCGCCCGCTCCCGACGCGCAGGTCGGCTGAGCGCACACGGGAGCGGGGCTGGACGGACCCCCCGGCCCTCCAGCCCCGCTTCCCCCGTTGTCCCCCGTTGTCCCCGTTGTCCCCCGTCGGGTGTCCCCGTGGTGCTCCCCCGCGCCCCCGTGGACCCCCTCGTCCTGCTCCCCCTTGATCCCCGTGTCCCCCGTGGATCAAGGGGGTGTCGCTCCCCCGTGACACGCATCCCCCGTGGCCCGTGTCCCCCGTGGCCACGGGCCGGTGCGTCCCCCGTCCCCCGATTCCCCCGTTGTCCCCCCCCGTTTCCCCGTTCCCCCCTGCCCTCAGGCGACGAGTTCGCCGAAGGCGTCCTCCTCGTCACGGCCGAAGCTGAGGACCTCGTCCTCGCGCAGCCGGCGCAGTGAGCGCCAGATGCTGGACTTGACCGTGCCGACGCTGATGTCGAGGATCTCCGCGATCTCCGGGTCGGTACGGCCCTCGTAGTAGCGCAGGACCAGCATCGTCCGCTGGAGTTCGGGCAGCCGGGCCAGCGCCTGCCACAGGACCGCGCGCAGTTCGGTGCCGCGCATCGCGTCCGTGTCGCCGGGCGTCTCCGGCAGTTCCTCGGTCGGGTACTCGTTCAGCTTGCGGCGGCGCCACGCGCTGATGTGCAGGTTCGTCATCGTGCGGCGGAGGTATCCGCCGACCGCCGCCTTGTCGCTGATCCGGTCCCACGCCCGGTACGTCGAGAACAGCGCGCTCTGCAGCAGGTCCTCGGCCTCGAAGCGGTCGCCGGTCAGGTGGTAGGCGGTTGCGTACAGGGAGGCGCGGCGCTCCTGGACGTAGGCGGTGAACGCCGCTTCGGCATCTGCGGCCTCCGACAGTGAACGACGCTCCCCCAGGTCCTCCCCGTACGCGGCTCCCCCGTGCTTCTCCCCCGTGTGTGCGTCACACACCGCGATGTAGGGCTGATGCCCTTGCTGCGCATAAGTGGTGTGCTGACGCCCAGTGCCGCCGCGAGCGCACCCCCGCCCGCTCACGGCGGCACCGGACTTCTCGGAACCCCGGGTCACGTCGTGCAGGCGCGTGACCACTGCGCTGGTGCTGGTGCTGTGCAGCGTGTTCATCTCGCGCCCCCCGTCGTGGACTTCCCGTGTTCTGCTTGCTCAGGCGGTGGTTCCTGCCTGTGACCAAAAGCTTGCCGCCGCACCTTCATCGCCGTGTCCGCCGACTGTCACAGACCTGTCACAGGGCCCGGCATCGGCGGGGACACGGCGCGGTCACAGAGAAAAGCGGTAAAGGCCCGTTACCTGTACAGGTGTCGAAAGACCGACCGTGCATGGGCCAGAATGAGCCTCGTGCCTTCCCTGTTGCTGATCGAGGACGACGACGCCATCCGGACGGCCCTGGAGCTCTCACTGACGCGCCAGGGACACCGGGTCGCCACTGCTGCCACCGGTGAGGACGGCCTGAAACTGCTGCGCGAGCAGCGGCCGGACCTCATCGTGCTGGACGTGATGCTGCCCGGCATCGACGGCTTCGAGGTGTGCCGGCGCATCCGGCGCACCGACCAGTTGCCGATCATCCTGCTGACCGCGCGCAGCGACGACATCGACGTGGTGGTCGGGCTGGAGTCCGGCGCCGACGACTACGTCGTCAAGCCCGTGCAGGGGCGGGTGCTCGACGCCCGGATCCGGGCCGTGCTGCGGCGCGGCGAGCGGGAGGCGAACGACGCGGCGGCCTTCGGCAGCCTCGTCATCGACCGCGCGGCGATGACGGTGACGAAGAACGGCGAGGACCTGCAGCTCACCCCGACCGAACTCCGGCTGCTGCTGGAGCTGAGCCGGCGGCCCGGGCAGGCGCTGTCGCGGCAGCAGTTGCTGCGGCTGGTGTGGGAGCACGACTACCTCGGCGACTCGCGGCTCGTGGACGCCTGCGTCCAGCGGCTGCGCGCCAAGGTGGAGGACGTTCCGTCGTCGCCGACGCTGATCCGTACCGTCCGTGGCGTCGGCTACCGGCTGGACGCGCCTCAGTGACGCGAGTGAACGGGGGGTTCCGCGGCTGGTCCGCGGCGCGCAAGGGAGTCTGGTCGCGGCTGCGCTTCACCAGCCTGCGGCTGCGGCTGGTGGTCGTGTTCGGTCTGGTGGCGCTGACCGCCGCCGTGTCGGCGTCCGGAATCGCGTACTGGCTCAACCGGGAGGCCGTCCTCACCCGCGCCCAGGACGCGGTGCTGCGCGACTTCCAGCAGGAGATGCAGAACCACGCTGGCGCCCTTCCCGGGCAGCCCTCGCAGGACCAACTGCAACGCACCGCAGGCCAGATGGCGGACAGCAGCCAGCGCTTCAGCGTGCTGCTGGTGGCGGAGGACACCGACGGCACGACCGTCTACGGCACCTCGGGCACCCTGAACGGCTTCTCGCTGCGGGACGTGCCCGAGTCGCTGCGCGCGGCGGTGGACAAGCAGCACACGGCCGGCTCCCGCGACAAGTACGCCTACCACCTGTACTGGCAGCGCGTGGTCGAGCACGGCACGCCGTACCTGGTGGCCGGCGCGAAGGTGATCGGCGGCGGCACGACCGGTTACATGCGCAAGTCGCTGGAGCCGGAGGCGAAGGACCTCAACTCGCTGGCCTGGTCGCTCGGCATCGCCACCGGGCTGGCCCTGATCGGTTCCGCGCTGCTCGCGCAGGCCGCCGCGACGACCGTGCTGAAGCCGGTGCACCGGCTCGGCGTGGCCGCCCGGCGCCTCGGTGAGGGCAGGCTGGACACCCGGCTGCGCGTGTCCGGCACCGACGAACTCGCCGACCTGTCGCGGACGTTCAACAACGCGGCCGAGGCGCTGGAGAAACGGGTCGCCGACATGGCCGCGCGCGACGAGGCGTCCCGCCGCTTCGTCGCGGACATGAGCCACGAACTGCGGACGCCGCTCACCGCCATCACCGCCGTGACCGAGGTGCTGGAGGAGGAACTGGAGTCGGAGGGCGGCGGCATCGACCCGATGGTCGAGCCCGCCGTGCGCCTGGTCGTCAGCGAGACCCGGCGGCTGAACGACCTGGTCGAGAACCTCATGGAGGTCACCCGGTTCGACGCGGGCACCGCCCGGCTGGTCCTGGACGACGTCGACCTCGCCGACCAGATCACCGCCTGCATAGACGCGCGGGCCTGGCTGGACGCCGTGGACCTGGACGCCGCGCGCGGCCTGCACGCCCGGCTCGACCCGCGCCGCCTCGACGTGATCCTCGCCAACCTCATCGGCAACGCCCTCAAGCACGGCGGCTCCCCGGTGCGGGTGTCCGTCCGCGAGGCGGCCGACGAGATCGTCATCGAGGTGCGCGACCACGGCCCCGGCATCCCCGAGGACGTCCTGCCGCACGTCTTCGACCGCTTCTACAAGGCGAGCGCCTCCCGGCCGCGGTCCGAGGGCAGCGGCCTGGGCCTGTCCATCGCCCTGGAGAACGCCCACATCCACGGCGGCGAGATCACCGCCGCCAACTCACCCGACGGCGGCGCGGTGTTCACGCTGCGGCTGCCGCGGGACGCCTCCTCGCTGACGGAGGAGACCGCCGAGGGCGCGGGCAGGAAGGGGGGATCCTGATGACCGTACGGCGCCTGCTGGCGCTTCCCGTGCTGGCCGTGCTGCTGTCCGGGTGCGGCATACGGGCCACCGAGGTGCCGACGGACTTCGGGCCGGCGCCCTCCCGGGTGCAGTGCTCGTCGGCCGGGCCGGACGTCTCCGCTCAGCCGTCGGGCGGGCTGGACGTCCGGGTGTTCCTGCTGTGCGGCTCGTCGCTGGTCGCCGTCGACAGGTCGGTGCGCGTCCCGGACGGCACGGCGGACGCCCGGCGGCGGGTGCTGGTGGCACAGGAACTGCTCGACGAACTCGCCGCGACGCCGTCGTCCGCCGAGCAGGCGGACGGGTACGTCACGGACGTGCGCGGCGGCATGACCGCGCGCGGGCCGCGGGCCGGCGACCCGGCGGACGCGCTGCGCCTGAGCCTCGCGCCCGGCGACCTGACCTCGGCCGCGCTCGCCCAGGTCGTGTGCACGTTCTCCGACTCGGCGGCCGCCGAGAGCGACGGCTCGGTGGTCCTCGGCGGTCCGGGCTCCGCTCCGCCGCGCCGCTACCGGTGCACCGACGAGGTCCGCTCCCGCCCGGGCACCGAGCGGCCGCCCTCCAGCACGGTGACCAACGGCTGACCGCGCGGTCCGCCCGGTCCGCGCGATTCGCCCGGTCTCCTGATCCGCCCGGTCCGCCCGGTCTCCTGATCCGCCCGGTCCGTCCGGCGGGGCCACCCGGCCCGCGCAGTCCGTCCGGCGGGCCCGGTCCGCCCGGAGCGGGCGACGGCTGAGCCGCCGCACGGTGGACGCGCGGTCCGGTCCGTTCGTCGCGGGCGGAGGACTCGGGCACTCGGGCCGACCGGCGGGTGACGGGCGCGTACGCCGGGTGTGGCGCACGCCTCGTACAGGTACCCGGGGGTAAGGCGGAACCGATCCGGCCAGGGGCCGCGTCTTGGGGGGCGTGCAGCGTCAAGGCTCCATCGGCGGCAGCGCCGCGATCCGCATGCGTGTGACAGGGGGTGTCCTCCTCGTCGCACACCTCGCGTTCGTCGCCTGGCTCACGCTGCGTCCGCTGGACGTCCCGTGGGTGATGCCCGCGAACCTCCGGCCGTTCGCCGGCATCCGTGCCGACCTGGCGCTCGGCGGGATGGAGGCCGCCCGGCGCATCGGCGCGGGCCTCGGCCTGCTGGCCCCGCTCGGCGTCCTGCTCCCGGCGGCCCACGGCAGACTGAATGCCTCCCCGCTCGGCTCCCTGCTGCGCACGGTCGCCGCCGGCGCCCTGGTCTCCCTCGGCATCACGCTCCTGCAGACCGGCGTGCCCGGCCGCGTTCCGGACGTGGACGCGCTGCTGCTGAACACCCTGGGCGTGGCGGTGGCCCACCTGGCGGTCGTCCCCGCGGGACGGTCCCGGCTGCGCCGCAGGTCCGACACCCGGCACCGCACGGCCGTCCGGCAGGAGGAGCCGACTCAGGGTCGGACCCCGACGATGCCCAGGGTCGGAATGGCTCCTTAGAGTGATGCTTTGTCCGGTTGCGGACCGTAGCGTTGAGGGCAGATGGGCAGCGAACCGGCCCACACCGACCCAGACAAAGGGGAGCGCTTACGATGACCGCCCTTGCCCGCCCCACGAACGACCGGATGATCGGCGGAGTGTGTGCTGCGCTGGCGCGGCGCTTCGGCACTTCCTCGACGACGATGCGGGTGATCTTCCTGCTGTCCTGCCTGCTGCCGGGCCCGCAGTTCCTGCTCTACATAGCGCTGTGGATCCTGCTGCCCTCGGAGGACAAGGCCCGCAGCGCCTGGTGAGCCGGAGCCGCGCGCGAACGCCGGTGGGGCGCACTCCGTGGACAACGGCTGCGCCCCACCGGTGTGTTCGGCGGCGGGCGGTCAGCCGACCGGCAGACCGTTGACCGGCAGGCCGTTGACCGGCAGGCCGTTGACGGGCAGGCCGTTGACGGGCAGCCCCTGCAGTGGCAGGCCGCCGAGGAGCCCGGAGACCGGCGCGGCGGGGCCCTGGGCGAGCACGTTCCCGACGGCAGGCCGGGCCGCGGCCAGCCCGTCGCGGGCCGCGGGCTGCGCCTGGGCCAGCGCCTGGCCGGCCGTCGGCACCGCCTTGCCCATGTTCTCCACGGGGAGGGTCTTGGTGACGCCGCCCAGGGCCTGGCCGGAGTCCGGGAGGGCCGGGGCGGCGTTCGCGGCACCCGCGCCGGCGGCGGCGAAGGCGGCACCGAGGGCGGCGACGCCGAGGGTCTTGGCGGCAGACTGCTTCATGGTGAATGCGTCCTTGAATGGGATGACGGGGATGCGAGCGGTCCACGACCGTAAACACGGCCGACCGCCCACCGCAAACACCGAAATGCGGACGGGCCGTGAATACCCGTCCGCATTCCGTGCCGCCGAGGCCCCCTGTTCAGCCTTGTTGCGCGGCAGAACCGCTGGTGGAGATGGTTTCCCGGAACAGCCATTCGGATTTCAGAGCCGCGTATCCCGGCTTGATGACGTCATTGATCATCGCCAGTCGTTCATCGAAAGGAATGAATGCTGATTTCATCGCATTGACGGTGAACCACTGGATGTCGTCGAGCGTGTAGCCGAACGCCTCGACGAGGTGCTCGAATTCGCGGCTCATGCTGGTTCCCGACATCAGCCGGTTGTCGGTGTTCACCGTGGCCCGGAAATGCAGCCGCCGCAGCAGCCCGATGGGGTGTTCGGCGTAGGAGGACGCCGCGCCGGTCTGCAGGTTGGAACTGGGGCACAGTTCGAGCGGGATGCGCTTGTCGCGCACGTAGGAGGCCAGCCGGCCGAGCCCGACCGAACCGTCGGCACGGACCTCGATGTCGTCGATGATGCGCACGCCGTGCCCGAGCCGGTCCGCGCCGCACCACTGCAGGGCCTGCCAGATGGACGGCAGCCCGAACGCCTCGCCGGCGTGGATGGTGAAGTGGTTGTTCTCGCGCTTGAGGTACTCGAAGGCGTCGAGGTGCCGGGTGGGCGGGTAGCCGGCCTCGGCGCCAGCGATGTCGAAGCCGACGACGCCCAGGTCGCGGTAGCGGTTGGCCAGTTCGGCGATCTCCAGGGCGCGGGCGGCGTGCCGCATCGCGGTGAGCAGGGCGCCGACGCGGATGCGGTGGCCGTTCTCGCGGGCGATCCGTTCCCCCTCCCGGAAGCCCTCGTTGACGGCCTCGACGACCTCTTCGAGGCTGAGCCCGCCCTCCAGGTGCTGCTCGGGGGCGTAGCGCACCTCGGCGTAGACGACGCCGTCCTCGGCGAGGTCCTCGGCGCATTCGCGGGCCACCCGCACCAGCGCGTCCCGCGTCTGCATCACGCCGACGGTGTGGGAGAAGGTCTCCAGGTACCGCTCCAGCGAACCGGAGTCGGCGGCCTCGCGGAACCAGACGCCGAGCTTGTCGGGATCGGTCTCGGGGAGCTGGGTGTACCCGTGCTCGCGGGCGAGGTCCGCGACGGTGCCGGGGCGGAGGCCGCCGTCGAGGTGATCGTGCAGCAGAACCTTGGGTGCCCGGCGGATCTGGTCGGAGCTCGGGGTGTTCCCACTCTGGACAGTCTGGCTCGTCATTGGCGCACTCTAACTCCTACGCGCGTAGATCACAGGGTGTACATCTGCGCCGATACGTAACGGTGACCCCACCGAAGGGTGGCGTACACCAGGCCTTCTGACACTGTTCTGTCATGGCACACCAAGCGACGCCGGTGCGGCGGGCCCGGCTGGGGAGAGCGCTCGGCCCGGAGCCGACGGCCGTGAGCGGGGCGGTACTGCTGCTCCCCAGCGGCGATGAGGCATCCGAGCGCAGGCCGTCTCCCATGTGGGCGACCGCCTCCATGCGGGCGCTCGGCCGCAGGCTGGCGCGGGCCGGCCGGGACGAGGGCCTGGCCACGCATGTCGTGCACTACCGCTACCGCGGCTGGAACGGCAGCGAGGCCCATCTGGCCCAGGACGCGTCCTGGGCCGCCGACGAGATCGTCCGGCGCTACGGCGACGTCCCGGTCTGCCTCGTCGGCGTCGGCATGGGCGGCCGGGCCGCGCTGCGGGCGGCCGGACACGAGGCCGTCAGCTCGGTCCTGGCGATCGCCCCCTGGCTGCCGGAGGAGGACGTGGCGGCGTCGCCGGAGCCGGTGAAGCAGCTCGCGGGGCGGCGCGTGCTGATCGTGCACGGCACGAACGACGAGCGGACCGATCCGGAGCTGTCGTTCCGGCTGGCGGCCCGCGCGAAGAAGGCGAACCGGGACGTGTGCCGGTTCGAAGTGCACTCCGACGGCCACGGGCTGCACCAGTACCGCAGTGAAGTGCACGCGCTGGCGGAGGACTTCGTGATGGGGGCACTGTTCGGGCGGGCGTTCTCCCGGCCGGTGGTGGACGCGTTCGCGGCTCCGCCGCCGCTGGGACTGCGGATGCCGCTGGCCGCGGGCTTCGGCAAGTCACTGCGCCGGTAAGACCCGCCCCGGGCCGCGCCGAGCACCGACCTGGGCACCACCCCGTGCACCGACCCGTGCACCGACCCGGGCCAGGGGCCCGGGTGGCGGGCCCGGTGGCGGGTCCAGTGGCGGGTCCAGTGGGGGCCCGGTGGCGGGCCCGAGCAACGGCCCGGCCAACGGGCGCGGACGACGAGCCGATTGACGGGCCTGGACGGCGGACCGAGTGACAGATCCGGACGACCGCTCGGACGACAGGCCCGGCGCGGACCGAGCAACGCGCCCGGCCAACCGGTCGATTGACGAACGCAGACGACCAGGCCGAATGGCGGGCCCGGACGACCGCCCGGATGACAGGCCCGGCGCGGAACGAGCAACGCGCCCGGACAACCGGCCGATTGACGAACCCGACGTCCGGACCGAATGGCAGGCCCGGACGACCACTCGGACGACAGGCCCAGGCAGGACCGAACAACGCACCCCGACAACCACA